>JBAQKU010000616.1:0-1952 GCA_049301315.1 Telluria sp.
GGGAAAAGGTGACCTGGCGGCCGGGGCGGGGCGCGGCGCAGGGCCGTTTTCCGGAACTGGCCGTGGCGCCTGCCGCCCGCCTGGCGGCGCATTGATGTCGCGCATCGGTTGGGCTTGTTGCGCTTGCTGCGCCTGGCCCCGGCCCTTGAGGGCTCGCTGGATGGCGCTGGTAGCGGCGCCGGGCCCCTCGCCAAGCAGGCTTCGGGTTGCATTGCGCATCTGGGCGAACAGTTTTTGATTGAATTTCATAAAATTTCCTTTGAAGCGCATCAGAGGATGCGGGCCGCGAGGGCCGTCTTGACGGCGCCGCTTGCATGCAGCGCGCCAAGAACAAGAATCGATTCGATGGTGGCCAGCGCCAGTTCGGCAGTGACGTCGTTGGCGATGCTGGCCATGCCGAGCACCTGGATTTGCAGGCGTTCGCCTGCCGCCAGCGCCGCTTCGAGGTCGGCGCGCGAGAAATGGTGCATTCCCAGCACCAGGCTCTTGCGCGCCACTGTCTGCCTGACCACATCGGCGTGGGTATTGAGCTGGTTGCGGATAGCCGTGCGGATCAGATCGGTGCGGTTCGAGTAAAAACCCTCGCTGACCAGCAGGTCGATCTGGCCGAGGTCGATCAGGCCGAGGTTAATGGTGATTTTTTCCGATTCGGCGATCTTCGGTTTGGGGTCGCGGGTATTCATTTGTCTCCGTTTACGATCGATGCGGCATCCACACGCCATCTGCATGGATGGTAGTGTACGCGTTTGGACGTGCGCGTCAAGCGCGATTCGATTGGATCGGAGACTGGCCGCTACTGGGGCGCGGGGCGCCGGAAGCAGCGCACGCCGAGCAGCACGCCGTAGCACAGCAGCGCAATGCCGCCCACCGTCGCCGCGCTGGGCAGGGCGCCGCGCAGCATGAAGGCATACAGCAGGGCGAACAGCGTTTCGAACACCATCATCTGGCCGGCCAGCGAGGTGGGAAGGCGCCGGCTGGCCTGGTTCCACAGCAGGATCCCGAGCCAGGAGGCGGTCAGCCCGATGAGCAGCATGAGCAGGATGAAGCGCTGTGGCTGCGGCCCCAGCGGAAAGTCGAAACTGGTGAGGCCGAAGTGGGCCAGCACGCCATAGACGACGAAGCCGGCCAGTGCCAGCGGCAGTGTCGCCAGGCCCTGCGCGGTCGACCAGTCCATCGGCGTGATGTGCGGGTTGGCCCTCAGGTAGCGCGCATTCATCACGGGGTACCAGGTCCAGGCCAGCACGGCCAGCGCCGCCAGTGCGCAGCCGAGCGCGTAGTCGGCCAGGCTGCGCTGGCCGGGTGCGGTGCGCGCGAATTGCGACAGCTCGCTGGCGTTCACGAACAGCAGGCCGGTAAGAATGATGAGCAGCGAAGGCGCAAGGCGGCGCCATGCGATCGCCTCCGGGCCGCGGCCGGACAGCCAGTTCGCATACATCGCGATCGCCACCGGCAGCGTCCCGATCACCACCGTCGGCAGCGGCGCGTCGGCCTTCTGGATCGCGCTTGCCAGCAGGGCGTAATAGAGCAGGTTGCCGATGAACGAGAGTTGCAGCGCGCGCAGCCAGTCGGCCCGCGACAAGGTCGCGATGCGGCGCCGGCCGAGCCATGCCGGCACCAGCGCGACCACGCCGAACGCCAGGTAGCGCCCGAGCGAGAGCACGATCCCGGGATAGTCGGGCAGCAGCAGCGGGGCGATGAAGACCAGGCCCCACACCAGCGAGGCGCCAAGCGCGCACAAGATCCCGATTAACACCGCATCTCCGATTTGCCTGCCAGCGATGTCATACGCGTCCTAAAAAGTAACAATGTTGACGACATGGCTGCCAGCAGCCGCTACCGTGAGGACGGATTATGCAGTAAAACGGCGTCGTTTCCGCCGCTACCCTCGTCGATCGCGCCGCTAGTCCCGTCGTTCCCGCCCCTACCCTCGTCGTTCCCGCGCAGGCGGGAAC
>JBAQKU010000617.1:0-2018 GCA_049301315.1 Telluria sp.
CCTAATTTCGCCGCGTCACAGCAGCTAAATTGGGTTCCCGCCTGCGCGGGAAGTCGGTTTCGCCAATGGCGAAGACGACGGCTTTTCAGGCTTCGCCAAAGTCCATTTGGCGTTTTGCGACAGCCTCCTTCGCGGGAAGTCGGTTTCGCCGATGGCGAAGACGACGGTGTTGAAGGTGCTAACGAGATTCCGTCACCCCTTTTGCGACAGCATCTGAAGGCCGGGGTTTCGCGTAGCGATTTGGGAGAGGATTCAAACCCCTTCCAAATCTTGTTTAGACCGACAGGCCTGAAGGCCTGTCGCACTTCAATTGTTGTTCGCAAGGTGAGCAAGGAGCGAAACCGGGGTCGAGCGCTACCACCCGATATCGATAAACAAGGGATAGCTCAGGTCGCGCGGCGGTTTCAGCTCGCGCGTCAGGTCGCCGTTGATGGCCGGCTCCATCAGCTGGTTGGCCTTGGCGTCGGTGCTGTAATGCGACACCGAGGAGCCGCGCGAAAACTCGGCCGGCGTGTAGAGCAGGATGCGGTTGGCCAGGTCGGCGCCGGCCAGCCGGTCGGGGTTGATCCCGAGGCTGGCGACGACGCCCGATGCGGTGGGCGAACGGCTGGCCAGCTTGGCCTTGAGGCGCACGCCCGCCTGCTGGGTGATGCGCACCGCGGGAATCACGATGGTTCCGTCCGAGCCACCCAACCCGGTCACGGCGCCGGGGGCGTTGTCGGCCACGACCATCGCGCGCGCGCCCGCGTCCTGCACGTTCCTGGCCTTGACCGTGAAGCCGCACGCGCCGCGGTCGACCAGCGCCACATTGCCCTTGACGGCCAGCGCATTGGCCTCGCTCAGGGGCGCACATGCCAGCCCGCTCCCGTTTTCCTGGTCGACGACCGGCATGAGCTGGCCGCTGACGGCAGGTTCCCCCAGCGCCGGGCCGAACGAGGCGTCGCCCACCTCGTAGTTGCCGCTCGCCTCGCCGGCCGCCGCGCCGCCGATCGCCATGCGCGATTGCGGGGACAGCACGAACGGCACGGCCGACCTGACGTTGGCGCCGTTCCACGACAGGCCGTCGCCGCTCACGGCCGAGGCCTTGCGTTCGGCGTTGCTCATGTTCGCCCACAGCTTGTTGCTGCGGTTGTCGACCATGAAGTGGTCCCAGACCGACGGCTTGTTCTCGATCTGTTCCCCGGTTTCGGCGTCGGTGAAGGTCTGGAAGCCGAGGCCGTGCCCCATTTCGTGCAGCAGCACCGAGACCAGGTCGATCAGGTCGCCGTGCTTGTTGTCGAGCCCCAGGTAGAACGACGAGCCCGGCAAGCAGTCGGGAAACAGGCCGAGGCGCGAATTGAAGCGCGCCCGGATGTGGGGTTCGTCCGGGGAAGCCTGGTCCATGCCGGCCAGCTTGCTGGCCAGTGCGCTCGGATACCAGGTGTTCGGCTTGGGCGCGCCTGGAAAGTCGGCGAAGATGTCGTTCGCTCCCGCCGAGCCGAGCACCGCGGACGAGTCGGTGCACGAGAGCGGCACGAAGCTGGCCCCGACGCGGATCGGCACGCTGCTGTCGATGGTGCTGGCCCAGATGTCGGCGGCGTGCTGGAACGCGATCAGGCGCTGCTGTCCCAGGGTGGTGCCGGCGTTGCCGCCGACCGGGGCCAGCGGGGTCGGGTCGTTGAAGCCCTCGCCTGGCGCGTTGCCGTTGACGATGGTGATGGTCGCGCCGGCTTGGGCGGCGCATGCGCCGCACAACAACGCCAGCGCCGCGGCGGCGTGCTGAAGGGGGCTCATGGGCGCTGCTCCTCGCCGCGCTTGGCGGCAGACTTGCGGTTCCTGACGGCCGCGTCGGCGGCCGGGCTGCCCGTGACGCATTCCATCACCAGGTTGCCGCTGGCGTCGCGCCGCATCACCGAATAGACCATGCCGCTGTCGCCCAGGCGGACCTGGGTGCTGCCGTCGGCGCGCTGCATGGCGCCCGACCTGGGTTGTCCGGGCTGCAATTGCGCTTCGCGCGTGCGCAGCGCCTTGAGCTCGGC
>JBAQKU010000618.1:0-5240 GCA_049301315.1 Telluria sp.
GGCCGCGCAGGGCATTGCCGAGATCACGGTGGTGCCGGTGTTCCTGGGGCAGGGCGGGCACCTGCTGCGCGACCTGCCGCTCATGGTCGGGCAGCTCGAGGCCGAGCATCCCACCGTCGCGATCGAAGTCGCCGGCGCGGTGGGCGAGGACCCCGGCGTGATCGCCGCCATGACCGATTACTGCGTCGCCGCCGCCGGGGCAGGCAGCTAGCGCGTCATCAAAGCGCGCGCGCGCCCTGCACCAGGCGGTTGAACAGCGTGCCCTTGCGCGGCTGCGGCAGCGTTTTTTCCACCACCAGCGCCCATTGCTCGGACAACTGGCCGCAGGTTGCGCGCAGCACCGGCGCCAGTTCTTCCAGCTCGGCGAGCGCCTTCAGGTGGCGTTCGATCACGGACGCGAGCTTGACGCAGGCGCCCGCTTCGCTGGCGTTGGCGGTGTAGTGCGACATCAGGTGCAGCACGGCCGAGACCAGCAGCTCGGGCTGGGCGCGAGCGCCGTTCGATGCAAGCAATGCGGGATTGGGCAGATCGGGTGCCATGCGACTCTCCGGTAAAGAGGGTGGTTGGCTGGCTGCCCGACAAGAGGGTGGCTGGCTGCGGTAGATCCTGCTGGCGCCGGCTCAGGCGGTCAGGATCAGCTTGTTGAGGCGGGTAAGACGTAGTTGATACACCCTGCCATCGTGCTCGATTTCGACGCAGTTTGCCTGCGCGAACAAGTCTTTGCTATCGAGCCGGACCGCCGGTTCGGACGCGCGACGCCCGATGTCCGGAGTTGGCGGCGTGGCTGGGGTGGGGTTGCTCATTGGCGGCCTTTTTAAATGAGAACAATTCTCATTTAGATTATGATCGAAACCCGCGTCGATTGCAAGCGTTTTTGCCTCCCCGTCCAGCAAAACTTTTTAACCGCCGCTTTGGTCTAATTATTGTTTATTGCTTAACTTTTCTCCGGATCCAAGGGCATATCGATCATGGAACATGAGAAGTCCCCTGACACCGACTTTGGACTGCTCATCGCGCAGATACCCGACTACGCTTTCTTCATGCTCGATCCGGCTGGCCACGTGAGCAATTGGAATCGCGGGGCCGAACGGCTCAAGGGCTACTGCGCGCAAGAGATCATCGGCCGCCATTTTTCGATCTTCTACAGCGCCGAGGATCTGGCTGCCGGCAAGCCGGACCGGGCCCTGGCAATTGCGTCAAGCAAGGGGACTTACGAGGAAGAAGGCTGGAGGGTGCGCAAGGACGGCTCGCGTTTCTGGGCCGCCGTCACGATTACGGTGCTGCGCGACCGCGACGGCGTACTGCGCGGCTTCGTGAAACTGACACGGGACATGACTGAGCGCAAGCGCTTCGAAGACGCCTTGCGCCAGAGCGAGGAGCGCTTTCGCCTGCTGTTCGAGAATGCGCCGATCGGCATTGCCGAATGCACGCTGGAAGACAAATTCATTCACGTAAATCCAAGGCTGCTCAACATGTTGGGTTATACGCGAGAGGAACTTGCGGGACTGTCTGCCGCAGCCATTACCCACCCGGCCGACCGGGGCGACATACAGGCCAAGCGCGAACAGCTGCTTGCCGGGAAAATCGCCTCCTATTCCGCGGAAAGGCGCCTGATCCGCAAGCACGGCGCGTTTCTATGGGTCGACGTGTCGGTGGCGCTGCGGTGCGATACTCGAACCGGCATGCCGCAATCGATCATCAGCATCATTGAAGACATCACCGCGCGCAAGAGGACCGAGGAAGACCTCAGGCGCGCACTCGAGCAATCCCATTATCTTGCCAGCCACGATACCCTGACCGGACTGGCGAGCCGGGCCGAGTTCAGCGACCGCCAGAAGGATGCGCTCGCTTATGCGCAACGCGACGGCCATCTGATCGCCATCCACCTGCTCGACCTTGACCGCTTCAAGTCCATTAACGACACCCTCGGGCACCATGCCGGCGACCTGCTGCTGAAGGAAGTGGCGAGACGCATCAAGTCGCATATACGGGCAAGCGACCTTGCGGCACGCCTTGGCGGCGACGAGTTCGGGGTGATCCAGACCCATTTGACGGAAATCGAAGCGGCGGGCCTGCTGGCCGACAAGCTGGTGGAAGAATTGCGCCGCCCCTACCTGCTGGAGGGGCAGGAAGTGCACAGCGGCGCGAGCATCGGGATCGCCTGCTATCCCCGGGATGGCCAGAATCCGGAGCAATTATCCAGACTGGCCGACCTCGCCCTGTACGAAGCGAAGAACCGCGGCCGCTACAATTATCAGTTCTATTGCGCGGAGATCGGAGCGATGGTGCGCAAGACGCGGGAACTGGAAGAACAGCTCGAGCGCGCACTCCATGAGGATCAGTTCCGCCTGCACTACCAGCCGCAGTTCGACCTGCGCAACGGGCGCATTACAGCGATCGAGGCGCTGCTCAGGTGGCAAAATCCGACACGAGGATTGATTCCGGCCGCTGAATTCATTCGCGAGGCGGAAGACTCCTGCCTCATGCTCGCACTCGAGGAATGGACCTTGCGCACCGCCTGTCGGCAGCATAAGGCCTGGCTGGCCAGGGGCCTGTCGGCGCCGCTCACGATTAATGCTTCGTCGAAGCAGTTACGCCATCCTCGTTTTCTGAAAACCTTAAAGAAGATACTGGCCGATACCGGGTTCGACCCTGCGCTGCTGCAGCTTGAAATCCAGGAAAGCGTACTGATGGACGCCAAGATCCACAAGAACACCCTGAATGGACTGAGGGAGCTCGGCGTGCGGCTCTCGCTCGACGACTTCGGCACCGACTTTATTGCATTTTCCTGCTTGCGGACGTACGCGCTCGATGTCGTCAAGCTGTCGCATGCCCTGGTGAAAAAACTGCCGCTTCAGCAACCGGAAACCGCCATCGCCGCGGCCATCATCGATGTGGCGCGCAGCCTTGGCATTACCGTCTGTGCGGAAGGGGTGGAAACGAGCGATCAGCCGGTGTTCCTGAAACAGCATGGCTGTTTCGCGGCGCAGGGATACCTGCTCGGTTCGCCCATGGACGCGCGCGCAACGACCCGCCTGGTCGAACAGGACCTGATGGCGTTTTCCGAAGGGCTGTAGAAAGGGCTGCGGAAATGCGAAAGCGCGGTTTACGTGCTTGTCGTACGCGTTTGCCAATTCCCGGTCGTCGTTCATCCTGAGCTCGATATCAGGCATGACCGGCAGTCGTGCAAATCTGAACGTCAAAAGCAGGCTGACACCGCATGCTACTCAATGATCTCGACCAGTTCCCCTCGCGTAGATACCGAAAATGCTTACAGGAATTATTAGTTTTCGATTGATAAATATTGATTTTTTATAAATTACGCTTTCTGGATCGGGATTATATTTGCTATCCCTGCCCGCGTTGCTGCGCGAAACACTTTTGTTTCCGTCCGTTACGATTTCCGCGTTGTGGCTGCCGGCCCTCTTAAGGATTGCAAAATGAGCGATGACGTCACGACCCACAGAATAGCGCGTTATTTGAAACTAAATGGCAAGGGCGGCGCAATTTTACTGAGTGCGTTGGTCGCCCTGACCGCACCTGCAATAGCGGCGACAAGCATGCCCGAGGGGATGATTGGCTGGAGCTACGGACCTCGCAGATATGAAAGCAATCCGGTAGCTGCGTGCAAAGCGATGTCCATGCCTTTCAATTTGCAGTTTACGTATATCGAGCCGGCGATGGTCCAAGGGTATTGGAACGGCACGAGCTTTTTCTGCCATTTCATCTTTCCAAAAATTTCGGGCACCGACTACTACTTCCCAACCGGTCTTTTTTGTGAAGGCGGCTATTACGCGCGCTGGCCCGGCGTGTGCGTGCCATTTCTCTCACAGCCGCCCACTCCAACCTGCAGTCCAAACGAGCCCGGGTTTGCTGTTGGAAACCCGGTCATGGTCTCAACGGGCGTAAAAATTCAGAGCGAGGTTGATCCGGTTGGCGGAGCTTCGTTCAACATCTCGAGAACCTACCGTTCGGTCCGTATCCCGCTTTGGCAACCAACTGCAGGAATCGGCTGGTCGTTTTCATTTGAACGCCAGTTTCGAGTTTATCCCTCAAGTAAGGGTAAGCCGCCGTATAGAGTGGATATTGTAACGGGAGATGGCACCTACATTGAATTCCGGTTTGACAACGGACGCTACGTATCTGCCTCCAACAGTGCCGATTTGCTGGTTCCCGCTACGGAAAAGTATGATGAATGGACGTACACCGGCTTTTCGGGAAAAATCGATTCTTTCAAACAGTTCGGCAAACGCTTCTTGCTAGTAAGTTCGCTTGAAAAAGAAGGAACCGGAATGTACTTCTCGTACGACGCGGACATGAAATTAAAATCCATCTCGGACTCCTTTGGCCGTCTATTAGAGGTTACTTGGAGCGACCCTAATGGAATTGGTTCTATCAGCGCAAAGGAAAGTTCAATCAAATATCATTACGAACAACAGATGCTAACACCAGATCGGGCGATTCCGGAAATGATACGTATTCTAGGGATTACATTGCATGACGCAAGTGGAGACATGGTTGGGGACTATCGATACCACTACGAGGGCGACGATGACGGTCCCCGCTTTTTTTTAAGCGGAATCACCGATGCAAACGGCGATCGCTTTGCCACGTACTCATACGATGGGTCGGGCCGGGTTCTATTGTCCGAGCACGCCGGCGGCGCGGAGCGGCATCGTTTCTCCTACGAGAAGGGCAGGACAGTAGTGACCGACCCCTCTGGCGCTGAGCGTGTTTTCACGCTTAACAAGGCTGCGAGGGTGACTGCTATTAATCAACCTGGCGGGGCTGGATGTGGGCCAGCTGCAAGCACGTTGGCATATGATTCTTTCGGGGTTCTGGCCAGCCGGACGGATTTTAATAACAATAAGACCTGTTTAAAATATGAGCCCAAGCGCCCGTTAGAGATCCGGCGAATCGAAGGGCTGGCCGGCACGGCAACGTGCCCAAATGTGAACGCCCCGGTCGGCGTTGGGCAGCGAGTCATTTCCACGAAGTGGCACCCGGATTGGAAAGCTGAAACGCGAATTGCCGAGCCGCAGAAGATCACCACATACGTCTATAACGGTCAACCCGACCTGGACGGAACAGTCCTTAGCTGTGCTGCCGGAGGCACCCTTACCAACGGAAAACCTGTGGCGGTCTTGTGCAAAAAGATTGAGCAAGCGACCAACGACCTGACCGGTGCTCAGGGTTTCACTGCGGCGCAAGTTGGCAGCGCCAAGGTATGGACCTTTTCG
>JBAQKU010000619.1:0-2873 GCA_049301315.1 Telluria sp.
GCGCCGCCTCGTAGGCGGGCGCAAGGCAGCCCAGCAGCGCCACGGTCACGCCCAGCACGAAGAAGACGACCGCCGCGACCGGGGTGAACTGCACCTGCGGACGCACCCCGGAGAAAATCCCGGCCCCCAGGTCGCCGCCGAAAAAGTACAGCGCGGCCGCCGCCAGCGCGTAGCCTGCGCCGATGCCCAGCATGGAACCGAGCACGCCCAGGCTGGCCCCTTCGAGCAGCACCTGGCGCAGCAATTGCCTGCGTTCGGTCCCGAGCACGCGCATCAGCGCAAACTCGCTGCGCCGGCGTATCACGGACAGCGCCTGGGTCGAGAACACGAGGAAGGCGCCGGTGACCAGCGCCACCAGCGCCAGGATGGTGAGGTTGACGCGATAGGCGCGGCTAAGGTTGTTGTTGCGGCTTTCCTGCTCTTCGTCGTTGGGCTGCCCGACCCGGAAGCGGCCCGGAAAATCGCGCTCCAGTTCGCTCGCCAGGCTGCGCTCGAAGGCGTTGCGGTCCACGCCCGGGCGCAGTTTCAGGTCGATGCGCGAGAGTCGCCCGAGCGTATTGAAGCGCCATTGCGCCGCGCCGATGTCCATCACGCCGATGCGCTGGCCGGCGCGCGCCTGCTGCACCGGGCCGGCCACGCGCAGCGTGACGTCGCGCGTGCCCGAGAGCAGCGTAACGACGGCGCCGGTTTGCACCTTGAGCCAGCCGCTGGCGGCCGGCGACAGGAACAGCGCATCGTCGGCCAGCACGTCGGACATCCTGTCGGCGGCCGGCACCCCGAGCAGGCCGGGCGTGATCGCGCCGGCGCGCAGGGCGTCGATGCCGATGATCTTGAGCGAGCCGCGCGTGGCCGGCACCGAGGCTTCGAGTTCGAGCACGGGCGAGGCCAGCGCCACGCCGTCGTGCCGGGCCAGGCGCGGGTAGACCGATTCGTCGAACAGCGGCTCGCGCCCGGCCACCTGCACGTCGGCCTGGCCCGACAGGCTCGTGACCGCCGCGGAGAACTCGTTGAATGCGGCCGCGTTGATCAGGTGGATCGCAAAGCCCATCGCGACGCCGACCGCGATGGCGCCGATCGCGAGCAGCGCGCGCACCGGATGCGCGCGCCATTCGCCCAGCAGCAGCCAGCGCGACAGGACGCTCAGGCCGGACATTCAAGCGCCAGTTGCTCGGCCTGGCGGCGCACCCTGATCCGCAGCGGCGCCGTGTCCCTGGCGCTGGCCCGGGCCAGGTCCTCGTCGGCCCATTTCTTGCGCAGTTGCAGTTGCCTGCATTGGCGCGCGCGCTGCGCATCGAGCTTGCGCCGGCGCGCGTCGAGCCGCGCCTGCTGCGCTGCGCTGGCTTGCCGCTGCTGGTCGATGCTGTCGGCCAGCGCCTTCTGGCGCCTCAGGCGTTGCTGCAGCCCGGGGTCGGGCGCGGGCGCCGCGTCGAGCGCCAATTCGCTGGTCTTGCCGGAAGTGCAGGGCTGGTCGCCATAGGAGATCTTGGCGCCGTTCTCGCATTTGTAGATGGTTTGCGCAGTCGCCATGTGGGATAGCGCACCGAATAGCAGAATTGAAAGCGTCCGCAACGCCGGCCTGTGGTACGCCCCGCCGAATCCCGGATTTAACGGCATGAACCCCTCCCTCTTACAGGATTTTTCCAGGATTCATGATGCCAAGCGGATCGAGCGCAGCCTTGATCGCGCGCATCATGTCGAGCTCCACGGCCTGCTTGTAGCGCACCAGGTCGTCGCGTTTGAGCGCGCCGATGCCGTGCTCGGCCGAGATGGAGCCGGAAAATTCATGCACGCTGTCGTGCACGATGCGGTTGACCGCCGCCTGGTTGGCGATGAATTCGTCGTGTCCGGTCGCGTCGGGCGGCGCCAGGTTGTAGTGCAGGTTGCCGTCGCCCAAGTGGCCGAAGCAGACCAGCTGGCAGCCCGGGAAGGCCTGCTGCAGCTTGGCGGCGGTGACCTCGATGAACTCGGCGATGCGCGAGATCGGCAGCGAAACGTCGTGCTTGATGTTCTTGCCGGCGGCGGCCTGCGCCAGCGGAATGTGCTCGCGCACCTGCCACAGCGAGCGCGACTGCGCGATCGAAGTGGCCACCACCGCGTCGTCGGCAATGCCGCGCTCGAGCGCATCCTCGATGGCGCGTTCCAGCAGGCCGATCGCGTGTTCCTCCGATTCGCTGCTGGACAATTCGAGCAGCACATACTGGGGGTGGCGCGCCACGAAGGGACTCGGCAGCGCGGGAAAGTGCCGCGCCACCAGGCGCAGGCAATAGTCGGACATCAGCTCGAAGCCGGTCAGGCTGGCGCCGCAGACATCCTGCATCAGGGTGAGCAGCTCGAGCGCGTGGCCGGGCGTGGCCAGCGCCACCATTGCCGTGATCGACGCCTTGGGCTGCGGGAACAGCTTGAGCACCGCGCCGGTAATGACGCCGAGCGTGCCTTCGGCGCCGATGAACAGGTCGCGCAGGTCGTAGCCGGTGTTGTCCTTGCGCAGGCCGCGCAGTCCGTTCCAGATCTCGCCTTGCGGCGTGACCACTTCCAGCCCGAGGCACAGCTCGCGCGTGTTCCCGTAGCGCAGCACCGCGGTGCCGCCCGCGTTGGTCGAGAGATTGCCGCCGATGGTGCAACTGCCTTCGGCCGCCAGCGAGAGCGGGAACAGGCACGCGCGCGCCGCCGCCGCTTGCTGGATGTCTTCCAGGATGCAGCCGGCATCGACGGTCATGGTGTGGTTGACCGTGTCGAGCGCGCGCACCCGGTTCATGCGCGAGAGCGACAGCACCACTTCATGCCCGCTGGTGTCCGGCACGCTGCCCAGCACCAGACCGGTGTTGCCGCCTTGCGCGACCAGCGGCACGCGCCACTGCGCGCAGGCCTTGACC
>JBAQKU010000620.1:0-7443 GCA_049301315.1 Telluria sp.
GTGCCGTCCGAGAACAGCCCGACGTCGGGCAGGGTCAGGCGCTCGCCGGCCTTCAGGCTGCGCGCCATGGCGTCCGAGTCGAGCGTCTGCACCCCGATGATCTTGATGTCGGGGCGGATCTGCTTGACGTAGGCGGCCACGCCTGCGATCAGGCCGCCGCCGCCGATGGCCACGAAGATCGCATGGATCGGGCCGGAGTGCTGGCGCAGGATTTCCATGCCGATGGTGCCCTGGCCGGCGATCACGTCGGGATCGTCGAACGGATGCACGAAGGTGAGCTTCTGTTCCTTTTCCAGGGTCAGCGCATGGTTGTGGGCGTCGGTGTAGGAGTCGCCATGCAGCACCACTTCCACGTTCGCGCCGCCGCGCGCCTTGACCGCGTCGATCTTGAGCTGCGGCGTGGTGGTCGGCATCACCACCAGCGCGCGGCAGCCGAGGCGCGCGGCCGACAGCGCCACGCCCTGCGCATGGTTGCCGGCCGAGGCGCAGATCACGCCGCGCTTGAGCTGGGACGCAGACAGGTTGGCCATCTTGTTGTACGCGCCGCGCAGCTTGAAGCTGAACACGCTTTGCATGTCCTCGCGCTTGAAATAGATGCGGTTGCCGAAGCGCTCGGACAGGGTCGGCGCCAGTTCGAGCGGGGTTTCGGTAGCGACGTCATAGACGCGCGCGGTCAGGATTTTCTTAAGATAGTCGGTGGTCATGGTCTGCAAACAATGTAATTCTCGGCCGGTGTTCCGGAGCGCGTTTCGGTGGATGACGCGTGACTGTCGTGCTCGGCGGATGGCCGGGATATGCAGTGCGATGCGCGGCGCGGGTGGCGAGCTCGGCGTATCGTGTCATTGCTGTGGGTTTTCCTCATTATAATGGACGGCAACCGCAGCCTTCAAAGTCCGTCAATGATTGAATCCGCTGTCCTCTGGCTGCTGAAACTGCTGGCCGCGCCCACTGTCGGGCTGACCTCTGTCTTCGTGATCAGTTTTGTATCGGCAACCTTGGTGCCGCTCGGGTCCGAGCCTGCCGTATTCGCCGTCGTCAAGGCCAACGGCGCGCTGTTCTGGCCCGCGATCCTGGTCGCAACGCTTGGCAATACGCTCGGCGGCGTGCTCGATTACTGGCTCGGCTATCGCGCCAAGGTCGCCTTCGCCAAGGAGCGCCAGACCCGCTGGTTCGGCTGGCTGGCGCGTTACGGCGCCAAGACCATGCTGCTGTCGTGGGTGCCTGGCATCGGCGATCCGCTGTGCACGCTGGGCGGCTGGCTGCACCTGCCGTTCTGGCCCAGCCTGGGCTACATGGCCGCCGGCAAGTTCATGCGTTACCTTACCATGACCGCGTTGTTGCTGTATGTCCCAGACGGATTCTGGAAGCAGCTGGGGCGCTGGTTGGGATGAGCCATTCGGTATAAGCGCATTTCTGGTGAATTAATTTCTAAAAAACAAGCGTATCGTCCTCACTTAATTCTCCGATCATTGCGTAGCGCCGTCGTTTCCATGCGTGGCAGGCCCGTTCTTACCCGTGGGAAAGCTAGGGCTGTTCCGGCGTGGTGCAACGCAATACGCTAGAATGATTCTCTTTAGCGTCAGTCCAGACAGTCCACCATTACATGAACGCACCCGCACATATCAAGGCATTGCTGGCCGAGACCCCGAACGGCCCGGCGCCCACGCGCCTGCGCGAAATTCCGTACAACTACACCTCGTTTTCCGACCGCGAGATCGTGATCCGGCTGCTCGGCGAGCCGTCCTGGAAGCTGCTCGACGAGCTGCGCGGTGCGCGCCAGACCGGCCGTTCGGCGCGCATGCTGTACGAAGTGCTGGGCGATATCTGGGTGGTGCGGCGCAATCCCTACCTGCAGGACGACCTGCTCGACAATCCCAAGCGGCGCCAGGAACTGATCGATGCGCTGCATCACCGCCTGGCCGAAGTCGACAAGCGCCGCCTCACGGTGGACGCGCCGGGCAGCGAAGACCCGATCGCGAAGGCGCGCAGCGCCAATGTCGAACTGCTGCTCAAGGCCGCCAGCGGCGCCGTGGAAGAGTTCGGCAATGAATTCCGCCAGACCTACGACCTGCGCAAGCGCGCCACCAAGGTGCTGGGGCGCTACACCGACAAGCACAATATCCGCTTCGACGGCATCAAGCGCGTCTCCCACGTGACCGACGCGACCGACTGGCGCGTCGAGTACCCGTTCGTCGTGCTCACTCCCGACAGCGAGGACGAAATGGCGGGCCTGGTCAAGGGCTGCATCGAACTCGGGCTGACCATCATTCCGCGCGGCGGCGGCACCGGCTACACCGGCGGCGCGATTCCGCTCACGCCGTTGTCGGCCGTGATCAATACCGAAAAACTGATCGACCTGGGCAAGGTCGAAATGACCATGCTGCCCGGCGTCGAGCGCGAATACGCGACCATCTATTCGGGCGCCGGCGTGGTCACCAAGCGCGTCTCCGACGCGGCCGAAAAGGCCGGCTTCGTGTTCGCGGTCGACCCGACCTCGTCGGAAGCGTCCTGCATCGGCGGCAACATCGCGATGAACGCGGGCGGCAAGAAGGCCGTGCTGTGGGGCACCGCGCTCGACAACCTGGCTTCGTGGCGCATGGTCGACCCGAACGGCGACTGGCTCGAAGTGACCCGCCTCGACCATAACCTGAGCAAGATCCACGACGCCCCGGTCGCCAGGTTCAAGCTCGAATGGACCCACCCCACGGCGCGCGGCGCGGCCAGGGCGGCGCCATTCAAGACCGAAACGCTGGTCATCGAAGGGCGCAAGTTCCGCAAGGAAGGCCTGGGCAAGGACGTCACCGACAAGTTCCTGTCCGGCCTGCCAGGCGTGCAAAAGGAAGGCTGCGACGGGCTGATCACCTCGGCGCGCTGGATCTTGCACAAAATGCCGAAATACACCCGCACGGTCTGCCTGGAATTCTTCGGCCAGGCGCGCGAGGCGATTCCGTCGATCGTGGAAATCAAGGATTACCTGGACGGCTTGCCGGCCAAGGGCGAGGGCAATGCCACCATCCGCCTCGCCGGACTCGAGCACCTCGACGAGCGCTACCTGCGCGCGGTCGGCTACGCCACCAAGTCCAAGCGCGGCGTGCTGCCCAAGATCGCGCTGTTCGGCGACATCGTGGGCGACGACGAAAACGCGGTCGCGCAGGCGGCCTCGGAAGTGGTGCGCATTGCCAATACGCGGGTCGGCGAAGGCTTCATCGCCGTCAGCGCCGAGGCGCGCAAGAAGTTCTGGCTCGACCGCGCGCGCACGGCCGCCATCGCCAAGCACACCAACGCCTTCAAGATCAACGAAGACGTCGTCATTCCGCTGAACCGGATGGGCGAATACACCGACGGCATCGAGCGCATCAACATCGAACTGTCGATCAGGAACAAGCTCGAGCTGGTGAACCGGCTGCGCGAGTTTTTTGCCAACGGCAACCTGCCGGTCGGCAAGAGGGACGACGCCGAGGGCGAATCGATCGACGCCGAAGAGATGCTGGGCGACCGCGTCCAGCAGGCCGAGCAATTGCTGGCCCAGGTGCACGCGCGCTGGACCTACCTGCTGGCCGGGCTCGACCTGCCGCTGGGCGAGGCGCGCCGCCAGCTCGATCGGCTCGGCCTCGAACGGCTCGGCGTGGTGTTCGACGCGCGCCTGGCCGAGCAGCCTGGCGCCAGCCTGTTCGACGTGCTGCAGGACCGCACCGTGCGCGTGACCTGGAAGCAGGAAGTGCGCGCCCAGCTGCGCCAGATCTTCAGCGGCGCCGCCTTCAAGCTGATCCTGGACGAATGCAGCGCGATCCACCAGCGCGTGCTGCGTTCGCGCGTGTTCGTGGCGCTGCACATGCACGCCGGCGACGGCAACGTGCACACCAACATTCCGGTCAACTCGGACGACTACGAGATGCTGCAGGATGCGCATGAAGCGGTGGCCCGCATCATGACGCTGGCGCGCTCGCTCGACGGCGTGATCTCGGGCGAACACGGGATCGGCATCACCAAGCTCGAATTTTTGACCGAAGACGAAATCAGCGAATTTCGCGACTACAAGATGCGCATCGATCCGGAAGGGCGCTTCAACAAGGGCAAGCTGCTCAACCTGGACGGGCTGGGCGCGGACCTGCGCAACGCCTACACGCCGTCGTTCGGCCTGATGGGCCACGAGTCGCTGATCATGCAGCAAAGCGATATCGGCGAGATCGCCAACAGCGTCAAGGACTGCCTGCGCTGCGGCAAATGCAAGCCGGTCTGCACCACCCACGTGCCGCGCGCGAACCTGCTGTACTCGCCGCGCGACAAGATCCTGGCCACTTCCGCGCTGATCGAAGCCTTCCTGTACGAAGAACAGACCCGGCGCGGCGTCTCGATCAAGCACTGGGAAGAGTTCGAGGACGTGGCCGACCACTGCACCGTGTGCCACAAGTGCGTGACGCCGTGCCCGGTCAATATCGACTTCGGCGACGTGTCGATGAACATGCGCAACCTGCTGCGCAAGATGGACAAGAAGAGCTTCAAGCCGGCCAATGCGGCCGCCATGTTCTTCCTGAACGCGACCGACCCGACCACCATCAACGCGACGCGCCAGATGATGGCCGGCTGGGGCTTCAAGGCCCAGCGCCTGGGCAACACGGTGCTCAAGAAATTCGCCAGGAAGCAGTTGAAGGCGCCGCCGCCGAGCACCGGCAAGGCGCCGGTGCGCGAGCAGATCATCCACTTCATCAACAAGAAAATGCCGGGCAACCTGCCCAAGAAGACCGCACGCGCGCTGCTCGACATCGAAGACGACAAGGTGATCCCGATCATCCGCGATCCGAAGCTGACCACGGCCGATACCGAAGCGGTGTTCTACTTCCCGGGCTGCGGCTCGGAGCGATTGTTCTCGCAGGTGGGCCTGGCGACCCAGGCGATGCTGTGGAACGTCGGGGTGCAGACCGTGCTGCCGCCGGGTTACCTGTGCTGCGGCTATCCGCAGCGCGGCGCCGGCCAGTACGACAAGGCCGACAAGATGATGACGGATAACCGCGTGCTGTTCCACCGCATGGCCAACACGCTCAATTACCTCGACATCAAGACCGTGCTGGTATCGTGCGGAACCTGCTACGACCAGCTGGCCACCTACGAATTCGATAAGATCTTCCCTGGCTGCCGCATCATGGACATCCACGAGTACCTGCTCGAAAAAGGTGTCAAGCTGGAAGGCGTCAACGGCACGCGCTATATGTACCACGAGCCTTGTCACAATCCGATGAAGCTGCAGGATTCGGTCAAGACCGTCAACGCGCTGGTGACGACCGTCGACAACGTGAAGATCGAAAAGAACGACCGCTGCTGCGGCGAGTCCGGCACCTTCGGCGTGTCGCGTCCCGACATCGCCACCCAGGTGCGCTTCCGCAAGGAAGAAGAAATGGTCAAGGGCGCCGACAAGCTGCGCGCGGACGGTTTTACCGGCGAGGTCAAGATCCTCACCAGCTGCCCGTCGTGCCTGCAGGGCCTGAACCGCTACAACGACGACTCCGACACCACGGCCGACTACATCGTGATCGAAATCGCACGCCACCTGCTGGGCGAGAACTGGCTGCCCGAGTATGTCGCGCGCGCCAACAACGGCGGTATCGAAAGGGTGCTGGTATGAGTTGCGAACTGTGCGAAGCGGCGAGCGCGCCGCTCTACAGCGACGACAAGCTGCGCGTGGTCCTGGTTGACGACGCGGCCTATCCCGGCTTTTGCCGGGTGATCTGGAACCGGCACGTCAAGGAAGTGAGCGACCTGGCGCCCGAGGACCGGCTGCTGCTGAACGACGCAGTCTGGCGCGTCGAGCTGGCGCTGCGCGAGGTGATGGCGCCCGCCAAGGTCAACCTGGCGAGCCTGGGCAACATGACCCAGCATATCCACTGGCACATGATCCCGCGCTTCACCGACGATGCGCATTTCCCCAACCCGATCTGGGCGGGCGCGGTGCGCACCACCGAGGCACAGGTACTGGCCGAGCGCCGCGCCTTGCTGCCGGCCCTGCGCGCGGCCATCGCGCGCCGGATGAGTGAACGATAAACCGAGGAAGCAATGAGCACATCCCCAAGTCCTACCGCCCTGACCATACACCAGAAATCGCGCATGCTCGAGATCGCCTTCGACGACGGAGCCGCGTTCTCGCTGCCGTTCGAACTGCTGCGGGTGTACTCGCCGTCGGCCGAAGTGCGCGGCCACGGCCCCGGCCAGGAGGTGCTGCAGGTTGGCAAGCGCGAGGTCGGCATCAGCGCGATGGAACCGGTCGGCAACTACGCGGTGCAGCCTATCTTTACCGACGGCCACGAATCCGGCCTGTACACATGGGATTACCTGCATATGCTGGGCAGCCAGCAGGAAACACTGTGGCGCGACTACATGGCGCGCCTGAACGCGGCCGGTTTCGAGGGCGACAGCGGGCGCGCGCCGGGTGCGGTGTTGCCGGGCGCTCCGGCCAAGGCCGGTGGCGGCTGCGGGCACAAGCACTAGACGAGCGAAGGGGTGGGCGTTCGCCCACCAAGTATAATGTCGCTAAATCAATTCGTCGGCTCACCATGACCAACACCACCCATTTCGGCTACAAAACAGTCTCCGAGGACGAAAAAGTCCACGAGGTCGCCAAGGTTTTCCACTCGGTCGCGTCGAAGTACGACGTGATGAACGACCTGATGTCGGTCGGCCTGCACCGCCTCTGGAAGACATTTACCATCGCTAACGCCGCGGTGCGCCCCGGCTTCAAGGTGCTCGACATCGCCGGCGGCACCGGCGACCTGTCCAAGGCCTTCGCCAAGCAGGCTGGCCCGAGCGGCGAAGTGTGGCTCACCGATATCAACGAGTCGATGCTGCGCGTCGGACGAGACCGCCTGTTGAATTCCGGCCTTGTCACCCCCACCATGCTGTGTGACGCGGAAAAATTGCCTTTTCCTGACAATTATTTCGACCGCGTCAGTGTCGCCTTCGGCCTGCGCAACATGACCCACAAGGATCAGGCGCTGGCGGAAATGCGGCGCGTGCTCAAGCCGGGCGGCAAGCTGCTGGTGCTGGAGTTCTCGAAAGTAATTCCTGCCTTGCAAAAGCCGTATGATGTGTATTCGTTCTCGGTGTTGCCGTGGCTGGGTCAGAAGATCGCCGGCGATGCCGACAGCTATCGTTATCTTGCCGAATCGATCCGCATGCATCCGGACCAGGAAACCCTGAAAACGATGATGCAGGACGCCGGCCTGGAACGCGTGCAGTACTTCAATCTCACGGCCGGCGTCGCAGCGCTGCACACCGGTATCAAACTTTAGGATGAACAGGATGAAAAAATTTTTGGTTAGCATGATGATCGCCGTGACGACGATGTCGATGGTCGCCGAAACGATTGCGCGTCCGTTGGGCGGCGGTCGTTCGATCGGGCGCCAGTCGCCTGCCGTGGCGCGCCAGGCAGCGCCGGCTCCCGCCGCCACCCCG
>JBAQKU010000621.1:0-3368 GCA_049301315.1 Telluria sp.
ATCCGACTGCTGCCGCCGCGCGGCGGCCTCGTGCGAGCAGTGCACTCGAAAAAGCCTGTCGGAAACTAGTGTGGTGAGTTGGAAATTCATTGAATAAATATTTTCATGAGCTATGTTGTGTATATTGGATACACAACATGGAGGCTGGTATGGGAGCAGGTCGTCCTAAAACGGAATTGATTTTGACCGATCCAGAACGCGAGCAGTTGGCGGTATGGGCCAGGCGTCGCAAGACGGCGCAAGCGCTGGCGTTGCGCTCACGGATCGTGCTGGCGTGTTCAAATGGCGCTGAGAACAAGGCGGTCGCGGCAGAATTGAAAGTGGCAAAGCAGACAGTTTGCAAGTGGCGCGGCCGCTTCTTGCAATTGCGCCTTGATGGATTACTTGATGCGCCGCGTCCTGGTGCGCCTCGCACGATTGACGATGCGCGTGTCGATGCTGTCATTGCTAAAACATTGGAAACTCAACCGATGAATGCGACCCATTGGAGCACTCGGACAATGGCGAAGGAGGCGAAGCTGTCGCAGACCGCAGTAAGCAGAATTTGGCGCGCTTTCGGTCTGCAGCCGCATCGACAGGAAACGTTCAAGCTTTCCACTGACCCCTTGTTTGTTGAAAAGACCCGCGACATTGTGGGGCTGTATATTGATCCGCCAGTCAGGGCCATGGTGCTTTGTGTTGACGAGAAAAGCCAGATTCAAGCGCTCGACAGGACTCAGCCGATTCTTCCCTTAGCGCCGGGCGTCGCAGAGCGGCGCACCCACGATTACGAGCGGCATGGCACGACCACGCTGTTTGCTGCGCTCGACATCGCTACCGGCAAGGTCATCGGCGAGCTACATCGCCGTCATCGCAGCAGTGAATTTCTGAAATTCTTGCGCGCCATCGAAGCGTCCGTTCCACCTGACCTGGATATCCACCTCGTAATGGACAACTACGGCACGCATAAGACTCCGGCAATCCGGAGCTGGTTTGCCCGCCATTCCCGCTTCCACGTCCATTTCACCCCGACCTCTGCTTCGTGGCTCAACCAGGTCGAACGCTGGTTTGCCACCTTGACGGAAAAGCAGATCCGGCGTGGCACACATCGATCAACGCGTCAGTTGGAGGACGCCATACGCACATACGTCGCGCTCAATAACGCTGAACCAAAACCGTTCGTGTGGACAAAGTCGGCCGATGCCATCCTTGCGAGCATCGAACGATTTTGTCTGCGAATTTCTAACTCACCACACTAGGCGGGGGCAGCTGTGGCGCGCTCGGCGCGCTCACCGGAAAAGCGACCTCATCTGGTTGGGAAACGGAACCCTGATGCGTCACTCCCGCTGCTGATTTGGCGCGATATCGCTCCATACGTCGCGCATGGTTAGCACGGCCGTGTTCGCTATGTTGATACCGTCGGCCGGCTTCACGTACGCAGGTGATACGAATCGATTTCGCACACGCAGCCGAACAATAGATATGGCCATGGTCACAGGAACACAGGAACTGCATATGACCGTTTGCCGGTGGCAGCATGCGCACAGAAAGAAGCGTCCGATGGGGTCCATCACGTTTCTCCAACTCGCCTTGGAATCTCAAAAGGTACCGCTGCCTGGCTCCACTCGTCAATCAAAAGGCGCCCGCAACCGGCACTGAATCATTCCATTCCATATCAAAAACCGCGCGCAAAAACCAGAATTACGCACTTTCTAAAGCCCGTTCACAACCAGGGACGCGCACCGTGACTGCCTCGACTGGCAGCGTCAGTGGCCAGGGCGTTTGCCGGTTTTCGCGATAGCGGTCACTCAGATGCCGGTGCTACAGCATCTGACCATTGCCCGCGTCCGACCAAAACCGGACAGCCCTCGTGTTTCGTCTTACGCGCATTACAGCCAACATGAGGAGATTGTCCGCATCAAATGCCAACTGTGCGGGCGCCCGCGCTATTCACGCACGGACAGAACCTCGGCGCGTTCAAGCGGGCAAGGGCGCGAAGATGGCGCGCAGGTCCTCGGCGCTGAGCTGCCCGTCGGCCCCGGCTTTGCCACCCAGCACGGCCTCGGCCATTGACGCCTTTTTTTCCTGAAGAAGCTGGATTTTTTCCTCAAGAGTGCCTCTGGCAATCAGCTTGTATACAAAGACAGGCTTGTCCTGTCCGATGCGCCATGCCCGGTCGCTTGCCTGGTTTTCCGCAGCGGGATTCCACCACGGATCGTAATGAATGACGGTGTCGGCGGCGGTCAGGTTCAACCCGACCCCGCCCGCTTTCAGACTGATCAGAAACACCGGCGCCGCGCCTTGCTGGAATTGCCGTACCACGGCGGCCCGGTCCCTGGTCTGCCCGGTCAGCAGGGAGTAGGCGATATCGCGCGCCGTCAATTCGGCTTCGATCAACGCCAGCATGCTGGTAAATTGGGAAAACACGAGAACCTTGCGCCCTTCCGCAAGCAGCTCCTCGAGCATGTCGAGTAATTCGGCCAGCTTGGCCGACTCCGGCGCACCCGTGCCGAACCGGTCCGGCGCGAGCAAGCGAGGGTCGCAACACACCTGGCGCAACTTCAGCAGTGCCTCAAGCATGATGATGTGGCTGCGGCCGGCGCCGCGCTCGGCGATGGCGGCACTGACCTTCTCGTCCATCGCCACGCGCACCGTTTCGTACAGATCGCGTTGCGTACCGCTCAGTTCGACGAAGCGCACCATGGTCGTCTTTGGCGGCAATTCCTTGGCGACCATATCCTTGGTGCGGCGCAGCAGGAAGGGCTTGATGCGCCGCACCAGATAGGCGTTGCGCGCGCAATCGCCCTGCTGTTCGATCGGCTGGCGGAAATCGCGGTTGAACTCAGGTTCGCGCCCGAGCAAGCCCGGCAGCAGGAAGTGAAACTGCGACCACAGCTCTCCCAGGTGATTTTGCAGCGGCGTGCCGGTCAGGCACATCCGGTGGTTCGCGTTCAGCAGGCACGCCGTTTGGGCCGCGCCCGAACGGGGATTCTTGATGTATTGCGCCTCGTCCAGGATCAGCAGGTGAAAGCGCTGGCGCCGCAGCGCGTGCTCGTCGCGCGGCAGCAGCGCGTACGTGGTCAGCACCAGATCGTAGCCGGCCATCGCGCCAAGCTGCCCGTGACGTTGCGGACCGTGCAGCAACAGCACCTTGAGCGTGGGTGCGAAGCGCGCCGCCTCGTCCTGCCAGTTTCCCATCAGGCTGGTCGGTGCAACCACCAGGGCCGGCAGCGTCAGGCGGCCCGCCTCCTTTTCCACGAGAATATGGGCCAGCGTCTGCACCGTCTTGCCCAGTCCCATGTCGTCGGCCAGGATGCCCGCCAGATTGTACTGGCGCATGAATTGCATCCAGGACAGGCCCTCGCACTGATACTGACGCAGTCCGGTCT
>JBAQKU010000622.1:0-17086 GCA_049301315.1 Telluria sp.
CAACCAGGGCAACCCGCTCGACGTCGACGTGCTGATCGTGGACGAGGCGTCGATGGTTCACCTCGAGATGATGGCGTCGCTGCTGGACGCGCTGCCGCCCGGCGCCACCCTGATCCTGTTGGGCGACAAGGACCAGCTGGCATCGGTCGAAGCCGGTGCGGTGCTGGGCGACCTGTGCCATGACGCGCAGGCAGGCGGCTATTCGGCCGCCACGCTCGATTACGCGCTGCGCGCGAGCGGCGAGACGATACCGGCGCACTACGCGGGCAGCGCCGCAGCCTTGGCCCAGCAGACCGTGATGCTGCGCCACAGCCGCCGTTTCGGCGGGCCTATCGGACAGCTCGCGCTGGCCGTCAATGCGGGCGACGTGGCTGGCGCGCAGGACTGCCTGCGCGGGTCAGATGCGGCGGTGCACTGGATCGAGCACGCGCAGCAGAGCGACGTGGTGCAGCTTGCGCTGGCCGGGCGCAACGGCGTTGGCGGCGGTTACCAGGCCTGCCTGGCGCTGGTGCGGCAGGGCGCGAGCGGCAGGCACGAGGACTGGGTCAGGTCGGTTCTGCTCGGCTTTGAATCGTTCCGCATCCTGTGCGCGGTGCGCGAGGGCGCATGGGGCGTGGCCGGGCTGAACATGGCGATCGAGCAGCGGCTCGAGTCGGCCGGACTGCTCAAGCGGCGTGGCGAGTGGTATGTGGGACGGCCCGTGATGGTCACGCGCAATGACTACGGCGCAGGCGTGTTCAATGGCGACATCGGGCTCACGCTGGACGATCCGGCGCGTCCCGGATCGCTGCGCGTGTATTTCCTCGAGGGCGACAAGGTGCGCAGCGTGCTGGCGACGCGCCTGCGCCACGTGGAAACCGCGTTTGCGATGACGGTGCACAAATCGCAGGGATCGGAGTTCCGCCACACCGTGCTGGTGCTGCCGGCAGACCGCACGGGGATGATCGCGCGCGAGCTCATTTACACCGGCATCACGCGCGCGAGCGAAGTATTTACGCTGGTCTCGCCAGGCAGCGCGGTGCTGGGCGAGGCGATCTTGCGCAGGACGCAAAGGGCGAGCGGCTTGCGCCAGATGATCGAATAGTCAAGCGCAGTTGCGCCCCGCAAAGACCGCGTCTGTTACCTGTGGCGCCGTTTGGCCTTGACGCGCTTGACGTATTTACTGCGCGGGCGTGCCGTCGCGGTCTTGACCACCGGGGCGTCGCCGCCCGAAATGAAGCGGCGGATGTTGAGGGCATCGAGAATGCGCACCGAGGAAGCCCCGGCGTTGAGCAGCACCAGGGTCGCGTTCTTGCCGGCCGACTTGATGCGCATGATCAGGCAGCGCCCCGCCTCCTGCGTGTAACCGGTCTTGGACAGGCCGATATCCCAGCCCTTGGCGCCCACCAGCCGGTTGGTGTTGTGGTATTCCACGCCGCGCCCGTTGATCTTGATGATGTCCTTCGAGTCTGTCGTGATGCGCGCGATCTCCGGATACGCGGACGCGGCAATCGCCATCTTGACCAGGTCCGAGGCGGTCGACCTGTTGTTCGGCGACAGTCCTGTCGGTTCCTCGATCACGGTCTGGGTCATGCCGAGCGCGGCAATCTTGGCCTTGACCGCAGCCTTGAATGCGACTGTGCCGCCTTGGAAGGTGCGCGCCAGCGAAGCGGCGGCCCGGTTGTCGGACGACATCAGCGCCAGTTGCAGGATGTCGCCGCGGCTGATGGTCGCGCCCACCGGCACGCGCGAGGTGCTGTGCTTGAGCATATCGACGTCGTTCTTGTCGATCGAGATCGGCTCGTCCATGTCCTGCTTTGCGTCGAGCACGACCATCGCGGTCATCAGCTTGGTCAGAGATGCGATCGGCACCACTTCGTTGGCATTTTTTTCCAGCAAAATCTTGCCGGTGCCGTCTTCAATGACGAGTACCGATTGCGAACCGAACGGGACGGCGAACGCGCCGGCGCACGTGAGCGACATCAGTACGGCCGTAAGTTTTTTGATCATTTTTTTGTTGTTCCGTGGTGCAGCAGGTTCAAATGGGGGGCGCCGGGGGCGGGGGCGCTGCGCGGAGCGTGGGTTAATCTAGCCATGAAGCAACTACTCATAGAGGCGAAGATATCATTTTGACCCTTCGGTGTCTATGGCGCACAAGCGAAAAGCGGACACAACATACAAAAAGGCGTAAATTAAAGCCCTGCGTTGTTGCCCAGCCTTTTGAAACGAGCAAGTTTTCCGAATTGAATTATTTTGACTGGTAAATCTTGTCGAATTCACCGCCATCGTCGAAGTGTTTTTTCTGCGCCTGGCGCCAGCCGCCGAACAGCTCGTCGACCGTAAACAGGGTGACCGGCCGGTAGTTGGCCGCGTACTTGCTGGCCACGTTTTCCGAACGCGTGCGCATGAAGTGCCTGGCCCCGATTTCCTGCCCGGTCTCGGAATACAGGAAGTTCAGGTAGGCCGTGGCCTGCTTGCGGATGCCGCGCCGGTCCACCACCTTGTCGACGACGGCGACCGGCGACTCGGCCAGGATCGAGATCGACGGATACACGAGCTCGAAGTTCTCGCCGAATTCCTTGCGCACCAGTTGCACTTCGTTTTCAAATGTGACCAGCGCATCGCCGATATTGCGCTGGGTGAAGGTGGTGGTGGCCGCCCGCCCGCCGGTGTCGAGAATCGGCACGTTCTTGAAGAGGCGGCGCACCAGCTCGCGCGCCTGGGCTTCGGTGCCGCCCTTCTTGATCACCGAGCCCCAGGCCGCCAGGTAGGTGTAACGGCCGTTGCCGGCGGTCTTGGGATTCGGGATGACCACCTTGACGCCCGGTTTGGCCAGATCGTCCCAGTCCTTGATGTGCTTCGGATTGCCCTTACGCACAAGGAATACCATGGTCGAATAGAACGGCGCCGCGTTATGCGGAAATTTCTTGTTCCAGTCGGGCGCGACCAGGCCGCGGTCGGCCAGCATGTCGATGTCGTTGGCCTGGTTCATGGTGACGACCGATGCTTCGAGGCCGTCGGCCACCGCGCGCGCCTGCTTGCTCGAGCCGCCGTGCGATTGCTTGATGATGATTGTTTCGCCGGTTTTCTTTTTCCAGTCGGCGATGAAGGCAGGGTTGATGTCCTTGTACAGTTCGCGCGCCACGTCGTATGACACGTTGAGCAACTCGGTGGCGGCGCCGGCCTGGAACGGCACGGCCAGCACGGCGAGGGCGGTGGCGGCCAGCCAGTGGCGCAGGCCCGGGAAGTGCCTGGTTTGCATGTGATGTCCTGTTCTTGTCCGGGTGGAGATAAATACAGCCAGTCTAAAATCGACCGCGGCATCGGCACTACGTTTGCGTCATGTGTGCACGGTTCTCCATGTCCATTTGCGGGCCCGGGAGCACGGAATCGGGCTTCGGTGTATAGTCGGGTCGCGCTTGAAGAGCGACACTGAATTTTCTCGCTATCATTGTTTTCATTGTGAGCGCACATGGGTATTGATATTCGCATCGCAGCACCTGAGGACGCGCCCGCCGCCTGCGCGGTGCTGCGCCGTTCGATCGAGCAATGCTGCGCACTGGACCATCAGAACAAACGCCATATCCTCGACGCCTGGCTCGGCAACAAGACGGCGCAGAACGTGGCGCTCTGGTTTTCCTCGTCCAGCAACTACGCCCTGGTTGCCGAGAGCGACGGGGAACTGGTCGGGGTTGCGCTGCTGACCCAGGCCGGCAAGCTGTCGCTGTGCTACGTGCTGCCCGAGGTCCTGCATCGCGGCGTCGGCAAGGCTTTGCTGGCCGGCATTGAAGCACAAGCGCGCCGCTGGGACATCAGCGTGCTGCGCCTGAACAGCACCGCCAGCGCGCGCCAGTTCTACGAGCGCAACGGCTACATCAACGCCGGCAAGGAGCAGTCCTGTTTCGGCGTCGAATGCGACTTCTTCTGGAAGAAGCTCGACGGGTGCAGCGCCGACAGCGGCGCGCGCTTTTGCAGCTGCAGCGCGCAATAGCTTGCCGCGCACACGACATGCAGGCAAAGCTACTCAAGCATGGCCGCCTTGCGCTATAGTAAGCACCTCGATATCGATATGTGCTTTACATGGCTTCCCGCAGAAATTTTCTCCACCATAGTGCTTGCCTGTCCACCCTGGGTCTGCTGTCGGTCCCGCTGATCGGCTGCGCCAGCGCGCCTGCCTCCGACGCTGCCCGCAAGCGCGCCCAAACGCGCGCGCCCAAGCCAGCGGACAAGGGCGTACGCGTGGCCGCGGCAACCCCGACGCCAGCGACCGAGATGGAGCCGCCTCCCGATATTTTTGACGCGCAGGCGCTCGACCTCGAGTTCTGGCTCAGGCCGCGCACCCTCAGCATGGTGCGCCCGGCCAGCGGCGAGCGCGCCAAGGTGCTGTACTGGAAGGACGGCGAAATCATCGACTCGGCCTATCAGGAACTATGCCACCTGATGCGTGACGTGAACGGCAGGCAAAGCGCGCCGATCGATCCGAAATTGTTCGAAACCTTGTGGGGCACCCAGGCTTTCGTGCAGCGCTACGGCTTCGAGCAGCCGCTCGAAATCCTGTCCGGCTACCGTACCCGGGCGTCCAACACCAAGCTGGTCGAAGCGGGGGTGCCGGCGGCGCGCCAGTCGCTCCACATCGAAGGCATGGCCGCCGATATCCGCATCGCCAACCTGAATGCCGAAGTGCTCGGGGGGCTGGTGCGCAGCTTCCGCCAGGGCGGGGTCGGTTTCTATTACCGTCCGGGACCGAGGGGCGGCTGGATCCATGCGGACACCGGGCTCAAGCGTATCTGGAAAGGCTAGCCAGGCTGCGCGGCGGCATGTTCAAGAACTTCCGAGTACACTGACGATCAGATAGCTACAGGCTGCCCTGTGACTGCCTCAGGAACTGGAGCGATGCATGGAAACCGTAGCCGGCATGGATGCTGTACTGCTTGGGCGCATTCAGTTCGGCGCGACGATGGCATTCCATATCGTCTTTCCTGCCTTTACGATCGGCCTGTCGGCCTATATCGCAACCCTCGAAGTGCTGTGGCTGCGAACAAAAAAACAGCATTACCACACGCTTGCCCGCTTCTGGACCAAGATCTTCGCCGTCTCGTTTGCCATGGGCGTGGTGTCGGGCATCGTGCTGGAATACCAGATCGGCACCAACTGGAGCCGCTTTGCCGAAGTGACCGGCAATACCCTGGCGCCCTTGTTCGCCTACGAAGTGCTGACCGCGTTCTTCCTCGAAGCGAGCTTTCTCGGAATCATGCTGTTCGGCTGGAACCGCTTCCCGCCATGGCTGCACACGCTCGCGTGCATCGTGGTGGCGCTCGGCACCGCCCTGTCCGGCTTCTGGATCCTGGCCGCCAACAGCTGGATGCACACCCCGGCCGGCTTCACCATTCGCGACGGCATCACCTACCCCGGCAACTGGTTCGACATCATCTTCAATCCCAGCATGCCGTACCGCTTTGCGCACATGATGATCGCCACCTACCTGACCACCTCGCTGGTGGTGGCCGCGGCCGGCGCGCGTTACATGCTGGCCGGACGCTTTCCCGACGAGGCGCGCACTATGTTG
The DNA here is from genome assembly GCA_049301315.1 of Telluria sp. Classification (GTDB taxonomy): domain Bacteria; phylum Pseudomonadota; class Gammaproteobacteria; order Burkholderiales; family Burkholderiaceae_D; genus JBAQKU01. The sequence goes on from JBAQKU010000622.1 coordinate 5,546, forward strand.
CACATGGGGCTGGGCATGCTGGCGCTGCTGGCGCCGCTGCAAGTGGTGGTCGGCGACCTGCACGGACTCAACACGCTCAAGCACCAGCCGGCCAAGATCGCGGCCATGGAGGCGCACTGGGACGGCGCGCATCCCGCGCCCCTGGTCCTGTTCGCCTGGCCCGATGCCAAGAACGAGCGCAACCTGGCCGAATGGTCGATCCCGAAACTGGGCAGCCTGATCCTCACGCATGAATGGGAGGGGCGCTTTCCCGGCCTGCTCGACTTCAAGCGCGAAGACCGGCCGCCCTTGCTGCCGGTCTTTTTCATGTTTCGCCTGATGGTGGGCATCGGCCTGTTGATGATCGCGGTCGGCGTGACCGGAAGCGTCCTGTGGTGGCGCAAACGGCTGGGCGGGGCGCGCTGGTTCCTGCACCCGCTCGCGTACGGCTGGCCGGTCGGTTTCGTGGCGCTTCTTGCCGGATGGATCGTTACCGAAACCGGGCGCCAGCCCTGGATCGTGCACGGCGTACTGCGCACGGCCGATGCGGCCGCGCCCGTTACCGCCGCGCAGGTGGCCAGTTCGCTGGTGCTGTTCGTGCTGGTGTACGGGGTCGTGTTCTCGATCGGCGTCTGGTATATCAACAAGATGATCAGGACCGGTCCCCAGCCCTTCGTGCCCGGCCCGGAAGGCTTGCCGAGCCGACCGCTCGGCGCCGCCCAGCCTGGGGCGGAGAAGCTGCCATGAGCGGCCTGGCCGAGATCCTGCCGATCCTGCTGGCACTGGTGCTGGGCGCGGCCGTGGCCATGTACGTGGTACTCGACGGGTTCGACCTTGGCATTGGCATCCTGTTCCCCATTTACCGCAAGGAAGCCGAGCGCGACCAGGTCATGAATTCGGTGGCCCCGTTTTGGGACGGCAATGAAACCTGGCTGGTGCTGGGCGGCGTCAGCCTGTGGGCCGGGTTTCCAAAGGCGTTTGCCGTGATCCTGCCGGCCATGTACGTACCGGTGCTGGTGATGCTGCTGGCCTTGATCTTTCGTGGCGTCGCCTTCGAGTTTCGCTGGGTCGCCAAGCCGTACCACCGCAAATGGGACATCGCGTTCGCCGCCGGCTCGATCATGGCGGCCTTCGCCCAGGGCCTGATCCTGGGCGGCGTGCTGCAGGAGATCAAGGTCGAGGGTTACCGCTTTGCCGGTGGCCCGCTCGACTGGCTCACCGCGTTCAGCGTCATGTGCGGGCTGGCCATGGTGGTGGGGTACGCGCTGCTTGGGGCCACCTGGCTGATGATGAAAAGCGAAGGCGAGGTGGAGCGCAAGGCGCGCCGGCTTGGCGTTCCGCTGCTGTTTGGCCTGCTCGGTTTCATCGCTTTGGTGAGCGTGTGGACACCGCTCCAGATCGAACGCATCGCGGCGCGCTGGTTTAGCGTGCCCAATATATTTTTCCTGGCCCAGGTCCCGCTTGCCACGGCCCTGCTGGCGTGGCTGTGCTGGTACGCGATCCGGCGCGGCGGCGCGATCCTGCCGTTCGTGTCGGCGGTCGGTATTTTCCTGCTTGCACTGGTGGGGCTGGTGGTCTCGAACGTGCCCTACCTGGTGCCGCCTTCGCTGACCGTATGGCAGGCCGCGGCCGACCCGTCTTCGCAAGTGTTCTACCTGGTCGGCGTATCGATCCTGCTGCCCGTGATTCTCGCCTATACGGCGATGGTGTTCTGGCTGTTCCGGGGGCGCGTCAAGCCGGGTGAGGGCTATCACTGAGCAGCAAAACAAGGCACAACAAGGGCAAACTTGCGCAGCTTTTGGCTGTCGTAGTTCCTTGACCGGCTTGTCGGCGGCAACCGGATGTGGACGGAAAGACCAACCGGCTTGCAGCCGCCAAGCGTGGTTCTTCATGTACATACGACAAGGAGATAATGATGGCAACGATGAACGCACCCGTGACCGACCGCAGGCATATGCCCGAGCGGCGCACGATCATCAAGGGCAAGCACGCATCAAGGATGTCGGCGCTGGACTGGGTCGCGATGGCGCTGATGATGATTGGCGGGCTTAACTGGGGAATGGTTGGTTTATACGATATCGATGTCGTCGCCACGCTGTTCGGTGCGCAAACCCCGGTCTCGCGCACGATCTACACGGCGGTGGGCATCGCGGCGCTGTATTCGCTCTACACGGCCAGCAAGCTGGCGACCAGGCGAAGCTAGCGTGTCGAAGCAGGGCGGGCGCTGCCCACCCTGCATTTCTGCTCGAAACAGCTTGATTGGTGCGGGGTCCAGGAATCGAACCTGGTTATCAGTCTTTGGCATACAACCTGGATACAACCGATCTCGACTGGGCTTTACCAATAAGCGAACCTCGCAACGTCATATTAACATGCATTTAAAATACTGCAATACGAATTTATTACAATCAATAATGCCGTTCGCCGTCCTCACTCGTAGCTGTACGGCTTGACCGCCACCGAATCGGCACGCTGCTTGTCGAGCTCGTCGAGATCGACCCGGTGGTCCCACCAGATATACCAGCCGCGCTGCTGGTCTTCCGGAACCTCCGGATGCTGCCTGAGGAAACGATCGAGGAATTGATCAAATTCTGATACGTAGCCGCCATGGCCGACACGGTATTTCACAGGTTTTGGTTTCATATTTCCTCCTTCTATCCGAACTATGACAAAAGCCAAGCCTGGTGGTTCAGTGTGTACGGCGGGCGGGAAATGCCGTACGATACGCGCCGTTACCGCCATATTCCAGAATGCAATGAACCAAGAACCAGAGCATCAACCGCAGGCCGACGCGCCGGCGCCGCGCTTTCGCCCGCGCCCCTGGATCGACCTGCAGACAGCGCAGGATGTGGAGGCGTGGATCGAAGAACACAACCGCAGCATGCAGGAACACATCTCACCCCAGGAAACCGGTGTCGGGGTCTGCTTTACGCTGGCCGAGGGCGGCAACATCTTCCTGCAAACGAGCGCCGACGCCGTCATCCTCGACCTCGAACCCGATGCGCAATGGGTGGCGCCGCTGATCGTCGCCGCCACCCAGACCGCCGAGCCGGCATCCCAAATGTGGATACTTCCCGACGACAAGCTGACCCAGCTCATCGTCGGGCTGAGCAGCCTGGTGGCCAGCACCACGCTCGTCGTGGGGCACAATTTCGGCAAGCGCAGCCGCAAGACGGGCCAGTCGCGCTAGTTTTCTTTGCTGCACGCCGGCAGTTTTTCAGTTATAAAAGCATTCTCGGCTTTTTAGAAACGGGCACTTCATGCGCAAGCACATCAGCAACAATTTCCGCCGTCACGCACTCAAGGCCGCGGCCGTCCTGCTGGCGACGGGCCTGGCCCTGCCGGCCTTTGGCGCCGACCTGATGGCCGCCACCAAGGCGCGCGGCACGCTCCGGATCGCGACCGAAGGCACCTATCCTCCATTCAATTTCAAGGACCCGAAAACGGGCGAACTGACCGGGTACGACGTCGATGTCGCCAGGCTGGTCGCGGCCCGGCTCGGCCTCAAGCCCGAGTTCGTGACGACCGAATGGAGCGCCATCCTGGCCGGGCTGGCGGCCGGTAAATACGATGTGATCATCAGCCAGGTCGGCATCACGCCGAAGCGCCAGCAAGCCTTCGATTTTTCCGAGCCGTATACCTATTCCAGCCCCCAACTCATCGTGCGCAAGGACGAGAAGGCAAGCTACGCCAGCCTGGCCGAGCTGAAGGGCAAGAAAGTCGGTGTGGGGCAGGGCAGCAATTACGAACAGCAGGCCAAGGCGGTGCCCGGCGTCGAGGTCAAGAGTTATCCGGCGGCGCCCGAAAACCTGCAGGACCTCGCATTCGGCCGCATCGATGCGGCGCTCAACGACAGTCTGATGGTCGCCTACCTCCTGAGCAACTCCAAGCTGCCGATCAAGGCCGGCGCACGCGTGGGCAATGTCGAGCGCATGGGCATTGCATTCCAAAAAGGCAATCCGGCTTTCAAGAGCGCAGTCGACAAGGCGCTGGCCGCCGCCAGCGCCGACGGCAGCCTGGGGAAGATCTCGGTCAGGTGGTTTGGCAGCGACGTGAGCCGGGCCCCGCAGCGGTAAAAAAGGCAGACAGCCCAGCCCGGTTGCGGCTACACTCTCTGCCTGTTTGTTCCCGGCGGGGACGCTTTCGGACTGAACTCGATGGAATTACTGGATCTGTTGCGCGAGGCCGCGCCTGTCATGCTGCGCGGCGCGCTCTACACGCTGCTGTTTGCGGTGGCCTCCATGGTGGGCGGCCTGGTGCTCGGGTTTCCCACCGCGGTGATGCGCATGTCATCGTTGGCGCTGGTGCGCTGGCCGGCCACGCTGTACGTGAGCGTCATGCGCGGCACGCCCTTGCTGGTCCAGATCTTCGTGATTTACTACGGGCTGCCCAGCATCGGCATTGAATTCACGCCGGTCACGGCCGGCGTGCTGGCGCTTTCCCTCAATGCCGGCGCCTACCTGTCCGAGAGCCTGCGCGGCGCCATCGTGAGCATCGCACAGGGACAATGGCGCGCCAGCTTCAGCCTTGGACTGGGCTACTGGCAGACGCTGTACCACATCGTGCTGCCGCAGGCGCTGCGGGTGGCGGTGCCGTCGATGAGCAACACCCTGATCAGCCTGATCAAGGACACGTCCCTGGTATCGGTGATCACCGTCACCGAGCTCATGCTCGCCACCAAGGAAGTCATGGCGACCACGTTCCGGCCCTTGCCCCTGTATATCGCCGCGGCGGCGATCTACTGGTGCCTGAGCCTGGCGTTCGAGCATCTGCAGCGGCGCGCCGAGCGCCGCCTCAACCGCGCCCATCGCTAGGCGCAAGCGGCTTACATGTTCGGATAGTTGGGGCCGCCGCCGCCTTCCGGGGTGACCCAGACGATGTTCTGGGTCGGGTCCTTGATGTCGCAGGTCTTGCAATGCACGCAGTTTTGCGCATTGATCTGCAGGCGGTCCTTGCCCTCGTCGGTCTTGACGAACTCGTACACCCCGGCCGGGCAGTAACGCGATTCCGGACCCGCATACACGGCCAGGTTCACGTTCACGGGAACGCTGGGATCCTTGAGCGTGAGGTGGATCGGCTGGTCCTCGGCATGGTTGGTATTCGAGATGAACACCGACGACATGCGGTCGAAGGTCAGCTTGCCGTCCGGTTTCGGATACACGATCGGCGTGTAACTGGCGGCCGGCTTCAGGCACTCATGGTCGCCGTGCGAATGGTGCAGCGTCCAGGGCGCCTTGCCGCGCAAGATCATCTGGTCGATGCCGGTCATGATCGAACCGAGGTACAGGCCTTTCGACAGCCACGGCTTCACATTGCGCGCAACGTGCAGTTCCTGGTGCAGCCAGGACGCTTCGAACGCGGCCGGGTAGGCCCGCAGTTCGTCGTGCTGGCGCTGCGCGCCGAGCGCGCCGAACACCGCCTCGGCGGCCAGCATGCCGCTCTTGATCGCCGCATGGCTGCCCTTGATGCGGCTCATGTTCAGGAAGCCGGCGTCGCAGCCGATCAGCGCGCCGCCCGGGAACACCAGCTTGGGCAAGGACTGCAGGCCGCCGGCCGTGATCGCGCGCGCGCCGTAGGAAATGCGCTTGGCGCCTTCGAAGAAGGTGCGGATGGCAGGGTGCGTCTTGTAGCGCTGGAACTCCTCGTAGGGCGACAGGTAAGGGTTCTGATAGGACAGGCCGACCACGAAACCGACCGCCACCTGGTTGTTCTCGAGGTGGTAGAGGAAGGAGCCGCCGTAGGTATCGGCGCTGAGCGGCCAGCCGGTACTGTGGATCACCAGGCCCGGCTTGTGTTTGGCCGGATCGATCTCCCACAATTCCTTGATGCCGATGCCGTAGGACTGCGGATCGCGGCCCTTGTTAAGGTCGAATTTCTCCATCAGCTGCTTGCCCAGGTGGCCGCGCGAGCCCTCGGCGAACAGGGTGTACTTGGCGTGCAGCTCCATTCCGAGCTGGAACGCATCGGTCGGCACGCCTTCGCGGTTCACGCCCATGTTCCCGGTCGCCACGCCCTTGACCGAGCCATCTTCGTTGTACAGGATTTCGGCGGCGGGAAAGCCGGGGAAGATCTCCACCCCAAGCGCTTCAGCCTGCTGGCCGAGCCAGCGCGTCACGTTGCCGAGCGAGATGACATAATTGCCATGATTTTCGAAGCAGGCAGGCACCATGAAGGCCGGGGTCCGGTAGGCCTTCGTTTCGGTGAGGAACAAAATACGGTCCTCGCTCACCGCGGTGTTGACCGGCGCGCCCATTTCCTTCCAGTTGGGGAAAAGCTCGTCGAGCGCGCGCGGGTCCATCACGGCCCCCGACAGGATATGGGCGCCTACCTCGCCACCCTTTTCCAGCACGCAGACCGACACTTCCTGGCCTTTGTCGGCCGCCATCTGCTTGAGTTTGATTGCCGCCGATAAGCCGGCGGGGCCGCCGCCAACGACGACGACATCGTATTCCATTGCGTCGCGCGGGCCGTATTGTTCGAGAAGGTTGGTAGGCTCTGTCATGGTGTAATCATAGGAGAAAATTGAATTTAAGCACGAGTGTGCTGCTTTTTGGTTGGAACTGCAAGTTTGGCGCCATTTTACGGGCATTATTCGATGCTGCCATCTATTACTGATATTTTGTGTAATGATTATGCTTTCGTAAGCAGACACAGTACAGGAGCCGACCGTGGGGATTGAAGTCAACTATGAAGGAAAAATCGCGCTCGTCACTGGCGCTTCGAGCGGACTTGGCGCCCGCTTTGCCAAGGCCTTAGCCGGTGCCGGCGCCCAAGTCGTGCTGGCGTCGCGTCGCACCGACCGCCTCAAGGAACTACGCGCGGAAATCGAGGCTGACGGCGGCGCCGCCCACGTCGTCTCGCTCGACGTGACCGACCTGGCCAGCATCAAGTCGGCCATTGCGCACGCCGAAACGGAAGCCGGGCCGATCGATATCCTGGTCAATAATTCCGGGGTCTCGACGACCCAGCGCCTGATCGACGTGACGCCAGAAGACTACTCGTACATGATGGACACCAATCTGCGCGGCGCCTTCTTCGTGGCCCAGCAGACCGCCAAACGCATGATCGCGCGCGCCAAGGGCGATCCGAAAAAACAACACCGCATCATCAACATCGCCTCGGTCGCCGGGCTGCGCGTGCTGCCCCAGATCGGGGTTTACTGCATGAGCAAGGCAGGCGTGGTGCAAATGACCAAGGCGATGGCGGTCGAGTGGGGCAAGTACGGCATCAACGTCAACGCGATCTGCCCGGGCTACATCTCGACCGAGATCAACGAGGAGTATTTCGCCAGCGAACAGGGCCAGAAACTGATCGACATGCTGCCGCGCAAGCGCGCCGGCAAGCCGGAGGACCTGGACGGCCTGCTGCTGCTGCTCGCCGCCGAGGAAACCCATTTCATCAATGGCGCCATCATCACGGCCGACGACGGGATGACCGCCCAATGAGCGGGAAGCTGGTACACACGATGCGCATGCCGATCCGCTGGGGCGACATGGATGCGATGGGGCACGTCAATAACACGGTGTATTTCCGCTATATCGAGCAGGCGCGTATTTCCTGGCTGGAGCAGATCGAGTGCGCACCGCATCCGAGCGGCCAAGGGCCGGTGATCGTCAACGCCCACTGCTCGTTCATCAAGCAGCTTAAATATCCGGGCGAGATCGAGGTCAGTACCCTGGTGGGACCGCCGGGGCGATCGAGCTTCGAGATGACGCACCAAATCAGGCTGGTCGACGCGAACGGGGAGGCCGGCGCGCTGCACGCAGAGGGGGGCGCCAAGATCGTCTGGGTTGATATCCTGGCCGAGAAATCGATGCCGCTGCCGGACGTGATCCGGGATTTGCTGCCCGCAGAGGGGAACTGAGCGGCGTCTTGCCGGCCGGCTATGCTGCGCTGCGGTGAGCATTCCTTGGAATCACACCTTCTTCACGAACTCCGACTTCAAGCTCATGGCGCCAAAGCCATCGATCTTGCAGTCGATATCGTGGTCGCTGTCGACCAGGCGAATATTCTTGACCTTGGTTCCCATCTTGACGACTCCTCCCGAGCCTTTCAGTTTCAGGTCCTTGATCACGCTGACGGTATCGCCGTCCTGCAATACATTACCGGCTGAATCGCGGTAAACCCTGGCGCCCTCGTCAGCCGCCTCGGCGCCAGCCTGCGCCGGCCACTCATGGGCACACTCGGGGCAAACGTAGTTGCTGCCGTCTTCGTAGGTATATTCGGAATTGCATTTTGGGCATGCTGGTAGTGCACTCATGATGGTCCTGTCAGGTAAGGCGAAAACCGTAAAAAGAGGGCAGTATACGTCGTGCCGGCTGGTGGCCCCGATTTTCGCTGGCGCGGCGACGCTGTCCGGCCGTCGCACACCGTCAAGCGCACGCTTCTGAAGCCATTTTTTTTCGCCTCCCGGCCGCCAGAACTCCTCGCGGGAATTCTGTCGATAATGCCATTTTTATTTTTCAGATAACACTCCGGATTGTGTTATCGTTTCGCTCGGCAATACACATATTCCAGGCTGGATATCGTGCCTGCAATCTCGATTAAATATCTAAAATAGAGAACTGCGATGACTTTTACCGACTCCATTCGTACCTGTTTCACGAAATATGCTGATTTCAAGGGATGCGCTTCGTTGTCAGAGTTCTGGTGGTGGGTGCTGTTTACGATCGTTACCAACGTGCTGCTCGGTGTGTTTAGCGACGCACTGTCGATGCTATTTTCATTAGCCACGCTGGTGCCGGGAATTGCGGTGACTGCACGTCGGCTGCACGACACCAACCGAAGCGGCTGGCTTCAGCTGCTGGTCCTTGTTCCCATCATCGGCTGGATACTGCTGATCGTCTGGTGCGTCCAGGATCGTAAGGAACCAAATCAGTATTGTGCGGATGCGCAGGAGGAACTCAGCGCTTGATCACCGACTGAATTACTTCGATGAGCGGTGCACATGAAATCCAAATCCTTTCTGACGGTTTCGATATTGGCGCTTTCCCCATTGTTTGTGGCTATTGAAACGCATGCAGCCGCGATTTATTGCCCTAAGGTGATTATCGAAACCCCGGCGGTGTCAACAGTCGATAAAGAGTGGACTGTCAGCGCGATCTCGGGCGAGCGGCTGGTAGAACACGTGGGCATATACGTAGGGAGTCCTTCTGGGTATGGGGCCCAAGTGCCTGATTCAACACAAACGATCCGGAAGAAAGAAGAAACGGTAACGTGGACCATGCCAGCCGCAAGGACAGAAACTTTCTGGGTCGGTTGTTCCTACATTGGCACAACGGCAATCTTATTCAAGAAGCTAGATCCCGGTGTAGCAGTGTGCGTCGCAACGTACGCCCTTCTTCCGACTGGCAGGAGGCAGCGGTTAAATGGTATGGAATGCCGATGAGTCCTGATGCTCTATTACTCTTGCGAATCATGCGAGGTTTGCATCTCATTGCTGGTGTTCGGTGAGTCCGCAATCAGCGGCTCACCCCCACCAGCTTGTGCACCAGCTCGGACGAGGTCGACGCCGAAAACTTGCGCATCAGTTTGGCCCGGTGCATCTCCACCGTGCGCGGGCTGAGCCCGGTTTCGCGCGCGATCACCTTGCTTGTCTTGCCTTCAACTAAGAACGCCGCAATCTCGCGTTCGCGCGGCGTCAGCTCTGCCGTGACCGGGCGTTTCTCGCTCAAATCCTCGAACGTCCACACGCCGGCGCCGAGAGGCTGCTTGGAATCGAGCGCGCGCCCGCTCACGTGGCACCAGAACAGTTCGCCGTTGGCACGGCGCATGATGCGTTCGTCGGAATAGCGCCCGCGCGCATTCATGATCGGGATGATGCGGTCGCCCGTGCGCAGGAACTCATCCATCGTGGGATACAGCACCAGGAACGACTTGCCCTCCAGCTCGCTGCGCGCGTAACCGAAAATGGACGCCAGCGCGTCGTTGCTCGACTGAATCACCCGGTCGACGGAAATGCACATGCCAACCGGTGCATGCTGGAAAATAGTTTCGTAATTGATCGCGTAGGGTGCGTGCATCTGATCCACATTAAACTGTTTGCGTTAATTGGCGTAGCAGGTATTTCTACGGTATTGTGCTTTTGGCTGGCGTATTTTATGCTGAGAATCTGCTCTGAAGCGTATAACAGGCGTATTTCGCTCAACTATAAAAGGGACGGGTATGAATAAAGTTTATCCTGATGCGGCGTCGGCCCTGGCCGGTATCGTCAAAGATGGCCAGACCATCGCGGTCGGCGGGTTTGGCCTGTGCGGAATTCCCGAGGCGCTCATCCTCGCCCTGCGCGACAGCGGCGTGACCAACCTGACGGCCATTTCCAACAATGCCGGGGTGGATGATTTCGGCCTTGGCCAACTGCTCACCACCCGTCAGATCAAGAAGATGATCGCGTCCTACGTGGGCGAAAACAAGGAGTTCGCGCGCCAGTTCCTGGCCGGCGAACTCGAACTCGAATTCACCCCCCAAGGCACGCTGGCCGAGAAACTGCGCTCGGGCGGCGCTGGCATTCCGGCCTTTTTCACCAAGACCGGGGTCGGCACACTGGTTGCCGAAGGCAAGGAAGTGCGCGAATTCGACGGTGAACAGTACGTCATGGAACGCAGCCTGGTGGCCGATGTGTCGCTGGTCAAGGCCTATATGGCCGACCGCGCCGGCAACCTGGTGTATCGCAAGACGGCGCGCAATTTCAATCCGAACGTGGCGATGGCCGGCAAGATCACCATCGTGGAAGTGGAAAAACTGGTCGAGACAGGCGAGATCGATCCCGATGACGTGCATACGCCGAGTATTTTCGTGCACCGCATCGTCCACAATCCAACGCCGGAAAAGCGCATCGAACAGCGCACCGTGCGTTCCAACTAAGATCTGCACCGGAGAATTGACATGGCATGGACTCGTGATGAAATGGCCGCACGCGCGGCGCAAGAACTGCAGGACGGTTTCTACGTCAACCTCGGCATCGGCTTGCCGACCCTGGTGGCGAACTATGTTCCCAGCAATATCGAAGTGTTCCTGCAATCGGAAAACGGCCTGCTGGGCATCGGTCCATTCCCGACCGAGGACGAAGTCGACGCCGACCTGATCAACGCCGGAAAACAGACCGTGACGGCGCTGCCGGGCGCGTCCTACTTCAGCTCGGCCGATTCCTTCGGCATGATCCGCGGCGGCAAGATCAACCTCGCCATCCTGGGCGCCATGCAGGTGTCGGAACACGGCGACCTGGCTAACTGGATGATCCCTGGCAAAATGGTCAAGGGCATGGGCGGCGCAATGGACCTGGTCGCAGGCGTCAAGCGCGTCGTCGTCGTGATGGAGCATGTGGCCACCGCCAAGGATGGCAGCACTTCGCACAAGATCCTGAAGAAATGCACTTTGCCGCTGACCGGGGTCGGGGTGGTCGACCGCATCATTACCGATCTGGGCGTGATCGACGTGACGCCGGACGGACTGAAGGTGGTGGAATTGGCGCCGGGCGTGACCAAGGAGCAAATTATTGAGGCAACGGGCGCCGAACTCGACGTTTCCGCAGTCTAGAATTTGCAGATTGAAATACGATAGGGG
>JBAQKU010000623.1:0-5127 GCA_049301315.1 Telluria sp.
CGCCCTGGCGCCCGCGGCGCTCGCCTGCGCGGCCGACACCAGGGTCAGCCTGGACGCATTGGCCTGGCTTTTCATGCGCGCCGGTTCGCGCTCGTTCCCGCTGAAGTTGCCAAGATAGCCCTGCCCATACGCGAGCAGCACGGCGTTGATGCAAAGCAGGGACCAGAAGAAAAATTTCAACACGGGCTTATCCAGTAAAGTTGGCGGAGGCGTGCAGGCCGACCAGGACGATATTATCGACCAGCCGGTGCGGCACCGAAAGCGCGGGCGCAATAAAGCTTGCGGCGCCGCCCGACAGGATGCATTGCTGCGCGCCGTGCAAGGCGCAGGCGCGTTCGATGGCGCCGGCCTGGGCTGCCAGGCAACCGGACAGGATGGCGTCGTCGGTGTTGTCGGCGAAGCCGGCCGGCAGCGCCGCCTGCGGCGCGACCTGCGGCAGTTGCGCGGTCTTGCGCGCCAGCGAGCCTGTCATCAGGGCGAGCCCCGGCAGGATCATCCCGCCCAGGAACAGCGCGTCGGCAGTGAGCGCATCGATGGTGGTGGCGGTCCCGCAGGTGGCCACGATCAGCGCCTTGCCCGGCTCGAGTGCGCGCGCGCCGAGGGCCGCGGCGAAGCGGTCGCAGCCCAGCTGGGCCGGATCGCGGTAGGCGTTGCGCAGGCCCGCCAGTTCGCGCCGCGAGGCGAACCAGCTGACCGCGGTGGTCGGCAGCATCAGCTGGAGCTGCTCGCGCAGGCGCCCGCCGGCCACGTTGGCCACGACCGCGCGCGTGATCGGGTAAGGCTGCCAGTGCGCCGGCAAATGGTTCAGTTCCGCATGCGCGACGGCGCCGGACGCACACCACTTGCCGGGCGCGGCGCCGGGTTCGGCGATGGCCCACTTGATGCGTGTATTTCCGGCGTCGATCAGCAACAGCATGTCTATTCTTCCTTCAAGCGCAGCGACACGTCGCCGGCCACTACCTCGATGCGCCCGCCAGCGGTGTCGAGCAACAGGCGTCCGCCGTCGTCCACGCCGGCCGCTACCCCCTGGTACAGGATAACACCGCGGTCGACGATCGTGACGCTACTGCCCTGATAGGCATGCAGCCGGTTCCAGCGCGCGCAAAATGCGCCAAAGCCGGCCCGGTCGAATTGCACCATGCAAGCGGCCAGGGCGTCGAGCAGCGCGGCCATCAGCGCGTCGCGCTCCATGCGCGCCAGCCATGGCGCGGCGGCCACCGCGCGTCCGATGCGCGCCTCGAGTTCATCGGGCATGACCAGGTTCAGGCCGACTCCGGTCACGGCCCAGACGGCGCCGTCGTCCGCGCCCTGGGTTTCGATCAGGATGCCGGCCAGCTTGGCGCCGTCCTTGAGCAGGTCGTTCGGCCACTTCAGTTGCACCTGCACGCCCAGCTCGCCCAGCGCTTCGGCCAGCGCCACCCCCACCGCCAGCGGCAGCCCGACCAGCCGCGCCAGCGGCCCCTCGAATTTCCAGGCGAGCGAGAAGGTGAGCGATGCCCCGGCCTCCGAGAGCCAGCTGCGTCCCGCGCGCCCGCGGCCGGCGCTCTGGTTCTCCGCCACCAGCAGGGTCGGGCCGGCCAGCTGCGCCAGGCGCGCCAGCAGGTCGGCGTTGGTCGAGCCGGTATGGGCGACGACCTCGATCGCGACGCGCGCCGTGCTGCGCGCGGCAATCGCGGCGCCGTTCATGGCTCGCTCCTGCGCGCCTTGTGCGGCGCCCTTGAAAAGGCCAGGTCGTAGAGCGGATTCGGCAGCGCGCGCAGCAGCATGGCGAGCACACCCATCTGCCAGGGAATGACCTGGTAGCTGGCGCCGCGCGCGATGGCCCGCACCGCGCTGGCGGCGAATTTCTCGGGCGCCATCAGAAATGGCATCGGATAGGCGTTGTTGCTGGTCATCGGGGTGTCGATGTAGCCGGGCGCGAGCGTGACCACGGCGACCCCGTACGGCTTGAGTTCAAGGCGCAGCGATTCGCAGTAGCTGATCACGGCCGCCTTCGAGGCGCTGTAGGCTTCGGCGCCGGGCAGGCCGCGAATGCCCGCCACGCTGGCGATGCCGACCAGCCGGCACGGGGTGGCCTGGGATTTCATGGCGGCGATGAACGGCGCGAACGTGGCAACCGTCGCGGTAAGGTTGGTCGCCACGATGGTTTTGAATACCGGCAGGTCCTGCGCGTGTTCGGTCAGGGTGCCGTGCGATACGCCGGCGCTGGCGATCACGACATCGGCTCCGCCGGTGCTGGCGATGAAGTCGGCGCCGGCCCGCGCGAGGGCCGCGTGGTCGGTCACGTCGACCGCGTAGATCTTGTGGCTGGCGCTGTTGGGAAGGCGCGCGGCCAGCTGCTCGAGCAGGTCGCGGCGGCGCGCCAGCAGGCCCAGGGTGGCGCCCTGCGCCGCATACTCGGCCGCCAGGGCGGCGCCGATCCCGCTCGATGCGCCCGTGATGAACACGCGGCTCATGGTGAGCGCAGACGCATCGTTATTTCTTCTCCGCTTTCGCTTTCGCGACCAGGTGATCGAGTACGGTCAGCATCGCCTGCTGCTGCTCGGCCTCGCCCGGGATCCGGCTGCCTTCGCTGGCCTGGACCGGCGAGGTCAGAAAGCGCCCGTCGACCGCGATCATCGGCCACTGGTCGATGTGATAGGCGCCCATCATGGCGTTGGCGCGGTTCACCTTGGCCTGCACCCCGAACGAGCGGTAGGTGTCGATGAAGCGGGTGCGCTCGATGCCGGCTTTTTCGGCCCAGTCGAACACCAGTTCGTCGCGGTTCAGGCGCAGGCGTTCGGTATGCATGGCCGCAAAGACCTTGTCGTGGTACTGCTCGACCAGGCCGAGCGCTTCGAGCGTATAGAACAGGCGCTGCTGGGGCAGCACGTTCGGATCGCGCGGCACGTGCACCCGCTTGAAGGCAATGGCGGCGCCCTGTTTCTTGACCCAGGCAGCCAGCTTCGGCTCGAGCACGTTGCAGTGCGGGCAGTAGTAAGCGAAGAATTCGGTCACTTCGACCTTCTTGCCCGAATCGGTGTTCTGGTGCTGGGGCAAGGTGAGGTACTCGACTCCGTTTTTCGGATCGGCCGGCGAGGCGGCGGCAGCGGCGGCGAAGCCGCACAGGGCCAGTGCGCACATCAGTTTACGGATCGGTTTCATTTTGGCTCCCGGTGGTTATTTCTGGTTGCGGACGATGGCGACATCGATCCCGCTGTCGAGCAGCCTGGAGCGCGCCTTGTTCATCGCCTCGACCTGGTTGTACGGGCCGAGACGCACCCGGTGCAGCACCCCGGCGTCGCTGGCGCGCTCGCTCACGGTCGCTTCGAAGCCGAGCAGCGCGAGCTTGGCGCGCGTGCTCTCGGCGTCGGCCACTTCGCGAAACGCGCCGGCCTGCAGGTAGTAGATGAACTTGTCCTCCGGTACCGCCTCGGTGCGGGCGGCGCCGGTGGCCGGCGCGCCGCCCTTGGCGTCCTGCGCCAGTTCCAGTCCGGCGATGACCTGCGCCAGCGGATCGGACCCGGATGCGGCCGGCTTGGCGGTGAACTGCTTGTTCGCCTCCAGCGCCGCTTCCTTGTTTCCGTACAGCGGCTTGTTCGGATCGGACGCCTGGCCGGCGGTCGGCTCGCCCATCTTGACCATCTTGCCGGACTTGTCGGTGAACGGGGTGGCGCCCTTGGTGATCGCCAGCGCCACGATCACGGCAATGACCAGGCCGACGATCAGGCCGATGATGATGCCGGTGAGGGTACTGCCTTGCTGGCGCTTGAGGAGGACGGAACGGGAGTCGAGGGTCATTGGTGCTCTCAGCAGTTACATTTTGTTCGGTGCGGACACGCCGATCAGGGCCAGTCCGTTGCGCAGGACCTGGCGCGTGGCCAGCATCAGTGCGAGGCGCGCCAGCTTGGTCGCTTCGTCGTCGACCAGCACGCGCTCGGCATTGTAATAGCCGTGCAGCTCGCCGGCCAGTTCGCGCAGGTAGAACGCGACCTGGTGCGGTCCGAGTTCGGCCAGCGCGCGCTCGAGCGCCTCCGGATAGTAGCCCAGCGTCGCGAGCAGCGATGCCTCGCGCGGGACCACCAGCGGCGACAGGTCGGCTGTGGCCAGGGTCGACTCGTCGCCGCCCCATTGCGCCAGCACCGAGCAGATGCGCGCGTGCGCGTACTGCACGTAGTACACCGGATTTTCGTCGGAGGTCTTGAGCGCCACGTCCACGTCGAACACGAACTCGGTATCGGCCTTGCGCGAAATCAGGAAGAAGCGCACCGCGTCGCGCCCCTTGGCGATGTCGCCGCTGCCGGACCATTCGATCAGGTCGCGCACCGTGACGTAGGAACCGGCGCGCTTGGAGATCTTGACCTCTTCGCCGTTTTTCATCACGGTGACCATCTTGTGCAGCACGTAGTCGGGGTAGCCCTGCGGGATGCCCAGGCCGACCGCCTGCAGGCCGGCGCGTACCCGCGCCACGGTGCCGTGGTGGTCGCTGCCCTGCACGTTGATGGCCTTGGCGAAGCCGCGCTGCCACTTCGCGATATGGTATGCGACGTCCGGCACGAAGTAGGTATAGCTGCCGTCGGACTTGCGCATCACGCGGTCCTTGTCGTCGCCGTATTCGGTGGTGCGCAGCCAAAGGGCGCCGTCCTGTTCATAGGTCTTGCCGGCCTTGACCAGCGCCTGCACGGTGCTGTCGACCTTGCCGTCGGCGTAGAGCGACGATTCCAGGTAGTAGTTGTCGAACTTGACACCGAACGCCTGCAGGTCGATATCCTGCTCGTGGCGCAGGTAGGTCACCGCGAACGCGCGGATCGACTCGAGGTCGTCGACATTGCCGCTGGCGGTGGCCGGCAGGCCATCGCTGGCCGAGACGGTCTTGCCGGCCAGGTAGTCGGCCGCGATGTCGGCGATGTAGTCGCCGTTGTAGGCCGACTCGGGCCACAGCGCATCGCCCGGCTTGAGGCCCCTGGCGCGCGCCTGCACCGAGTTGGCCAGGGTGGCGATCTGCACGCCGGCGTCGTTGTAATAGAACTCGCGCGTGACCGCGTAGCCTTGCGAATCGAACAGTGCCGCGAGCGCGTCGCCGAGCGCGCCCTGACGGCCGTGGCCGACGTGCAGCGGGCCGGTCGGGTTGGCCGAGACGAATTCGAC
>JBAQKU010000624.1:0-1737 GCA_049301315.1 Telluria sp.
GCTTCAACCTGTATCCGGTGATGCGCACCAACGTCGCGCCATAGCAGCCTGTCGGACTTGAAGGACATCGGCTGCAAATCCGCCTGGCCGGTCCATATTTCGCCGCTTTTTTGGTCAATAGAATGACTATTGACCTGCAAAATCGACAAAATCTGTCCTCGGCCAGCCGAATTTTCGCTTCGATTCTTCAAGTCCGACAGGCTGCTGGCGCAAAGAGCTCTTACATCGACTGCAGCGGTATCGTCCCGAACCCGGCCGGCGTCGAACAAGGATCTTCGTCGAACGCGATGTCGCCCAGCGCACTGGCCACGCCGTCCACCTTCAGGTCCTTGAAACCGAACAGGTTCGCATCCATCAGGTGCGACGGTACCACCGTCGACAGCGCCGAGAAGATGCTCTCGACCCGGCCCGGATGCTTCTTCTCCCATTCGCGCATCAGCGCCTTGATCTGCTTGCGCTGCAAATTCTCCTGCGAGCCGCACAGGTCGCACGGGATGATCGGGAACTGCTTGATCTCGGCGTAGCGCGTCGAGTCGGCTTCCTTCACGTACGCCATCGGGCGGATCACCATGTGCTTGCCGTCGTCCGACTGCAGCTTGGCCGGCATGGCCTTGAGTTTCCCGCCGAAGAACATGTTCAGGAAAAACGTCTCGAGGATGTCGTCGCGGTGGTGCCCCAGCGCGATCTTGTTGCATTCGAGCTCGTCGGCCACCCGGTACAGGATGCCGCGCCGCAGCCGCGAGCACAGCGAGCAGGTGGTCTTGCCTTCCGGGATCAGGCGCTTGACGATGCTGTAGGTGTCCTGGTTCTCGATGTGGAAGGGGATGCCGAGCCTGGCCAGGTAGGCGGGCAGCACGTCGGCCGGAAAATTCGGCTGCTTCTGGTCGAGGTTGACAGCGACGATCTCGAAATCGATCGGCGCGCGCTCGCGCAGCGTCATCAGGATGTCGAGCAGCGCGTAGCTGTCCTTGCCGCCCGACAGGCACACCATCACGCGGTCGCCGTCTTCGATCATGTTGAAGTCGCCGATCGCCTGGCCCACCTGGCGGCACAGGCGCTTGTGCAGCTTGTTGTTCTCGTAGGCGCTTTTGTCGTCCGGCCTTGCCTGCGCCTCTGGCGATTCGATCACATGCGCGCCGTTCATGCCTGCTCCTTGACCTGGAATACTTCGACCCCGACGCCTTCGCAGTCGGGATACACGTCCGGCTTCATGGTCGAGACCCGCACCGCGCGCACATTGGGGTGCGCCAGCATGGCGCGCACCACGTCGTCGCACAGCGTCTCCTGCAGGTGCACGTGCCCTTGCGCCATGCGGCGCGCGATGGTCTCGCGCATGAAGTCGTAGTCCACCACTTCGGCCAGGTTGTCCGCGTGCGGCGTCGACAGCGCCAGCGGGATGTACAGGTCGACGTTGATCAGGACGCGCTGCTCGCCCTTTTTTTCGAAGTCGTGCACCCCGATGTTGATCATCACTTCGTAGTTGCGCAGGAACAGCCGGCGGCAATCGCTCAGCTTTGGGTGGTGCAGGGCGGACAGCATGGTATGACCTCTTATTTTGCAATGAACATCACGTCGCGCGGCAGCGGCATCAGGTGCTGCCCGCCGTCGACAAGTAGGGTGGTGCCGGTCAGTGCGCGCGCGCCGGCGGCGTAGCATACGGCCTCCGCGATATCCTGCGGCGTGCTCGAGCGCCCGAGCGGCGTGGCCTGGTGCGCCTTGGCGAAGCCGTCCCCGGTC
>JBAQKU010000625.1:0-3010 GCA_049301315.1 Telluria sp.
GGCCTGTTCAAGCGCGTGATCGGCGGCCCTGACGACCTGGACCGGCCGACCGGGGTTGCAGTCAGCCGCGATGGCGAGCGCATTTACGCCATCGACCGCTCAAGCAACGAGAGCGACGAGCACAAGGTCGTCATGTATGACAAGGATGGGGTGAAAATCAAGGTGCTCGGCACCCGCGGCAACGGCCCCGGCCAGTTCAACGTGCCGCTGCAAGGTGCGGTCGCTCCCGACGGCACCCTGTATGTCCTCGATTCGGGCAATTTCCGGGTACAGGCGTTCGACCGCGACGGTGTGTTCCTGCGCTCGTTCGGCGGGCCCGGCATCAACACCGGCAACTTCGCGCGTCCGCGCGGCATCGCGGTGGACGACGAGGGCAATCTGTACGTATGCGACGCCAGCTTCAACAACTTCCAGATCTTCCGGCCGGACGGAGAATTATTGCTGGCAGTCGGAGAAGCGGCCAGCGAGAGCAATCCGGGGCGCTATGGACTGTTGAACGGTATTGCCGTCGATGAAACCGGGCGTGTCTATGTATCCGATCAATTATTTAACAAGGTGGAAGTTTTCCGCCGCTTGAGCGAGCAAGAAGGGCAAGACATGCTGAAGGCTGCCCGCTGATAAAGCGCCTTCGCTGGCGTGTCCTTTTCGTATCAGTCTGTTTATCGCCGGCCATCCGGAATGATCATTCAACAAGGAAAAAAATGTCTCTCAAAAAAATCGTTGTCGGGTTCGTCATACTGGTAAGCGGCATGGCGGCGGTGTACGGCGGAACAACCCGGCCGACCAGATTCACCAACCAGGGCGGCATCGCCAATACCCGTCATAACCTGACGCAGGCGCCGCCGGCCGGGGGGCTCAATTCGGCCATGATGGCGTATTCGCGCAACGACTACGGCGAAATCTGCGTCTACTGCCATACCCCGCACGGCGCCGATGCGACCACCAAGGTTCCGCTATGGAACCGCACCACCGTGGCGCGCACCTACAAGACCTATAACGAACTCAATACCTCGTCGCTGACGCAAGCGGTGTCCCAGCCGGGCGCCAACTCGCTGTCCTGCCTGTCGTGCCACGACGGCCAGACCGCGGTCGACTCGATCATCAACATGCCCGGCAGCGGGCGTTACGACGCCAGCCAGGCAAGCACCGTCAACCTCGATTTCCTGACCGCCTGGACCGGCGATCCGGCAGTCGAGCACATGGGATTGCGGCGCGGCGGCGAGTCCGACCTGGGCTGCATGTCGTGCCACAGCACCGGTCCCGGAAACATGCCGGCGGCGGTCGATTTCGCCCCGGCCCTGATGGGCACCGACCTGACCAACGACCATCCGGTCGGTATCACGTTTCCGACGGCAGTTGGCCCCGGCACCGAGTGGAGGACGCCGGCGACGATCAGCAAGGGCGTGCTGGGCGACACCAAGTTCTTCGACGATGACGGCGACGGCAGCCTGGACAAGGGCGAGATCCGCATGTACACCAGCGACGCCCTGCAAAAGGTCGAATGCGCTTCCTGCCACGATCCGCACGGCGTGCCCTCGGGCGGGCCGGGTTCGACCTTCTTTCCGACCTTCCTGCGCAAGTCGAACACCAACAGCGGCGTGTGCATGACCTGCCACAACAAGTAAGGCCGAGTAAGGCGCGGGGCCCTCAGGCGGCCTGGCCCGGCGCTCCCGCCTGCTGCGCGCCGGTTTCGAAGATCGCGTTCCACAGCCGCACCACGTTGGCGCTGTGCGCGGCCACCAACGCCGGGTCGGCGCGCGCCGCATCCTGGCCCTGCAGGCGCGCCTGGTGCTGCAGGCGGCGCATGGCGCGATAGGCGTCGCCGACCGCGCCGGCCAGCACCGGGTCGATCAGGCCGAGCTCGCCGCATAGCCTGAGCAGCGCGATGTTGCCGCTGTTGGCGGTCAGTTGCGCATACTGCGCGGCGTGGCGCAGCACCAGATACTGCACCATGAATTCAATGTCGATCATGCCGCCCGCATCGTGCTTGAGGTCGAACAGTGCGGCGCGGCCCGGATGCGCATCGTGCATTTTCCTGCGCATCTTGAGCACTTCGTCGCGCAGCTGCGCGACCTGCGCGCTGCGGTCCCTGCGCAGTACCTTTTCGCGGATCTGCTCGAAGCGCGCGCCGATCGCCGCGTCGCCCGCGCAAAAGCGCGCGCGCGTGAGCGCCTGGTGTTCCCAGACCCAGGCTGCGTTGTCCTGGTAGCGCTCGAACGCGGACAGCGAGGACACCAGCATCCCGCTGGCGCCGTCCGGGCGCAGCGCGGTGTCGATGTCGAACAGGATCCCGGCCGAGGTATGGGCGGTCATCCAGGTGATGAAGCGCTGCGCCAGCTTGGCGTAGTTGGCCGGCGCTTCCTGGTCCTCGTCGTCGAACAGGAAGATGACGTCCAGGTCCGATACATAGCCCAGTTCCTTGCCGCCCAGCTTGCCGTACGCGATGACCGCGAAACGCGGCACCTCGCGGTGGCGCGTGGCGATCGTGCCCCATGCTGCCGTGATGGCGGCGGCCACGATGGTGTCGGCCAGCGCCGACAGGTAGTCGGCCAGGCGCTCGACCGTCAGCAGTCCGGCCAGGTCCTGCGCCAGCATGCGAAACAGCTGCGCGTGGTGGGCTTCGCGCAGGATGTCCATCTGGCGCTCGGTGTCGCCGGATGCGCCCGCCAGCTGCTGCTGCAGCTCGCGCGCGAGCGCGACGTTGTCGGGCGCGCCGTGGTAGACCCGGTCGTCGAGCAGCTCGTCGAGCAGGATCGGGTGCCGGGTCAGGAAGGTGGCGGCCCAGCCGCTGGCCTGGATCATGCGGATCACGCGCTCGAGCGTGTGCGGATATTCGGTCAGCAGCGACAGATAGGCCGAGCGGCGCGCGATCGCCTCGAAAAAATCGAGCAGGCGCCCGAGCGTGGCAAGATGCCCGCCCGGTCCGGCCTGGTCCGCGCTTGCGGCGATGAGCGGCAGCGCCGCGCCCACCAGCGCCAGCAGCCGGTTGCGGCTGGCCTCGGGCATCGAC
>JBAQKU010000626.1:0-8074 GCA_049301315.1 Telluria sp.
GTTTCGAGAAGGCCTCCGAGCGGCTCGGCCTGGGCGCGCATACCCGGCGCTTCGACAAGCTCGACAGCTCGGGCTTCCGGCGCCCGCAGGTGGTGCCGACGGCGCCTGCCAAGCAATGCGGCAACGCCACCGGCCAGCTCGACCTGTTTTCGTAGCTGGCAGCCCCACGGTTTGCCGCGGGCCTTACGCGCTCGATCTCGGGCAAATGCCGTTCGTGCGTATTCCGGTCAACGTGAGCTGCAAATTTGATGATGTTACGCGTTCGGGGCCTTTGTAAAGGTCGGAGTAACAAGAATGGCCAGCACCGTCAAACCCCAAACCGATATGGAGCAAGAAGTCGAGCTTTTGCCTCTTGGGCCGCCAACAAGGTGTCTTTGATGAACTGCACCGGCAGGTCGGGATTGTCATCGACAACTTTACCAAGGCGTGCCCAATATTCAATCTGCTTAGGCACCGAGCGATGCGCCGCAGCAGCATGTGGCTTAGCCATTTCTACAAGTTCATCCGACAATTTCAACGCAGTGGACATGTAATGACCTCTTTTAGATAGGTTTCAGTATGCATCCATTTGCAACCTTTTGCAGCCAGCCTTACGCGCCCTCGATCTCGGACAAATGCCGCTCGATCGCGAACACATGCGGATCGTCCATCCCCAGTTCGCGCAGCGCGTGCGCCAGGTCGACCAGGTAATCGCGGTTGCGTCCGCTCGGGCCGTGCGAGGCGGCGATCTGCTGCGCGATGGCGCGCTCGGATGCGGCTCCCAGGAAGGCGCTGTTTTCCTCGGTCGCGATATACACCAGTCCTTCCTCGCTGCGCCCGTCATTGAAGCCGATCTCGGTGGCCAGACGCAGGTAGCCGTTCTTTTCGCGGTGGTCGAGGTGGGCGAACACTTGCGGCGTGATCAGGTAGGCAACCCCGGCGCATAGCGCGCCCGGCTCGCGCACCAGGGTCGCAACCCGGCCCGGCGCGCTCTCGGTGCCGCGATGGTCGTGCGAGCCTTGCCAGAACCGGCGCGTCCAGCCGCGGATGCTGGCCGGGCGCTGCTCGATGAACGGAAAATCGGCCTTGAAGATCAGCGAGCCGTAGCCGAACAGCCAGACGCTGTGGTGGCCATCGAATCTGTCCATGCGCTGGTTGATGGCGATGGTGTTGTGTGACATGGTCATTCCCGGAAAAACAAGCTCCAATTATATCGGTGCGTCCCGGTCATCGCTTGCGGCGGGGATATTCCAGTCGTGCGATTCGACAAACTTGAACAGGAACGCGATGAAGCTGTCGGCCGCCGGCGAGAGCGAACGCTTGGCGCGCGTGTACACGAAGAAGCGGCGCGTGAGCTCCGGTTCATGCAGCTGCCGCATGCGCAACTGGTACAGCTTGACCAGCGGCTCGGCGTACGGCAGGCACACCGTGATGCCTAAGCCGGCGCTGACCATGGCCAGCGCGGTCGTCATGAAGGTCACTTCGTTGGCGGGATGCAGCGCCACCTCGCGCGGAGCGCTGTGCATGTCGTTCACCAGGCGCTCGGTGAACTGGCCTTGCAGCGAAATGAAGGGATAGTCGGCCAGGTCGGACCAGCTGGCGCGCGCGCGCGCTTCGAGCGCATGCCCTTGCGGGAACACCAGCACGAAGGGCATTTCGAACAGCACGGCGGCGTCCAGGTGCGCGCTCGGCTCGCGTTCCGGCCCGATGCCGACATCGACCTCGCCGCTGAGCACGCGCGAACCGACGCTCTCGACCGCGCAATCGACCAGTTTGATCTGGATCGCGGGATACGCGCTGCGATAGGCGGCGATCACCTGCGGCAGCAGGGTGCACGCCATGAGCTGCGGCGCTGCGATGCGCACGATCCCTTTTTTCAGGCGGGTATGGTCGGCGATGTCGGCCAGCGCACCGTCGAGGTCGTCGATCATCTTGGAAAACAGGGGGTACAGCTCGCGTCCGATATCGGTCAGCGCGATCTTGCGCGTGCTGCGGTCGACCACGCGCACCGCCAAGGTCTGCTCGAGTTCCTTGATCAGCCCCGACAGCGCCGACTGGGTCACGTGCAGGTACTCGGCCGCCAGCGTGAAGTTGCCGGTCCGCGACAACGCCACGAAGGCGCGCATCTGGCGCAAGCTTGGATTCATAAGATGATCTGATAAGTCAGCGGAAAAATATTGTTTGTATGATAGTCAGAATTGCACTCTAATGGTGAAAAGATCTGAGCATCAACAGGAGAATCGACATGCAAATCAAGAGAATCCATCATGTGGCATATCGCTGCATCGACGCCAGGCAGACCGTCGAGTGGTACGGCAAATATCTGAACATGAATTTCGTGCTTGCGATCGCGGAGGACCAGGTCCCCTCGACCGGCGCGCCCGACCCGTACATGCACGTCTTCCTCGATGCGGGCATGGGCAACGTGCTCGCGTTCTTCGAACTTCCCAGCCAGCCGCCGATGGGGCGCGACTCCAACACGCCGGCCTGGGTGCAGCACCTGGCGATGGAAGTCGGGTCGATGGAAGAGATGATGGCCGCCAAGGAACGACTGGAAGCGGACGGCATCGAAGTGATCGGCCCGACCAACCACACCATCTTCAAGTCGATCTACTTCTTCGACCCCAACGGGCACCGCCTCGAGCTGGCCGTCAATACCGGCACGCCCGAGATGATGAAGAAGCTCGACGACGTGAAGTGGGACATGATCAACGAGTGGGCAGCGACAAAGAAAGCGCCGAAGCACGCGGCGTGGATGCACGAAAAACCTTAAAGGCCGAAGATGAAACTCGCCACACTGAAAAACGGAGAGCGCGACGGCTGCCTGGTGCTCGTCAGCCGCGACCTGCGCACCTGCCGCGCGGTGCCCGAGATCGCGCCCACCCTGCAGTTCGCGCTCGACCGCTGGGAGGCGCTCGCGCCGCGCCTTGAACAGGCGTATGCGGCGCTCAACGCCGGCGGCGCGCCCGCGCGTCCCTTCGCCGAGGGCGAATGCCATTCGCCGCTGCCGCGCGCCTACCAGTGGGCCGACGGTTCGGCCTACATCAACCATGTGGAACTGGTGCGCCGCGCGCGCAATGCGCAGGTTCCGGCCTCGTTCTACACCGATCCGCTGATGTACCAGGGCGGATCGGACTCGTTTGTCGGCCCGCACGATCCGATCTGCGCACTGTCGGAAGAATGGGGCATCGACCTCGAGGCGGAGGTGGCGGTCATCACCGGCGACGTGCCAATGGGCGCCAGCGCAAAACAATGCGCCGACGCGATCCGGCTCGTCATGCTGGTCAACGACGTCTCGCTGCGCAACCTGATCCCGGGCGAACTGCAAAAGGGTTTCGGTTTCTTCCAGTCGAAGGCGGCCAGCGCGTTCTCGCCGGTTGCCGTCACGCCTGACGAGCTGGGCGACGCCTGGCGCGACAGCAAGCTTTGCCTGCCGCTGCTGGTGAGCCTGAACGATCGCCCGTTCGGCAAGCCCAATGCCGGCGAAGACATGACCTTCAACTTCGCGCAACTGGTCGCGCACGCGGCGCATACGCGCGAACTGGCGGCCGGCACCATCATCGGGTCCGGCACGGTGTCGAACAAGCAGGGCAGCCTGCACGGCTCGAGCATCGGGAACGGCGGGGTCGGTTACTGCTGCCTGGCCGAAGTGCGGATGTACGAAACGATCGAACACGGCGCACCGCAAACAGGGTTCCTGAAATTCGGGGACGGCGTGCGCATCGAGATGGCCGACAGCGGCGGCGCCAGCATTTTCGGCGCGATCGAGCAGCGTGTCGAACCCTATCAGGACCGCGGATGAAACTGTACACCTACTTTCGCAGCTCGGCCGCGTACCGGGTGCGCATCGCGCTGAACCTGAAAGGACTCGCCTATGAATCGGTGCCGGTCCATTTGCTCAGGAACGGCGGCGAGCACCTGCAAAGCGACTACCGCGCCATCAACCCGAGCGCGCTGATCCCCAGCCTGCGGGACGACGGCGCGACGCTGACGCAATCGCTGGCGATCCTGGAATACCTGGAAGAGGCGCATCCCTTGGTGCCGCTGCTGCCGGCCGGGGCGCTCGCACGCGCGCGGGTGCGGGCGCTGGCGCTGATGGTCGCCTGCGATATCCATCCGATCACCAACCTGCGCGTGCTCAAGTACCTGAGCGGCACGCTGGGCGTGTCGGAGGACGCGAAAATGCGCTGGTACCGCCACTGGGTGTGCGAGGGCCTGGCCGCGATCGAAGCGAGCCTGGCCGGCGCGCCCGAGACCGGGCGCTTTTGCCACGGCGACACTGCGACCATTGCCGACTGCTGCCTGGTGCCGCAGGTATTTAATGCGCAACGCTTCGATGTGGACCTGGCGCCGTACCCGACCATCGGGCGCATCAATGCCGCCTGCGCCGAAATCGACGCGTTCGCGCAAGCGCACCCATCGCAGCAAACCGACGCGGAGTAAATTCAAGGCATCATTGACACGCGCCCTTTTGACGCGGATCAAAGTCTTGTGCCCCCCTGCGCCCCCACACTGGACACGGCGCCTGCAGTCGTGACGGCGCGCTCGTTGAAACCATCGAGGGGGAAACATGTTCAAGCACATTCTATTGCCGACCGACGGCTCGCCTGCGTCCGAGCGAGCGGTGCTGGCCACCATGAGCTTCGCGAAGGAGAGCGGCGCCAAGGTAACGGCGCTGCACGTGGTTCCGGAATTCCACGTCTTCACCTACCGCAGCGAAATGATCGAAGACACGCCCGAGCAGTACGCGATCGACAGCGCGGCGCATGCAAAAAAGTTGCTGGCGTTCGTACAGAAGGCGGCAGAGGAAGAGGGGGTGCAGTGCGACACCATGCAGATGGAGTCCGATCATCCCTATGAAGCCATCATCGAGGCCGCGCGCGACAGGCTGTGCGACCTGATCGCGATGGCCTCGCACGGGCGCAAGGGCATCCAGGGCGTGCTGCTCGGCAGTGAAACGCAAAAGGTGCTCACGCACAGCCAGATTCCGGTGCTGGTGTTCCGGTAATTCAAACGACGCTCGAAAGTCCCCGTGGCTAAACGCATATTGTTAATACAGGGCCACCCGGACCGCAGCGAGCCCCATCTGTGCCACGCGCTGGCCGATGCGTACGCGAGCGGCGCCAGGCAGGGCGGGCACGAGCTGCGCCGCATCGAGGTCGGGCAGCTCGATTTCCCGCTCCTGCGCAGCCAGCACGAGTGGGAGAAGGGGCCGCTGCCGTCAACGCTCGCGCAGGCGCAGCAAGACATCCTGTGGGCCCAGCACATCGTCCTGTTCTTCCCGCTCTGGCTCGGTGACATGCCGGCCGTGCTCAAGGGTTTCCTGGAACAGGTGGCGCGCCCCGGTTTTGCTTTCGATCCCGAGAAAACCAACAACCCCTTCACGGAAAAAGCGCTGGCGGGGCGCTCGGCGCGCGTGGTCGTCACCATGGGCATGCCGGCGCTGGTATACCGCTGGTACTTCCGCGCGCACAGCGTGAAGTCGCTCGAGCGCAACATCCTCGGCTTCGTGGGCATCGCTCCGGTCGATGAAACGCTGATCGGACAGACCGGCAACATGGACGAGGCGGACAGCGCCAAATGGATGGCGAAGATGGAAAAACTGGGGAGCGATGGCGGCTAGTACAACATACCTTAAATAAGCTTAACAATTATTTGCTTGATTTGCCGTGCCGCGCATTGAATGCCTGCCTGCCAGACGGGCCTGGGCACGGTGCGTGTTCAAGTTGTCCCAGGCGACATGCACTTGTTCATCCGGATAGGCGCTCGCCACACCCTCCATAAACGCGACCAGATCGGTTCTTCGTGATGCCGCTGGCATGGTCACGCCACCACTACGCCGAATTCGTACGCGACCAGACGGTAGCGACCTGGCTTGGCTGCCACCGTCGTGCCTTCGAGTGGTTCGGCGGCGTCATTGCGCCGTGACGATCGACAACGCCAAGTGCTCGATGGCGAGAGTTGCCGAGCCCTGCCACCTGCTTCGAAAAAATCCAAACCACCGATAGAGAAGGAGCGCAAGACGGCGTTGAAATAAGTTGGATTAAATATTCAAACAGTTTATATCGTTTATTTAATTAATTAAATATTGACGAGAATTCACACGGGCAGCACCCCGGCGTGCATCCGCCCTCTTTACTTTGACGGCAACCGGCGTCGAGCCGGCTCGTAAAACGCGACTTCGGTTAGGGGCTGGAGGTGCAGTGGAACGGAAAACCCGGTTAAGGCGTCAGGCATACGGCTTCAAATGCGCCCCGGGCTGATTCAGGTATTTCTTGACGTTCCGTTGTCCAGGAATCCTAAACTTGCCATTTCGTTCAAGCAACTACCCTGGCTTGCCAGTGCCATCCATGCTGATCGGCAAGCTTCGGCCCTCCGCACGCGCACCACCAACAACCCTTGGCGCAGCACTGGCATGCACCGAATGCTTACCGATGCTTACAGATGAAACCGCCAACATACAACTCGCGCTTGTCACCACTGTTACCCTGCAGGCATACCTTTTCGCAACACGAGGTTTATTGACAGCCGCGACTGTTTTGCTCAATCCCTTCTTCCTCATAGGAGCTTTAAATGAAATCGAGCATCTTGTTACTATCCGCCATCGTCTGCGCCGGTCCGGCGTTTGCCGTCGATGACATTTCGCTCGGCACGCCCGGCTACGGCGGCACCGGTTGCCCTGCCGGCTCCGTGTCCGCCACCCTCAGCCCGGACGCCAAGTCCTTGAGCCTGCTGTTCGATAAATATCAGATCGCCGTCGGCGGCAGCACCGGCAAAAGTTTTGATCGCAAGAGCTGCAACATTGCGATCCCGGTCCACGTGCCCCAAGGCATGAGCGTGGCCGTCATGAAGATCGACTACCGCGGCTTTAACCGCCTTCCGACCCAGGCCTCGTCCCAGTTTAACGTCGAATACTTCTTCGCCGGCACCAGGGGGCCGGCCTTCCAGCGCAGCTTCCGCGGCGTCCTTGATGAGGATTATTTGATTAACAACGAACTGGTGGCCGAGTCGATGGTCTGGTCCGGCTGCGGCGCCGACGTGAATCTGCGCACCAATTCGAGCATGAAAGTGCAAACCGCAGCCAACAAGGAGGCGATGTCGTCGATCGACTCGCAGGACGTCAACGCCGGCATCATTTACCAGCTGCAATGGCGCAAGTGCGGCGTCTGACCGATCGACCGGCCGCGCACCCCTGCCGGACCGGATCGCAACCGAGAAAGGCAGTGAGTATGAAATGGCAGATAACCACCCTACTGGCCGCCGGCGCCATCTTGGCGCTGCCGGCCCATGCTGCGCAGGATGGCTGTCCCCCGGGCAGCTACTCGGTGATCGTCGCGCCGGATCACAGCACGCTCAGCATCCTGTTCGACCGGTTTCAGCTCGACAGCATTGCGGCCGCCCCGGCTGCAATGCAGAGCACTGTATGCACTATTGCGTATCCATTGAATCTTCCTGCGAACATGTCCCTTGGCGTGTACAAAGTGGACTATCGGGGCTTCGCCAGACTGGCTCGGACCCAGGAAGCCTCGCTCGAAGTTCAGTATGGCCTCGCGCCGCACGCCAACCAGCATGGCCGGGTCTTCCGACGCAAGGTCAATGGCGTTCATGACGGCGACTATTTTTTCACCGAAAACATCGGCGCAGGTCAAATGAAGCGCGTCGGCTGCGGCATCGCCGCCAACCTCAACGTCAGGATCGAACTCGCGCTCAGTGGGGCCGGTGAAGGCATGGCCTCGCTCGACACCAGCGACGGTAAAAGCGCGGCCATGGTCTATCATCTCGATTTAAAAAAATGCAATAAATAGCTCGGGCCGTCAACTTCGTTTGGAACGACTGCAATGACAGGCAAAAGGATGCGCTGCGTTTTTATCAGGTAGCGCGTAAAACCCCGTCCTTCAGGTCGGGGACGTAAGCGCCGGAGGCGAAGCCTCCTTGTGTTTTTCTAGATCTCGGATATACTGTATGTACATATGGGGTATCCAGTTAGCTCCATAGAGCTTAAACAACTGGATATATATACAGTATCATCTTACTGTGACTTTTCCAACCTCGCACGCGGTTTTTTGACGACATCGTCGTACGTTACGGGGCTCGT
>JBAQKU010000627.1:0-2142 GCA_049301315.1 Telluria sp.
GTGCGCATCGAGCTGTTCTATGGGCTGCCGGGCCAGACCGTGATGAGCACGGCGCACATGCTGGCCGGGGTGATCGCGGCGGGCCCGGACCAGGTGGCGCTGCGCAGCTATATGCAGTGGCCGCGCCGCGTCGCGTCGGGCGCCGGCGTGCCCGGGCGGGAGGTGCCCGACAGCACAGCCCAGCTCGACATGCTTTCCCTGTGCGGCCGGCGCCTGGCGGCGGCCGGCTATGTGCACGTCGGGCTCGACCATTTCGCGCGGCCCACCGATGCCCTCGCGCTGGCGCAGCGCCACGGCTGCCTGCACCGCACCTTCCAGGGTTATTCGACCCACGCGCAGCCCGATCTGGTGGCCTTCGGCGTCTCGGCCATCGGCGCCGTCGGCGCCACCTACAGCCAGAACGTGGCCACGCTCGAGGACTACTACGACCGGATCGACAGGAATGAACTGCCGATCGCGCGCGGGGTGAAACTGAGCATGGACGACGCCGTGCGGCGCAGCATCATCCAGATGTTGATGTGCAATTTCGAGCTGTCGATCGCGGCCATCGAGCAGGCCTACCCGATCACCTTCGCAAGCTATTTTGCCGAGGAACTGGAAAAGCTGAATGCGCTGGCGCGCGCGGGCTGGCTGAGCAACGACGGCGAATGGCTAAGCGTGAATCCGGCGCGCCGCGTGCTGGTGCGGCACATCTGCATGGTGTTCGACCGCTACCTGAAGCATCCCCCGGGCCGCTGCCTTCCCTGACGACGGCGCGCCTCGTTCCCGATGTCGGGAAACGATGCGGCGTTGCTTCCGGGAATCGAGATCTTCCG
Organism: Telluria sp.; assembly: GCA_049301315.1. Lineage (GTDB taxonomy): Bacteria > Pseudomonadota > Gammaproteobacteria > Burkholderiales > Burkholderiaceae_D > JBAQKU01. Next base: position 816 of record JBAQKU010000627.1, read on the forward strand.
GCTCAGGCACCGCTGTGGAACAGGCGCGGCAGCAGCGTTGCCAACTGATCGCGCTCGGCGCCGCGGGCCTGCTGCAGCGCCTGGCGCGGGCCGTGCAGGAATTTCGCGGTCAACCCTTTCGAGAGCGCCTCCAGCACGCCGCCGATGTCGTCGCCGCGGGCCAGCATCTTGCGGGCACGCGCCAGCTCGCCTGCGCGCATCGCTTCGCTGATCGCATGCAGGTCGCAGATCGCGGGCACCACGATGCGCTTGTCGGCCCACTGCATGTACGCGTGCACGCCGCCGTCGATGATCGCCTCGGCCTGTTGCACGGCCCCCTGGCGCTGCTCCCTGCCGCTTTGCACCACCGCACTGAGGTCGTCCACGCTGTACAGGAACAGGTCGGGCAGCTCGGCGGCGGCGCTGTCGATATCGCGCGGAACGGCAAGGTCGGCCAGGAACATCGGCTTGCGGCGGCGCGCCTTGAGCGCCTCCTTGAGCAGGCCGGCATCGATGATCGGCAGTGCCGACCCGGTGCATGAAACCACGATGTCGAACTCGGCCAGATGCTGTGGCAAGTCGGACAGGCGCAGCGCGTTGCCGTGATAGCGCTGTGCCAGAAACTGGGCGCGCGCCAAGGTCCGGTTGGCAACCGTGATGCTGCGCGGATTGTGCGCGGCGAAATGCGCGGCGCACAGCTCGATCATGGCGCCGGCGCCGATGAACAGTACCTTCTGCTCGGCAAGCGACGGGAAAATGCGCTGCGACAGGCGCACCGCGGCAGCGGCCATGGAGATGCTGTGGGCGCCGATGGCGGTGTCGCTGCGCACCTGCTTGGCCACCGAAAACGCGCGCTGGAACAACTGGTGCAGGTAGGTGCCAAGGCCGGCGCCCGCTTCCGCGCGGCGCGCCGCGTCTTTCATCTGGCCCAGGATCTGCGGCTCGCCCAGCACCATCGAATCGAGCCCGGAGGCGACCCGGAACGCGTGGCGCGCCGCGTGCTGGCAGCGCCGGGCGTACAGGTGGGGGCGAAGTTGTTCGTACGATAACTTGTGGTAATCCGCCATGAAGCGGCCGATGGCCTCGAGCGCACTGTCGATGTCGGCCGCCGCCGGCGCGGCGGCATACAGTTCGGTCCGGTTGCAGGTCGACAGGATGGCCGCTTCGGCGCCGGCGCCGAGATGGCGCTCCAGCCAGGCGCGCGCGGCGCCCACGGCCTGGGCCAGTTGCTCGGGCGCGAAGGCGACCTGTTCGCGCAGGGCGAGCGGCGCGGTGGTGTGGTTCAGGCCGACGGCCAGCAGGTTCAAGTCGCTCATTGTCGTGCTCCAGACGGGGGACTGCAGCTTGC
>JBAQKU010000628.1:0-11436 GCA_049301315.1 Telluria sp.
CCCTGGCGCTGCTGCACGCGCGCCAGCTGCGGCGCGACCTGATGGTGCTGACACTCGCGCTGGCCGGCTTCATCCTGGCCGGATCGATCCTGGTCGGCTTCGAGCGCTATGGCCAGCTGCGCGCGGGCACCGCCCTGATCCCTGCGATCAAGGCCGAACTCAAGCCGGACACCCGGATTTATTCGATCGGCACCTACGAGCAGTCGCTCACCTGGTACCTCGAACGCAGCGTGATCCTGGTGGCCTACCGCGATGAATTCGGCTTTGGCCTCGACCAGCAGCCCGAGCTGGCCATCCCGCAGATGCAGGCCTTCGTCGGACAATGGACGCGCGACGCCGCCGCCGGCGTGCGCGACCTCGGCATCGTGCGCGCCGACATCTACAACCACCTCAAACAACAAGGCGTGCCGATGCGCGTGGTCGCGCAAGACAAGCGCCGTATCGTCATCGCGAACATATAAATCATGAACCTGTCCACCTTCACCTTCATCATCACCGGCGTGCTGCTCAACGCCGCCGCCCAGCTCCTGCTCAAGGCCGGCACCAACGCCATGGGCGGGGCCATCCACCTTAACGCCGAGAACTGGTTCGCCACCGGCGTCAAGGTGGCGAGCCAGCCGCCGATCCTGGCCGGCCTGGTGTGCTATGCCGTTTCGCTGGTGGTCTGGATCATCGGACTGTCGCGCACCGACGTCACGCTGGCCTACCCGATGCTCTCGCTCGGCTATGTCATCAGTGCGCTGGGGGCCTGGATGTTCCTCGGCGAGGTGGTGTCGGCGCAGCGCCTGCTGGCGATCGGCGTGATCATGCTCGGCGTGCTGCTGCTGGCCAGGACCTGATCCCACCACCATGAGGACGCCATGACCGAAGCGCCGCCCTTCCTGCCCTTTTCCAGGCCGTCGATCGACGAAGCGACGATCGCCGCCGTGGCCGACGTGCTGCGCTCGGGCTGGATCACGAGCGGGCCGAAAGTGCAGGCCTTCGAAGCGCGCCTGTCCGAGTATTTCGGCCAGCGCCCGGTGCGCACCTTCAGTTCGGGCACCTGCACCATGCAGGTCGCGCTGCGCATCGCCGGCATCAAGGCCGGCGATGAAGTCATCACCACCCCGCTGTCGTGGGTGGCGACGGCCAACGTGATCCTCGAAGTGGGCGCGACCCCGGTCTTTGCCGACATCGACCCGCTCACCCGCAACATCGACCTGGACCGGGTGGAAGCGGCCATCACCGAACGCACCCGCGCCATCATGCCGGTGCACCTGGCGGGCCTGCCTGTCGACATGGAGCGCTTGTACCTGATCGCCGCCAGGCACAAGCTGCGCGTGATCGAAGACGCGGCGCAGGCCTTCGGCTCGCTGTGGAAAGGCCAGCGCATCGGCGCCATCGGCGACCTGGTCTCGTTCAGCTTCCAGGCCAACAAGAACCTGACCACCGGCGAAGGCGGCTGCCTCGTTTGCAACAACGCCGCCGAGGCGCTGCTGGCCGAGAAATACCGCCTGCAGGGGGTCAGCCGCAGCGGCGTGGACGGCATCGACGTCGATCTGCTGGGCGGCAAATACAACATGACGGACATCGCGGCCGCGATCGGGCTCGGCCAGCTCGACACCATCGGCCCGGTCAATGCGCACCGGCGCGCGCTCGCGCAGCACTACTTCCGCTGCTTCGGCCCCGGCTTCGAAGCGCACAGCGGCGCCCAGTTGCCGCAACAGGCCTTCGACAGCGCGAACTGGCACCTGTTCCAGATCATCCTGCCCGATCGCGGGCCCGGCACCCGGGCCGCGTTCATGACGCGCCTGCAGCAGGAACACAAGGTCGGCAGCGGTTTCCACTACGCGCCGATCCACCTGTTCAGCATCTACCGCGAGCGCGGCTTCACGCAAGGCATGTTCCCGGTCTCCGAGCGGATCGGGCGCCTGACCGTGACCCTGCCGCTGTTCTACGCGATGACCCTGGGCGACGTCGAGCGCGCCGTCGGCGCCGTTAAATCCGTGCTTGCCACTTGATGAACGTGCTCCCCATGAAACCAGAACTATCGATCGTCATCCCGATCTACAACGAGGAAGCGGCACTGGCCGCGCTGTTCGCGCGCCTGTACCCCGCGCTCGACCAGCTTGGGCTCAAGTACGAAATCATCTTCGTCAACGACGGCAGCGGCGACAACTCGGTGGCCATGCTGGCCGAGCAGTTCCGCGTGCGTCCCGACGTCACGCGCGTGGTCCTGTTCAACGGGAACTATGGACAGCACATGGCGATCCTGGCCGGCTTCGAAGTGACGCGCGGCGACATCATCGTCACGCTCGACGCCGACCTCCAGAATCCGCCCGAGGAAATCCACAAGCTGGTCGAAGCCATGCGCGCCGGCCACGACTACGTCGGCTCGATCCGGCGCAAGCGGCGCGATTCGGCATGGCGCACGCTGGCCTCGAAAACCATGAACCGACTGCGCGGGCGCATCACCAACATCCATATCACCGACCAGGGCAACATGCTGCGCGCCTACGGGCGCAACGTGATCGACCTGGTCAACCAGTGCGGCGAAGTCAATACCTTCGTGCCCGCGCTGGCCTACACGTTCGCGCGCAAGCCGACCGAAATCGTGGTCGAGCACGAGGAGCGCGCGGCCGGCCAGTCGAAGTATTCGCTATACAGCCTGATCCGCCTGAACTTCGACCTCGTCACCGGCTTCTCGCTGGTGCCGCTGCAGATGTTTTCCATGCTCGGCATGGCACTCTCGATCCTGTCCGGCCTGCTGGTGCTGCTGTTGCTGGTGCGCCGCTTCGTGCTTGGCGCCGAGGCCGAAGGCGTGTTCACGCTGTTCGCCATCGCGTTCTTCTTCATGGGCGTGATTCTGTTCGGGATCGGCCTGCTGGGCGAATACGTGGGCCGCATCTTCCAGCAGGTGCGCTCGCGCCCGCGCTATGTGGTGCAGGCGATCTTGCAGCACGGGCCCGGCCAGGACGAGCTGCCCAAGGCCGGCGGTTTCGAAAAGCGCGAGGTGGCCCGCTGATGGAGCATCGCAAGCGCGCTGTCGTTTTCGCCTACCACAACGTGGGCGTGCGCTGCCTCAAGGTGCTGCTGGCCGGCGGAGTCGATGTCGCGCTGGTGGTGACCCACCCGGACAGCGCGCAAGAAAACATCTGGTTCGAATCGGTGGCCTCCCTGTGCCGCGAGCACGGCATCGCCTGCGTGACGCCGGCCGGCGCCGATGGGCCCGAACTGCTGGCGCAGGTGCGCGCGGCCCGGCCCGATCTCATTTTCAGCTTCTACTACCGGCATCTGCTGGCGCCGGCGCTGCTCGAGCTGGCCCCCGCATTCAACATGCATGGCTCGCTGCTGCCGCGCTTTCGCGGGCGCGCGCCGGTAAACTGGGCGGTACTGCACGGCGCCACCCAGACCGGCGCGACCTTGCACGAGATGACGGACAAGCCGGACGCCGGAGCGATCGTGGGCCAGAGCGCAGTGCCGATCCTGCCCGACGACACCGCGTTCGAGGTATTCGGCAAGGTCACCGTGGCGGCCGAACAGACGCTGTGGCGGGTGCTGCCGGCACTGCTGGACGGCAGCGCGCCGCGCCTGCCCAACGACCTGGCCCAAGGCTCGTACTTCGGCGGGCGCACGCCGGAGGACGGACGCATCGACTGGTCGCTGCCTGCGCAACAAGTCTACAACCTGCACCGCGCGGTGGCGCCGCCCTACCCGGGCGCCTTCACCGAACAGGCCGGCCATGTCTACCTGCTGGAACGGGCCAGGCTCGATCCGGGCAACGCGGGCGCTTTGCCAACCGGGCTGGCGGTGCTGGATGACCGCATCCTCGGCATCTGCGGCGACGGCCGGATGCTGGCCATTTCCTCCTTGCGCGCCGACGGCGTCCCGATCACGCCCGCGCAACTCCGGGCACGCCTGGCCTACCCGGCCGGCGCATGACGAACCCAACAAGAGATCGCGCATGAAAAAAATCCTCATCCTCGGCGTCAACGGCTTCATCGGGCACCACCTCTCCAAGCGGATCCTTGAAACGACCGACTGGAGCGTGTACGGGATGGACATGCAGTCAGACCGCATCGCCGACCTGCTCGGCAACGACGCGTACAAGGGACGCATCCACTTCTTCGAAGGCGACATCACGATCAACAAGGAGTGGGTCGAGTACCACATCAAGAAGTGCGACGTGATCCTGCCGCTGGTGGCGATCGCCACCCCGTCGACCTACGTCAGGCAGCCGCTGCGCGTGTTCGAGCTGGACTTCGAAGCGAACCTGCCGCTGGTGCGCTCGGCGCACAAATACGGCAAGCACCTGGTGTTCCCGTCGACCTCGGAAGTGTACGGCATGTGCGAAGACGAGCAATTCGATTCGGACAGCTCGCCCCTGGTGTGCGGCCCGATCAACAAGCCGCGCTGGATCTACGCGTGCGCCAAGCAGCTGATGGACCGCGTGATCTGGGGCTACGGCATGGAAGGGCTGAACTTCACGCTGTTCCGGCCATTCAACTGGATCGGCGCCGGGCTCGACTCGATCCATACCGCCAAGGAAGGTTCCTCGCGCGTGGTGACCCAGTTCTTCGGCCATATCGTGCGCGGCGAGAACATCTCGCTGGTCGACGGCGGCGCCCAGAAACGCGCATTCACCTACATCGACGACGGCATCGACGCGCTGGTGCGCATCATCGACAACCGCGACGGCATTGCCAGCGGCAAGATCTACAACATCGGCAACCCGGCCAACAACTTTTCGATCCGCGAGCTGGCCGGCATGATGCTCGAACTGGCGGGCAGCTTTCCGGAATACGCGCCCATGGCCAGGCAGGTCAGGATCGTCGAAACCAGCGCCGGCGACTATTACGGCGCGGGCTACCAGGACGTGCAGAAGCGGGTCCCGAAGATCGACAATACCTGCGCCGAACTCGATTGGGCGCCGCACACCGGCATGGCGCAATCGCTGCGCCGCATTTTCGAGGCCTACCGCTGCCAGGTGCCGGCCGCGCGCGCCCTGATGGACTGATGCATTGAGCGAACCGACCAGTCCCGACGCCCCGCTGCTGACGCTCAAGATCGACGTCGACACCTTTCGCGGCACGCGCGAAGGCGTGCCGGCGCTGGTGCGCATGCTTGCCGCCCACGGCGCGCAGGCGACCTTCCTGTTCTCGCTCGGGCCCGACCACACCGGCTGGGCCTCGCGGCGCGCCCTGCGTCCGGGATTTTTCAAGAAGGTGGCGCGCACCTCGGTGCTCGAACACTATGGCATCAAGACGCTCATGTACGGCACCTTGCTGCCGGCCCCTGACATCGGCATACAGTGCGCGCCCCTGATGCGCGCGGTGCGCGAGGCCGGTTTCGAATGCGGCGTGCACTGCTGGGACCACGTAGTCTGGCAGGACAACGTGCGCCGCCGCGACGCGCTCTGGACGTTACGCCACATGCGGCGCGCGGCGGGCCGTTTCTTCGAGGTGTTCGGAGCCTGGCCCGACACCCACGGCGCGGCCGGCTGGCAGATGAACCGGCATGCATTCGCCGAGATCGATGCGGCCGGCTACTGCTACGCATCCGATTCGCGCGCCATGCTCGCCGCCGACGGCAGCCTGCTCGACCCGCAGGCCGGCCCTTACCGCGTGGCGGGCCGACGCTGCGTCGAACTGCCGACCACGCTGCCCACGCTCGACGAGCTGCTCGGGCGCGAGATCGACGGCCGCACCATCACGCGCGAGAACATCGGCGCGCACCTGCTCGGCCTGACGGCCGGCGCCGCGCGCGACCATGTGTACACCTTGCATGCCGAGCTTGAAGGCCAAAAACTTGCCCCCATATTTGAACAGCTGCTATGCGGCTGGAAGGAGCAGGGTTACCGCTTCGCGTCGATGGCGCAGGCCTACCAGAAAGTGAAGCACCGCCATCTGCCCGAATACGATCTTGCGTGGGGGGAAGTACCGGGCCGCTCCGGCGAGCTGCTCGTTGCGGCGCCGGCGACTCGGTAGCGGCATTACCCCGCTTGCCTTGCCAAGGTATACACTGTGCGTTAACTCACCCTCTTTGGAGAGAACTTGTGGCTGATAGCCCATCCGCAGCACCCCTGGCCGATTTTTCCGCCGCCATGACAGGCAACCAGGACTTCCAGCTTTCCGGTCGTCCGGCCCGCTACACAGTGCTGTATTTCTACCCGAAAGACAATACGCCCGGCTGCACCACCGAGAGCATGGCGTTTCGCGACCTGTATCCGCGCTTTCGCGAGGCCGGCGCCGAGATCTACGGCATCAGCCGCGACTCGATCCGCTCGCACGAGAACTTCAAGGCCAAGCTGGGCCTGCCGTTCGAACTCATTTCCGACCCCGACGAGGCGCTTTGCACGCAGTTCGGCGTCATGAAAATGAAAAATATGTATGGAAAGCAAGTTCGGGGGGTCGAACGTAGCACGTTTATAATTGACGCTGATGCCAAATTGGTGAAAGAATGGCGTGGCGTGAAGGTTCCGAATCACGCCGACGATGTGCTGGAATTTGTGACGAGCCAGCCCTGAGCGGACCGGCTCCACAGTTGATCAACCTGCTGTAAAACTCGATTGCATCAGTCTATTTTGAGTCAGACCGTTTTCCTCCTGCATCATCCCAATCTGGCCGCCTGCCGGCCCGGACACCATGCCGGGCTTGTTTGGGCTCCTGCCTTGTTTTGCAAGCGCAGTGCCACCGATGCCGCCGGCACAGTTCCGCCGCCGCCCGGCTCCCCTCCTGGATTTTTTTAGATTGAGACCCTGATGCCACTGCCAAAACTCCCCACCAAGCCAGCCGCCCTGCTGCTGGCCAAAGACTATCCCAAGGCCGAGCGCAGCAAGCCGGCGGTACAGGCCGTGCCTGCCGCCAAGCCACTCATTGCCCCGGTCGAGGACCTGATCAGCGGCAAGCCCGCGGCCGCGCCAAAGCCGGCCAGGACCAGCAAGACCAGGACGGCCGAGCCAGTCGTCGCCGCCGTGCCCGAGGCCCGCGCGGCCAAGCCGGCCGCACGCGGCAAGGAAAAGCTGCCGCTCGACCTGGAAGCACCGCACCCGGCCAAGCACAAGCCGGTCGAGCTGGTGGTCAAGTCGTCCACCAGCCGCCATGCCGACCAGACCGGCGTGACCAAGATGTTCGTGCTCGACACGAACGTGCTCATGCACGACCCCTCGTCCCTGTTCCGTTTCGAGGAACACGATGTGTACCTGCCCATGATGACGCTCGAGGAACTGGACGACCATAAGAAGGGCATGTCGGAAGTGGCGCGCAACGCGCGCCAGGTCTCGCGTACGCTCGACGCGCTGGTCGGCAACATCGACGACGGCGCGATCGAAGCCGGCATCCCGCTCTCGAAGCTGGGCAACAAGGACGCCAAGGGTCGCCTGTTCTTCCAGACCCGGCTGCAAAGCGGCCCGACCCTGCCCGAAGGCCTGCCTGTCGGCAAGGCCGACAACCAGATCCTGGGCGTGGTGCGCAACCTCGAAGCCGAGCAGCCCGGGCGCGCCATCGTGCTGGTGTCGAAAGACATCAACATGCGCATCAAGGCGCGCGCGCTGGGCCTGCCGGCCGAGGACTATTTCAACGACCACGTGCTGGAAGACACCGACCTGCTCTATTCGGGCATCGTGCAACTGCCGGACGACTTCTGGAACAAGAACGGCAAGGACATGGAGTCCTGGCAGGAGAACAAGAACGGCAGCTCGGCCACCTTCTACCGCGTGACCGGCCCGACCGTACCGACCTTGCTGGTGAACCAGTTCGTCTACCTCGAACCGAAGAACGGCGAAGCGCCCTTCTACGGGCAGGTCAAGCAGATCAACGGCAAGACCGCGGTGCTGCAGACCCTGCGCGACTTCAGCCACAGCAAGAACAATGTGTGGGGCGTGACCGCGCGCAACCGCGAGCAGAACTTCGCGCTCAACCTGCTGATGAATCCGGAGTGCGACTTCGTCACCCTGCTCGGCCAGGCAGGCACCGGCAAGACCTTGCTGGCGCTGGCGGCCGGCCTGGCGCAGGTGCTCGAAACCAAGCTCTACAACGAGATCATCGTCACCCGCGTGACCGTGCCGGTCGGCGAGGACATCGGTTTCCTGCCGGGAACCGAGGAAGAAAAGATGTCTCCGTGGATGGGCGCGTTCGACGACAACCTCGAGGTGCTCAACAAGTCCGATTCGGACGGCGGCGAATGGGGCCGTGCGGCGACGCAAGACCTGATCCGCTCGCGCATCAAGATCAAGTCGCTCAACTTCATGCGCGGGCGCACCTTCGTCAACAAGTTCCTGATCATCGACGAGGCCCAGAACCTCACGCCCAAGCAGCTCAAGACGCTGGTCACGCGCGCCGGCCCCGGCACCAAGATCCTGTGCCTTGGCAACATCGCGCAGATCGACACGCCTTACCTGACCGAGGGCTCGAGCGGCCTGACCTACGTGGTCGACCGCTTCAAGGGCTGGTCGCACAGCGGGCACGTGACGCTGGCGCGCGGCGAGCGTTCGCGCCTGGCCGACCACGCGAGCGAAGTGCTGTAAGACGCCTCACGGCGCCCATAGAAAAACCCTGTGCGCCTCGCGGTGCACAGGGTTTTTTATTGTCCCGGATCGGGCCAGCCTAGCGTACCTCGCAGTCGATTGTTGCCGCGGCGTTGGAGCCGCTCCCGCTTGTCCTGCCGGCAGGCGCGTTAAACGTCGGCGGCGGGGTAAATTGAAGGCCAGGGTTGCGCGGCACTATCACCGGCGGCTGGATCACGTTGCGCGTATAGCCGAACTGGCCGGCCGCGAAGTTTTGCGTGCCGCCCTTGTTCGATAGCGAAATCAAGCCGTCGATCACGTGGACATACAGGCCGGGCGCCAATCCCGGCGCCTTCGGTGCGCCGGGAGGCGCAAGCTGGGCAAGTTGCAAAGGCTGGAGCGGCGGCGCACTGCCCACCATCCCTGCCGTACTGGCCAGCAAGTAGGCGTTCATCGACGCCAGCGCTTCCGGCTCGGCCTCGACGAACTCGGCGATGAAGGTGGTGCCGCGAATGCCGATGGTGGCGGTGGGCGTCTTCAGTGCAAATTTTTCCTTGTTGCGCTTGCCGAGCAGACCGGTGATCGACCGTAGCCCGCCCTTGACCAGGTTGAAACTGGCGCTGTCGGCATCCGGCTTATCCGAGTCGAAGGCGAAGCTTTCAATGGTAAACGTGGTGCCGGGGCGCAGGGTGATCTCGCTGTTGTCGATGAACTTGATCTGCGCGTAGGTGTTCTTCTGCGACACCAGCGTATCGCCCTGCTCCACCTCGGACTTCACGGCCAGCACCTTGACGCTGCCGTCGGCCTTCTTGCTCAGCAGCGGACCGCTCAGGTGGACCACCGTGCCAGCCACCTGCGCAGCGCAGGCCAGCCCCGCCACGAACAGCAGGGCAAGCGCCAGCAGGGCCTTAATTGCAGTACATTTTTTTGGCTGGCTCATTCTTCACTCCCGATTTTGTGCTGTCCGCTTCTGTTGACTTGGTCGCTTCGTCCTTCTTCTCGGACTTGGCCTCGCTGCCGGAGTCGGCAGCGGCACTCGTGCTGCTGGTGCTGCTGGTGCTGGTGCTGGTGCCGCTGGTGCCGCTGGTGCCGCTGGTGCCGCCGGCGCTGCCGGAGCCGCTGGTGCTGGCCGGTGAGCTGCGCGCGGTGGTGGTGTTAATTATCTGCACCGTCGTCTGTATCGCCTGGGCGACTGGGGTGTTCGTCGCCTCGGGGCTGGCGACCGGTGGCATGACCACGGCACAGCCCGGAGCGCTCGGGTTCGCGACGCAAGAACTGACTGTGGGCAGCACTGCAACGCAACCCTGGAGGCTTGGGCTGGCGGCGCATTGCGCCAGCGTCGGCAGCACCGCGGAACATCCGGCAATCGACGGATTGATCGTACATTGGCCCAAACCAGGCAGCACCACGGAGCAGCCCGCCAGTCCTGCATTGACGGTGCATTGCGACAAGGTCGGCAACACCACGGAGCAGCCGGGCAGTCCTGCGTTGGCGGTGCATTGAGACAAGGTCGGCAACACCACGGAGCATCCCGCCCGTCCTGCGTTGGCGATGCAGCTGTTCAGGCTTGGCAACACCACGCTACAGCCGGGCAGTGCCGGATTCGCCACGCAGCTGGCCAGGGCCGGCAACACCACGCCGCAGCCGGCCAGAGCCGGATTCGCGACGCAGCTGACCAAGGCCGGCAACACCACGCTGCAGCCGGCCAGGGCCGGAGTCGCGACGCAGCTGGCCAAGGCCGGCAACACCACGCCGCAGCCGGGCAGGGCCGGAGTCGCGACGCAGCTGGCCAAGGCCGGCAGCACCACGCCGCAGCCGGCCTGCGTCGGGGTTGTGATGCAGCTGTTCATGCTTGGCAACACGACGCCACACCCAGGCTGCGTCGGACTCGCGACACAGCGGGCCAAGGTCGGCAACACTGCCGAGCAACCGGCCGTGCTTGGGGCCTGCGTGCAGACGAACAGCGTCGGCAACACTGCCGAGCAACCGGCGCTGCTTGGGGCGAGCGTACAGACGGACAAGGATGGCAACACCGCCGAGCAACCTGCGCTGCTTGGAGCGAGCATGCAGGCTGTCAGCGTCGGCAACACCGCCGAACAACCGACAGTGGCCGGAGACGCCGTACATACCGCCAAGGTCGGCAATACCGCCGAGCAGCCCGCCATCGACGGCGCTGCTGCACAAGCGCTCAGCGTAGGTAACACGGCCGAACAGCCAGCCGTGGAAGGTGACGCTGTGCAGGCGTCCAGTGAAGGCAACACCGCCGAGCAGCCGGCCGTGGAAGGTGACGCTGTGCAGGCGCCCAGTGAAGGCAATACCGCAGAGCAGCCGGGCGTGGCCGGGGCCACGCTACAGATGGCCAGCGGTGGCAGCACTGCCGAGCAACCGCTCATGGCCGGGGTGACGGTACAGACAGCCAGCGTAGGCAACACCGCCGAACAACCGCTCGTGGACGGGGCCGCCACGCAGGTGGACAGCGTCGGCAACACGGCGGAACAGCCAGCCGTCACAGGAACCACAGTGCAGGTAGCCAGCGAAGGTAACACCGCCGAGCAGCCTGCGAGCGTCGGCTGGGCAACGCAGCTGCCAAGCGACGGCAGTACCACGCTACAACCGGAGGTAGCCGGACTGGCCACGCAGGTGTTCAGGCTTGGCAGGACCACGCTGCAGCCGGTCGCCACCGGCGCGGCAAGGCAAGCGGACAGCGATGGCAGCACCACGCTGCAACCGGACGCGCTCGGCGTGGCGACGCACGTGCTCAGCGTTGGCAAGACCGCACTGCAGCCGCTCGCCAGCGGTGTGGCCACGCACGCGGCCAGCGACGGCAAGACCGCGCTGCAGCCGGTGGCCAACGGTGTGGCAACGCAAGCGCTCAGCGAGGGCAAGACCACGCTGCAGCCGGTCGCGAGCGGCGCCGATACGCAAGCGCTCAGCGACGGCAAGACCACGCTGCA
>JBAQKU010000629.1:0-3220 GCA_049301315.1 Telluria sp.
GAGTGCTAACCAGACTCTGTCACCCCTTTCGCGACAGCCTCTTTCGCGGGGATGACGGACCGGCGCAATATGCACATACCTCGTCGTTTCCGCCATTGGCGAAGCCGACTTCCCGCGAAGGCCGGAACCCAATGACCGATTGCGTCCGGGCGAAGCAGCTCAGGCCTTGATGCCGTGATGGTTCATCAAATCGTACAACGTGGGCCGGCTCACGCCCAGTAGTTCGGCCGCCTTGACGATATTGCCGTCGGCCCGCGCCAGCGCCATCACCATCACCTTGTATTCGGCCGCGTCGCGCACCTGGCGCAGGTTGAGCGGCGCTTCGGCCTGCGCCGCCGCCAGCCCCAGGTCGGCCACGCCGATCTGCGGTCCGTCCGACATGATCACGGCGCGCTTGATGCAGTTCTCCATCTCGCGCACATTGCCCGGCCAGCCGTATTCCTCGACCGCCACCAGCGCATCTTCGCTAAAGCTCATCGAAGGGCGTCCCTCGGCGGTGCAGAAGCGGTTCTTGAAGTGGTGCGCCAGCAGCGCGCAGTCGCCCACGCGCTCGCGCAGCGGGGGGATGCTGAGCACGATTTCGCTGAGGCGGTAGTACAGGTCTTCGCGAAAGCGCCCCGCGCTCACCAGTGCCTTCAGGTCCTGGTGGGTGGCGCACACGATGCGCACGTCGATCGGTATTTCGGTGCGCCCGCCGATGCGCTCGATCACGCGTTCCTGCACGAAGCGCAGCAGCTTGGCCTGCAGCGCCATCGCCATGTCGCCGATTTCGTCGAGGAAGAAGGTGCCCCCGTGCGCGGTCTCGATCTTGCCCAGCGTCTGCTGGCCGGCGCCGGTGAACGCGCCCTTTTCGTGCCCGAACAATTCGCTCTCGAGCAGGTTCTCGGGAATCGCGGCGCAGTTGATCGCGACGAAGCGGTGCTCGTGGCGCCCGCTCATCTTGTGCAGGGCGCGCGCAATCAACTCCTTGCCGCTGCCCGAATCGCCCAGCAGCATCACCGTGGCCGACGAGGGCGCCACTTTTTCCACGCTGCGGCACAACTTGAGCATGCCCGGATCGCGCGTGACGATGCCCGCCAGCGGCGAATCGGCCTGGATCTGCAGCATGCGCCGGTTCTCCTGCTGCATGGCGTGCAGGTAGAACGCGCGTTCGACCACCAGCGTGAGCATGTCGACGTCGAACGGCTTCTGGTGGAAATCGTAGGCCCCCATCCCGATCGCCTTGAGCGCGTGATTGCGCTCCTGGTTGCCGGACAGGATGATCACCTTGGTGTCCGGGGCGTGCAGCAGCACCTGCTGCAAGGTGGCCAGCCCTTCGCTGGCGCCGTCGGGGTCGGGCGGCAGGCCCAGGTCCATGGTGACCACCGCCGGCTGGTGGCGCCGCACCTGCGCCAGCGCGCCTTCGCGTTCGCCCGCCACCAGCACGTCGTAGGCGTCCAGGCTCCAGCGCAGCTGCTTTTGCAGGCCGAGGTCGTCCTCAATCACCAACAGTTTCTTCTTGCCCATCATGGGCCTCCTTCATGCAGTGCAGCGGCAACAGCAGGCGAAAGGTGGTGCCGCCCCGCTCCATACTGCTCACCTGTAAGTGGCCGCCGATTTCGCGGATGTATTCGCGGCTTTCGAACACGCCAATTCCCATGCCCGCGGTCTTGGTCGAGTCGAAGGGCTTGAACAGGCGCTCGCGCACGAACTGCTCGCTCATGCCGCTGCCGGTGTCTGCCACTTCGACCAGCGCGCTGGGGCCCTCGCGCAGCAGGCGCACCGTGACCTGCCCTTCCTTGGGCGTCGCTTCGATGGCGTTCTGGATCAGGTGCCCGATCACGCGCTCGAGCCGGGCCCGGTGCGCCAGCACTGCCAGGCCCTTCTCGCACAGCTCGAGCGCGGGGCGCGGCTCGGCCAGCGACTTGGCATGCACCGCCTGCGCCAGCAGGGTGTCGATGCGCAGGGCCTGCGCCGGGTCCTGCTCCTGGGCGCGTCCGAGCTTTTGCAGCAGCGTCTTCATTTTCTGCACCGAGCTGTCGAGCGTGCCGAGCATGTCGGCCTGGAACTCGGGCTTGTCCTTGTGTTTCTCGGCGTTGGCCAGCAACAGCGAAAACTGGAACACCAGGTTTTTCAGGTCGTGCACGATGAAGGTCGACATGCGGTTGAACGACTCGAACTGACGCGCCACCACCAGCGAATTGAGCGACTCGCGGTGCGCCAGGTAGCTGGCGGCCTGGCTGCCGGCGATCTTGAGCACGTCCGTCACCTCCCAGTTCAGGCTGATGCGGGTGCGCGGCTGCGCCAGGGCAACCAGTCCGAACAGGCGCCCGTGCAGCATCAGCGGCACCAGCAGCCACAGGTTGGGAACGGCCAGCAGCGAGGCCGGAATCGCCAGGTTCGCATACCGCTGCGGATCGGCAAGGCAGGCGGGCACGTCGAGCACCCACTGGCGCTCCTCCATGAAACGGAAGAACTCGCCCGACAGCGCCACGCCGTGCTGCTGGGCCGGCATGTTCCATGCCGCCGCCGGCTCGCACAATCCGCCTTCGCGGCGCAGCCAGAGCGCGCCGGCAGGGCTTTCGACCAGGCCGGCCACCGCCTCGATGGTGCGCTCGCCCGGGCCCGGGCCGTCCTCGGACAGCACGCGCGTGATGCGGCGCCACTCTTCGCGGTAGTCGAAGCGCCCGGTATAAAAGTGCTTGTTGATCAGGACCTTGAGGCGCGCGCGCAAGGCGCCCGAGAACAGCACTCCGGCCAGCAGGATGGCCGCGCCGCACAGGAAGGCGAGCTGCATGATGCGGCCCCAGTCGCCGCCGGCGTAGCGCAGGTAATAGCCGGACAGGGCCATCGCCAGCAGGTAGATTGCCGAGCCGATCAGGGCGGCCGAGTGGAACATGATGCGGCGCGAGACCGCCATGCCGCTGGCCCAGCGCGGATTGCGCGCGGCCGACACGGCCAGCAGCGGCACCGTGAAGGCGTTCGCGATGCCGCGCGCGGCCGCGATTTCCTCGTTGATCTGGCGAAACAGCGCGGCGTCGCTGTAGAGGAAAAAATCGTAGGCGAACAAGGCGCCGATGCCGATGCAGGCGAACTTGATGGCCCAGCGGTCCGGCTCGGGCGTGTTGCGGTAGACCTGCTCGACTAACAGCATGCCCAGCACGGCCAGCAGCAGGCGCGTTCCGATGATGAGCATGGGGGCGGAGGCGGCGATGGTCAGGGCGCACAACAGGGCGATGGC
>JBAQKU010000630.1:0-16761 GCA_049301315.1 Telluria sp.
GGGTGCCGCTGACCTGCACATAATAGTTCCCCTCGGCCAAGCCGTTGGCGGTGAGCGACCACAGGTCGATCGAACCGGTGCCGAGCTGCTCGCCGGCCGCCACCAGGCCGCCGCCCGCGCCGAACAGGTCAAAGCCGGTGATGTCGAGGCCGACGACCGCGGTGCGGCTGATCGACGACACCAGCGAATCGACCGCGTTCACGCCGACAGTCGAGAAGGTGAACTGATTCATGAACGTATTGCCCATGTTGCCTGCCGCGAAAGAACTGCCGAAGTCGGCGGTCCCGTCGATCAGCACCAGCGGCTCGGGCGCGGCACTGATGTCTGCGGCCAGCACAGCCTGGGAAGTGAGGGCAGCGCCCGCGAACATGATTGCAGCAATCACCGATTTAGTATTGTTCATTTTTTAACCCCGTCGTTAGTTATCGTGACCGCACCATGCAGGCCACACCAGGAAGCAATTCCTGTGATTCGATCCTAGCATGGTGAAAATCAAAATATTGCGATTTGCATATCGAATAATTTCCAGAGTTTAACAATTCCAACAGTAAATTTATCGCAGAAAATGATACGGAAAATCCTGATGTTCATAGGAGAAGCGAGCTGTGCAGATTAAGAAAACTGGACAAACCGTTAAACAGCCTCGGCCGTACATAGGACTGCTCCTACCGCAACACGGGAAGATTTCGGGGCCGCCCACGCCGCCTCTTCAGGCCCGTTTAAGACTTCGCGCGGTCAATAAAAAAAGGAAGCCGAAGCTTCCCTTTTTTATTGACCGCGAAAACGCGAGGATCAGGCGCGCTGGTAGATGTCCTCGAAACGCACGATGTCGTCCTCGCCCAGGTAGCTGCCCGACTGCACCTCGATGATGTGCAGCGCCACCTTGCCCGGGTTTTCAAGACGGTGATTCATGCCGATCGGGATATAGGTCGACTCGTTCTCGGACAGCAGGCTGACCTTCTCGCCGCAGGTCACGCGCGCGGTGCCGCTCACCACCACCCAGTGCTCGGCGCGGTGATGGTGCATCTGCAGCGACAGCTTCTCGCCCGGATTGACCGTGATGCGCTTGACCTGGAAACGTTCGCCCGCGTCGATGCCCTCGTAGTAGCCCCAGGGGCGGTACACCTTGGTATGGTGCAGGTGCTCGGTGCGTTCCTTCGACTTGAGGTGATCGACGATCTGCTTGACGCGCTGCACCTGGCTCTTGTGCGCGACCAGCACCGCGTCCGGGGTCTCGACCACCACCAGGTCGCGCACCCCGACCACCGCCACGATGCGGCTCTCGGCGCGCACCAGCGAGTCGCGCACGCCGTCGAGGTAGACGTCGCCGCGCTGGGCGTTGCCGGCAGCGTCGTGCGGCAGCGCCTCCCACAGCGCCGACCAGGAACCGACGTCGCTCCAGCCTATGTCGGCCGGCACCACCACCGCGTGCCGGGTGTGCTCCATCACGGCGTAGTCGATCGACTCGGACGGGCAGCTGGAAAAAGCCGCTTCGTCGAGCCGGCAGAAGTCGAGGTCGCGGTAACCGAGCCGCACCGCAGCCTCGGTAGCGCCGTGGATGCCCGGACACAAGCCTTCCAGCTCGCCCAGGTAGCGTTCGGCCTGGAACAGGAACATGCCGCTGTTCCAATAATAGCCGCCCTCCTCGAGGAAGGCCTTGGCGGTGGCGAGGTCGGGTTTTTCCACGAAGCGCTCGACCTGGTAACAATCGGCCGCCGCCGCGAGCGCCTGGCCGCGCCGGATGTAGCCGTAGCCGGTCTCCGGACCCGAAGGCACGATGCCGAAGGTGGCCAGCGCGCCGCCTGCGACCGCGTGCGCGGCCAGCGCGACGGCGGCGCCGAAGGCCTCGGTGTTTTCGATGACATGGTCGGCCGGCAACACGAGCATGACCGCCTGCGGATCGATCGCACGCAGGTAATGGGCCGCCGCCGCCACCGCCGGCGCCGTATTGCGCCCGGCCGGTTCGAGCAGGATCCCGAGCGGCGTCATGTCGATTTCCCGCATTTGTTCGGCCACCAGGAAGCGGTGCTCGTTGCCGCATACGATCAGGGGCGCGGCCAGGTCGGCCCAGCCGGTCAGGCGCAGCGCGGTATCCTGCAGCATCGAACGCTCCGACACCAGCGGCAGCAACTGCTTGGGCAAGACGGCGCGCGACAGCGGCCACAACCGGGTGCCAGCGCCGCCGGACAGGATGACCGGGTAAATTTTCATGGATTAGCTTTCTTCTGTCGTTTCTAATTCGTTGGTCTGCTCCAGACGCCGCTTATGGCGCCGGTCGCGCGCGTTGGCCCATTCGTCGGAGGCGAACTCGGACACGTGGCGCATCTCGCCGTTGCGGTCGACACTGTAGTCTTTAAACACTATTTTCTCATGTAAATTAACACCTGGTAACATTCTTGTATATTCGAAGAGAATGCTGCGCACCACCTGGGACCCGGCGCACAGGTGGCTGCCATGTCCGATCCAGCTCGGACCGACGATTTTCACGCCGGCCTCGATCCGGGTTCCCGAGCCGATATACACCGGTCCCTCGATGCTGGTGCCCTCCCAGTCGATGCTGGTGTTCAGGCCGACCCACAGGCCGTCCTCGACCTGGATGCCGGGCACGTCGAGCTGCGACACCTCCCCCATCAGCACGTTCTGCAGCACCTGCCAGTAGTCCGACACGCTGCCGATGTCGATCCAGTTGAAGGCGCGCGTCTGGGCGTAGAAGGGCATGCCGCGCGCGGCCATGAGCGGGAACAGTTCGGAACCGATGTCGAACGGGCGGCCGCTGGGAATGAGGTCGATCACCTGCGGCTCGAAGATGTAGATGCCGGTGCTGGCGAAGTTCGACAGGGCCTGGTCCTGCTGCGGCTTTTCCTGGAACTGGGTGATCCTGCCGTCCGGTTCGGCCACCACCACGCCATAGCTCGACACCTTATCCCACGGCACTTCCTTGGTGATGACGGAGGCCAGCGCGCCCTTGCGCCTGTGCTCGAACAGGGCCGACTTGATGTCGAGGTCGATCAGAGCGTCGCCGCACAGCACGATGGTGGTCTCGTCGAAAAAATTGCCGAACTCCTGGATCTTCTTCATGCCGCCGGCGGAGCCGATCGGCTGCGGCACCACCTCGCCCGCATCGTTGGTATAGCCCTCGAACGAGTAGCCGATCTGGACCCCGAACTGGTGGCCTTCGCCGAAATAGTCTTCGATCTTGTCGTGCAGGTAGCTGACATTGACCATGATTTCGGTGATGCCGTACTTGGCCAGGTGTTCGACCAGGTAGGCCATCACCGGTTTGCCGAGGATAGGGATCATCGGTTTGGGCAAGTCATAGGTCAGTGGGCGTACCCGGGTTCCCTTGCCGGCGGCAAGAATCATTGCTTTCATCTGGAGCAGTCCTTGTTGTTCATGTCGATCTCGATTGCCAGCGCCAGCTGTCGGCGCACATTTGCGCGATCCCGCGCTCGGCCTGCCATCCGAGCTCGGCAAGAGCACGGGAAGGGTCGGCAAAGCAAGCCGCGACATCGCCGGGACGGCGCGCCACGACCTGGTAAGGAACCGGCCTGCCGCTGGCCTGTTCGAAGGCACGCACCATGTCCAGTACGCTGTTGCCGCGTCCCGTGCCAAGATTGTACGTAAACACGCCAGAGCCTGTCGCCAGCTTGTCGAGCGCCTTCACATGGCCGCGCGCCAGGTCGACCACATGGATGTAGTCGCGCACCCCGGTGCCGTCGGCGGTCGGGTAATCGGCGCCGTACACCGACAGCCGCGCGCGCCTGCCGTCGGCCACCTGCGCGATGAACGGCAGCAGGTTGTTGGGCACCCCGCCCGGCTCTTCCCCGATCAGGGCGCTGGGGTGGGCGCCGACCGGGTTGAAATAGCGCAGCAAGGCGATGCGCCAGTCCGGCTCGGCCAGGCCGAGGTCGCGCAGCATGTCCTCGATCATCAGCTTGCTGCGTCCGTAGGGGTTGGTGGCCGAGAGCGGGAAGTCCTCGCGGATCGGCACCGAGGCCGGATCGCCATACACCGTGGCAGAGGAGCTGAACACCAGCAGCTTCACCCCGAACTGGCGCATGGTTTCGCACAGCACCACGCTGCCGGCCACGTTGTTGTAGTAGTAGCGCAAGGGCTGCGCGACCGATTCGCCGACCGCCTTCAGGCCGGCGAAATGGATCACCGCGTCGATCGCGTGCTGCGCGAACACGCTGCGCATGGCGCGCGCGTCGCGCACGTCGGCCAGCTCGAAGGCCAGGGTGCGGCCGGCGATGCGCGCGATGCGCTCGCGCACCGATGCCTTGGCGTTGCACAGGTTGTCGAGTCCGACCAGGTCGTGTCCGGCCGCGAGCAGTTCCACGCAGGTATGCGAGCCGATATAACCCATCGCTCCGGTCACCAGGATCTTCATGCCCGCCCCCGTGCACACTATGCGCGCCGCTGCGCGCCCCGCCCTTAACTGAAGGATGTCGCGAAAGCGCGGTAGGCCTGCCCCAGCCCCTGCTCCAGCGGCGTCTGGGCGCGCCAGCCCAAGGCGTGCAGCTTGGACACATCGAGCAGCTTGCGCGGCGTGCCGTCCGGCTTGCTCGCATCGAACACGATGCGGCCCTGGTAGCCGACCACCCTGCCCACCAGTTGCGCCAGTTCGCGGATGGTGGTGTCCTGCCCGGTTCCCACGTTGATGTGCGAATGCATGGGATTGGTGTGCCGCTCGTACAGCGCGCGCTCGAGGTTCATCACGTGCACGCTGGCCTTGGCCATGTCGTCGACGTACAGGAATTCGCGCATCGGCGTGCCGCTGCCCCAGATCACCACTTCATCGACGCCCTTGACCTTGGCTTCATGGAAGCGCCGCATCAGGGCCGGGATCACATGGCTGTTCTCGGGGTGGTAGTTGTCGCCTGGACCGTACAGGTTGGTCGGCATCACGCTGCGGTAATCGGTGCCGTACTGGCGGTTGTAGCTCTCGCACAGCTTGATGCCGGCGATCTTTGCCATCGCATAGGGCTCGTTGGTGGGCTCGAGCATGCCGCTCATCAGGTACTCCTCGCGGATCGGCTGCTCGGCCAGGCGCGGATAGATGCACGAGGAACCCAGGAACAGCAGCTTTTGCACCCCGTTGCGCCAGGCTTCATGCACCACATTGGCCTGCACCATCATGTTGTCGTAGATGAATTCGGCAGGATAGGTGTTGTTGGCGTGGATGCCCCCCACGCGCGCCGCCGCCAGGTAAACATGGTCGACCTGTTCGGTTTCGAAAAAATGCCGGACCTGGGCCTGGTCGGTCAGTTCCAGCTCGGCATGGGTGCGCGTGACCAGGTTGGTATGGCCCTGCGATGCAAGCACGCGGATGATGGCGGAGCCGACCAAACCACGATGGCCGGCCACGAAAATGCGGGGTTGTGTGGTGTTCAAAGTGTCTACTCCATCGCTATTGTTTCCGGAACAACAAGTGAAGGAAGATTATACAGAAACTAACTTTTTCCCAGATTCACTATCGTGCGCACCCCCCGGAAGGCAACACAAGCGGTCCGTGCGCAGGGCATACGACGATGTTTACACAAAGATGCGCACCGCTGGCGTGAGCGGCGCCAAGGTAGCTGCATTTAACGCCGCCTTATCGCGGCCGTCGCGCCGGGTGTACCGGGCGCGCCACTTTTTTGCCCATTTCTGTCTTCTGGAGCGCGACCGGCGCTCCCATATTTTTCTTGATTTTTGGTTATGCCCGGCTACTTTGTAAGTGTGACCCGTGTATATTGATATTTCGCAATCAAACAGTTCCTGGGGATGGCCATGTCAAATCGCATGAAACAAGTTTGTCTTATTTCCTTGTCGCTGCTCGCGCTGTTCCCGGGCACCGGCCAGACGCAGGATGCCTCGTCCGCGGCTGCGGCCTATACGGACGTGGACACGCGCCGCCCCATCATTACCCGGCCGAACGAGCGGGCCCACATCCTCCAGAACATGCGCAGGTACCTGACCGGCTTGCAGGCAGTAACGGAGGCGCTGGCGCGCGACGACATGCCGGCGGCAACGGAGGCGGCGCGCTCGATGGGCAGCATCAACCTGTATGAAGTGCGCCTGATGTTTCCGAACGCGGCCGCGATCGAATTTCGCGACTTGGGCGGCGAGTTGCACCACGAGTTCGACCGCATCGCCAAGGACGCGCAGGAGCGGAAAAATGCCAAGGCGATGATGGCGCAGATCGGGGCGGCCATGAAGAAATGCGTCTATTGCCACGAAACGTATGCGTTAAGGGATACGGCGCACTGACGGGCGGCTGGCGCTGCGACGGCTTGGCTTACGGGCCGTGCCACACCAAGGCCGTACGCGAACTGCTCGATGAACTTGGAGGCGCGGCAGCGTCGGCAAGTTCTATCTCATAGTTGCAACTTTCCGGGAGAGAGTATGCGAGCGATGGTGTCGCTTGCAGGGAGCTGAGCACTCATTGGCCTTGCGGTGGTTGCCACAACTCGAGTTTGTTGCCATCGGGGTCCAGAACCCATCCGAACTTGCCGTACTCCGATTCTTCGACCTTGTCTTCTACCTGGCATCCTTCGGCGCGCAGCGCCGCTAACAGGGCGTGGAGGTCATCCACCCGATAGTTGATCATGAAAGCAGCAGGACTCGGAGCGAAGTAGTCCGTGTCCTCCTTGAACGGATTCCACACCGTTGTTCCTGTGCCTGTCGGGTTATCCGGGCCAGACCATCGGAACGCGACGCCGCCCCATTCCTCGACCTTCAAACCAAGATGGATCCGATACCATTCGGCCAGCGCCTTCGGGTCTGCAGACTTGAAGAACACACCGCCGATGCCGGTGACACGTTTCATGTTGAGCTCCTAAGGTAACCGGGGATCGCGTCGACGGTTGCGTGTCATGTTGTACGTTCGCGGCATCAGCTACCGCATCCGATTGTGAATTTCCAGGCCGTGCCCGATTTCGGGGCCGACAAATTGACGATCACGCTCGAGTCGCCCGAGAAGGTCAGCGTCACCGACCGCGCGCCAGATACCAGTCCACCGGTCGTGAACAGAACCTGCCCGCCGCCAATGACCGTCATCGCATCCGGGATGCTGAACATATCATAGGAAATCGCGACACTGCCGTCCGACTTGCCAAGGTTGTAGGCAAACGAGAACGTGCCGTTGCCGCCCGATTGACTGCTCGACTGGCACGCGCCGATCGGTACCAGTTTGCTGTTCGATGCGATGATGCAGGTCCCTGCCGTGGCCCCCGCCGCATTGGTCTGCACGCAGCTCTTGTGGGTGGTGGTGCCGGTGGTCTCGACTTTCCCGGTGAGTTTGAGCTTGACCGAATCATTGCTGTCGCCGGTGGCCTCGAACTGGCCCGTCTGGTCCATCGTGCCGTAGGCGTTGTAGATGCGGTTGGCGCTGTCGACCATGGTGCCCACCAGCGCGGTGCTGTCGCCGCGGGCCGCGGGCAGCGGCTTTTCAGGCACGCTGACATCGACCTCGTACTGCGGCGCCGGGAAGCCCGGAATGGTGCCCGCCAGGCGCGTGATGGTCGGCATGACCTTGCTCTTGATGTTGTTGATTCCCCGCTCGAGCAGGCCGAGCAAGCCGTTCTGGGTGCTGGCCAGCGGTTCGGTACCGTTTTCCAGGTCACTCGCGGCACGGTCGGACAGGATCTGGTTGACGCTGCCGTCCAGGAGGTCGAGGTTGGCATCGAGGTTACTGGTCAGGCCACGGTAAATCTGGACAGCGCCGCCGATCATCAGCAGCGAGCCGGCCGGGTTGCTGGGGCCGCCCAGCACGCCCCCCATGATCATCAGTGCCATGCCGCTAAACAGCGTGCCGCGATCCTTGTCGCTCAGGGCGGCATGTGCCGAGGGCAGGACCAGGTCCAGCATGGTGGCACTGAAAGGTACTCCGCTGGCGGGCGTGCCATCGAGCAGCAGCCCGAGATGATTCGCCAGGCGGGTCGGCGTGCCGTAGACCAGGTGGTTGGCTTTCATGGCAAAGCTGCCGTTCACGCCGCCACTGAAATTGCCGGTGAACTGGCCGAATTCGCCCTTGACCGGCGCGTGGTACCAGCCGGTTTCGTTTTTGTACAAGGTGTAGCCGCTGACAAAGGTACCGAGCTTGTCGTACAGGAGATAATCGGCACCCAGCAAGTCGGTGCGCAGGCGGATACTGACGTAGCTGCCGGTACGCGGATCCACGATCTTTTGCAGCGCGCCGTTTTTTGCATAGTGCACGCGGGTGGTGCCGCCCGTCGGGGCGGTGACGACGGCCTCGGTCGGTCGGCGCGAGCCGGCGTCGGTGAAGTACGAGATGACGCTGCCGCTGCGGGTGGCGATGACGGCGCTGGCGTCCTTCGTGTTGGCGGAACCGGTTGCCGAGACCAGCAGGCCAGGCGCAGGCAGCTTGCATACCCCGTTTTGCAGCACTTGGGGCAGGGTGCAGCTCAGCGTCACCTTGCCGCACACGCCGCCCTGCAAAGTGGCGCCGGCGCTGCAGACCGGCTTCGCCCCGGCCCAGGACTGGAAACCGATTCCCGACTGGATGGCAGGCAGTACCAGCTTGCGGTTTTCCTCGGACTCGGAGAACGTCGCGAGCACCTCGGCCCGCGTCAGGCGGGCGCCGTCCGGATTGGTACCGTCGAGGTGGCCGACGTGCCAGGTCAGGCCCGCCGCGTCAGGCGCGCGGCCAAGGACATTGGCATAGAGCCGGGTGACGAAGTCGCGGTCGCTGAGGGCGCCGTAGCTGTCGGTGAACTCCTTGCTTTTGATGAAGCTATCGGCGACCGCACCGTAGCTTGCGGAGCCGTTGTCGAGCACGAAGGTGTAGAAGCCAAGGCCGACGGGATCGGGCTTGCGGTTGAAGACGCTTTGGTAGAGCCGGTAGAGCTGGCCGCTGCTGCCCTCGAAGTCGAAGGCGAGCGCACCGTCGGCGAACACCATCCGGGTGACGTTGGTGAATACCTGGATGCCGCTGCCCCCGTTGCGGTCGATCACGGTGACGCTGCCATCGCTGTTGCGGGTGACGTTGTAATCGGCGCGCGCGCCACTGAAAATGGGCGGCACGCTGCCGTCGAAGACCGTGGCCACGGCCGGCCATGGCGGTGGCTCTGTCACGGTCAACTGCAGATCGTCGAGCAGGAACGAAGTCACGTCCGAGCTATCGGTGGTGCCAAGGAACTGGAGCCGGAGCGTCTGGCCGCGCCATGCGCTCAAGTCGAACTTCGCGCTTTGCACCCAGCCGACGGTCTTGTCGAGATTCGAGTAGGTCTTCAACAAGGCCAGGCGCGCGCCGGTGCTCGGGTTGAGCACTTCCACCGTCATCTTGTCGTAATCGCCGGTGCTTGTCGTTTCCTTGGTGGAGATCCGGTACCAGAACTGCAGGCTCGCTTCGGTAGCCCCGGCGGCAATCGTGATGTTCTGGGCGGCAGAATCGTTGGCGGAATCGTAGCCGCCCAGCCACGCGTACTTCAGGCCGCCATGGGCGAAGCTGGCGTCGTCGGTGACGATTGCGTAATTGCCGCCGGCCTTGAGCAGCCAGCCTTCGTCGCCGCGTTCAAATCCGGGGTTGGCAAGGAGATTGCTGCTCGCCGCGCTGCGGCCGGAGGTCACGCGTAGCGCCAGTGGCTCTACCTGCGCCGCCGTGGGCATGGACTCGTTACCGCCGCCGCAAGCGCCCAGCAAACCGGCAAACAGCAGCGCGGCCATTCTCGATTTCGTCACCTTCACCGGTTCCCCCTGGATCGATTTGCATTTACGCATGCACAAAATGCAACAAATCTTATCGCAAGCTTTGCCAGCAAAAAATGTTTTTCTATGAAATGTTGTATTTCATTTACTGAGTGTGAACTGTTTGTTACGCCGAGCTGCAATCTGCAGGGGGTGCTGAACGAAACCTGGGCAATTGTGCGATCAACGGGCTACTTTATCTCACCAACGACTCGTCGAAAATCACGATACGCCGCGCTCACGACAAAGGTGAGTTCTCAAGCGCATACCGATGCGCAAATTATTGAAATTCAAGATGCTGCTCGCTAACCGGCTGGAGTGGTGGCATCAATCGAATGACTGACCGCCAATGCGGGCCAGCGCCGCATTGGCAGGAATATTATTTATAAATGCCGACACCGATCAGCACATCGTCCACTTTCTCAACATAGGTGGACTTCGGTTCCACAGCCTTGGTCACTGCATTTGGCCACTTGTAGTCGAACCAGCCCTTGCCCTTGTTGGCCACGTCAATCAAGCCCTTGACAATGAAGACTCCGTCGGCGTCCTTGATGTCGATCAGGTTCTTGCCGATCAGCTTGGCGTTCGAGCCATGCGCCTTGTTATTGCCTTGCATGTCATACACCATGATGTACAGGTCCCGGTCGACGAACTGGCCACTTTTATTGCTGAACTCGGCAAACGCTTTTTCCTTGCCGTTCGCCTTCACGAGTGCCACGCCCTTCTTGACCATTGCCACCGCCTCATCCGCGGTACCCTTCTCGGCAGCGATGGCCGCGCCGTTGAAAGCCAATGCGCAAAGGCCAGCCACGACCATCTTGAATACATTTTTCATTGCTCTCACCCCTTATCACGAATTGAAAATAATTACTTAGGTATTTCCAATAAGAAATACCTAATGCCCAATGATACTACAAGAAAATTGCTATAAAGAAATTAAAATTACTGCCAGCGCCGGCGCCAGAAACCCAGCCTGATCGGGATCCTTAGGGGACACCCCACTTAATACCGGGCGGGTTTGCCCGGCCGCCGCAGGCCATCGTTTTTCCCGGGCACACCAAAAAAAATTCCCGGCTGCTCGCGCAACCGGGAATCTTCAACGATTTCAAGGAACCAAAAACGCTATTACGTCGGGCCGACCTTCATGTTGGCCAGGCAGATCTGCGACACGTTGGCGGTGTCGGAGATATAGCCCATCCACTTCAGCTTCTTGAAGCCGGCCGATTTGAACGGCAGGTTGTCGTACACCCTCACCCCGCCGGCCGCGTCGGTGACGGTCAGCTTCCAGGTGGTGCTGGTGCCCATGTTCGCCACCTCGCTCCGGAAACTGTACCAGGCGCCCGGCACCAGGCTGCCCACGCTCACGCCGTTCAGGTAGATTCCGCCGGCGGTCAGCTTGAACGCGGGACCCGACAGGTACGGCGAGGAATCGTCGCGCCATTCGTGCACCAGCAGCGCGGCCGAGTCGAAGCGCACCGCGAACTGGCCGACCACCGCGCCGCTGGTGTAGCTCATCGCCATCGAGGCGTACGGCTCGTAGCGGTAGGCGAAGGTTGGACCGTCGTCGAACAGCATGCATTTCCCGCCGGGAGCGCTGGCGTCGCTGATCACCCGGATTGCGGTGGTGCTGCCGGTCGGGTGGTAAGCCATTCCGGCCGGCAGCGTCGAGCCGGGCGCCGTGGTGTTGAGGTCGATCGACAGTGCGACCGGTGGCGCTTCGGCCACTACTGCAATGGTCGAGGCCGTGCTCAGGGTGTCGAGCGAGGTGTAGGCCGGCGTCACCACAACACCGGAGGTCGTCGGCAGCCGTCCGGCGCGCGAGGCAACCCGGCTCACCATCGCCGTCGTGGTCAGGTCCGCGTTGTTGAGCACCACCTCATTTGGCTTCGTGGAGGTCGTCAGGGTGGCCGAACCGACCGTGCAGCCGGCGCCGCAAGCGGCGATGTCGAGGGCGCTGCGCGCCTCGGCTCCGGAGACGACGTTGGCGCTAAAGATGACGTCGGGCGACTTGGCGAACTTGGTCATCGGCGTTGGCGTGTTCGGAATCACCAGGTTGTTCCGATAGTCCAGCTGCGTGAGCAGGGGATCGGATTTGGTGATGGCAAACTCGGACTGCACGCCGCGCCCGAACACGTTGTCGCGTACATAGTTGGTGCGGCCGAAGTTCAGGTGCATGCCGCCGCTGTCGGTGCCGACCACGACATTGTTCTTGACTTCGATCTGGCTCGATCCTTCGTCAAGGTAAATGCCCCAGGCGCCGGCGCCATAACTGCCATAGCCGCGCACTTCGCGAATCAGGTTCTCGGCAATGACGGTGCCGGGCGAAATGCCGACCGTGTAGATGCCGCCCATGTCGGCCAGCATGCCCTGCCCGATGTTGAACAGCGAATTGCCGAGGATCAGGTTGCGGCCTGAGGTCGCACTCGCATAGCCCCAGCTCCAGCCGACCGAAATGCCGGTGTAGCTGGTGTTCGAAATCTGGTTGTACGAGACTTCGTTGTCGTAGCTTTGCGCGATGATCACGCCCACGCCGCCCGGATACACCTTGCCGATGTCGTTGATGCGGTTGCCGGTCACCCGGTTCGCTCCGGTCTGCTCGCTGGCAACGGCGCCGGTGGTGTTTTCACCGATCTTGATCGCGCCGGCGCCCAGGTCGTTGAACAGGGAACCGGTAATGAGCGCACCGCGCACGTTCTTGCGCAGCCAGATGCCGGCGCCGCCGGTGCGCGATATCTCAATGCTTTCGAACAGCAGCGAGCGGGCCTTGTCGGCCTCGATGGTGGCCGGAATCCAGAACGCGCCCTGCCCGTCCACATAACCGTTCGGATCGGTGACCGAACGCTGGTATCGGAAAGTGAGGCCCTTGAATTGCAGGTTTTCGACGTAATTGAGGTCGGTGCCCTTGATCGCCACCAGGCGGTCGAGCATCGGCACCACCGCGTCCATGTCGCTGCCGCTGTCGGATGCGCGCGGAATGTAGCGGATTTCGGCGCCGTCCCACAGCCATTCGCCGGGTGCGTCCAGCGCGGAAGGAACGTTCTCGATGTAGAAACGCTGGCTCAGGCCATGCGACAGGAAGGCCTGCGAACTGCGCGGCTTGACCTGGATCGCGCCAGCCGGCGGCGCCACGTCGGCGAAGCGATGGCGCGATGCGGTCCACGAGTTCATCACGGCGACGACGGCGCGCGCCTTGTCGGTGCTGGTCAGGCTGTTCAGGTACGGCATGGCGCTGTCGAACGGCGCGAACGCGTAGTGCCCGTAGTCGGTCGACGGCTCGGTCGACAGGGCAACCGGCTTGGCGATGAAATAGTATTGCCCTTCGTTCGGCTGTCGTGCCAGGGTGGCGCGCGAGGCGTTGATGAACAGTTGTCCGGCCGCCTTGATATGGTCGATCGAGCTGTTCGGCGCCTGGTAACGCGCATACCCGCCCGACGCGGCCAGCTTGGCCAGCCCCACCCCGCCCGAGATGATCGCGGTGCCTGGCGTGGCCGCTTCATAGATGACCGGGGCCGCCGCAGTACCGGAGTCGTCCGGCGTAAACGTGAGCGTGTAAGGCAGCACGTACCAGCCTGGCTGCAGCAGAACGCGCACCGGCTGGCGCACAGCCGTTCCGAGGCGCATCGCGCTCAGCTGGTTGCGCGCCAGCTTCTGCGCGGTGACAAGTGACTTGACCGGGCCTACCGTACCGCTCGTAGGCACGGTCGCGCTGGTCCCTGTATAGGTATCGTTGCCGTTGGGGGAGACATGGATGTAGATGTCGGCGCGGGCGCTAGCGCTCCAGGCGGCAGCGAGCGACAGACTCGAGAGCGCAAGCACCCTCGACAACTTGGAACGCGGGCGCAACCGTGTGGTGGGACCGCTGGGGCGGGTAAAGCTCATTTGGTAGCCTCCGGGCTATATAGTCAAGGTCGTTGTCAGATCATTACGGACCGGAACTTAATACCGAGTTGATACTCGTTCCGTTCTTTAACTATATCACCGCGACCTGTTCCCGCAAGCATATTATTGCCGTGTGCAAATATCGATCTGACACCACTGCCGACCGCAATAAGACAGCAGTCATAGTGCGGAGCCGTAAGCATTATAGACCATCTGCAATTATTAATTTTTGGAATGTTGCCGCAGAAAAACAACAGCTTGCTATGTGTTCAATATGAAGTTATCCATTAAATAAACCATTAGTAACACGCCTACATATCCAATGTGTAAATATATTACTGATAATTAAGTGCATTTTGGAAAATGGGAAGATGCCTGAGTGGAAACTTGGATGAATTAAAATCATCTAACTTGTTGTTTTTGCACGACAATTATTCATCGAACAAACGTGCGCACGGTGACCACCACCGTCTCGGGAGAAAAATCGATCCCCAGGACGGATTGAATTTTATTAACGATGATATATTTTCGGAAATATTTTACCGTGAAGCAGTTTATCCTGCCAAGACAAACATGCCCCACGCATGCGCTGGCCGCAGCGCTTCCGACATACCGATAATTTCCTTGCTTACTCCGGGACGCGCCAGAGCAAAATTAAACCGATCCGCATATTAGGTGAGAATGATATTAAACGGCGATATCGACGATTAATATACATAGCCGGAATTATTAACATCAGCGTCGCACAAGCATAATAAACAGCGCTTTCCAGATAATAATATCTGCACCCATGCTCAATATGATCCGGCCTCCGTCATGCAATGCGGAAAATCAATTGTTTGAGCGCGCCGATGACGAACCAGGTGTTCGTCACAAGGTAGCGCCGCCACAGGCGGCGCGGTTCCGAACACAGGCGCTGGAACCACTCCAGGCCGGCATTCTGCATCCACTGCGGCGCCCGCACGATCGTGCCCGCGTGATAGTCGAACGCGGCGCCCACGCCGATCATCACGCCGTGGACGCGCCCGCGATGGGCCGCCATCCAGGCTTCCTGCTTCGGGCATCCGAGGCTGACCCACACGGTTGCCGCACCCGAATCGTTGATGCGTTCCACCGCCTCGGCATCCTCCGCCGGGGTGAGCGCACGGTACGGCGGCGACCAGGCGCCGGCGATCTTCAGGGCGGGAAAGCTGGCACGCAGGCGCCGCTGCAGCAGTTCGAGCGTCTCGGGCATGCCGCCATACAGGTAAATCGACTCGTCGCGCCCGTTCGCCTGTTCGCAATACTTCCACATCAGGTCGGGCCCGTTGATGCGCTGCTGGCCCGCGTGGCCAAGGCGGCGCATCATCCACGCGACCGGCGCGCCGTCCGGCGTGACCATGTCGGCGCCCAGGACCACCTCGCCAAAGGCGCGATCCTGCCCGCAGGTGACGACCGAATGGGCATTGCAGATCACGACATAACGACTTTCGCGGCGCGCGCCCCACTCGGAAATCTGGCGCAGCACCTCGTTCCAGCCCAGCACGTCCAGGCGCGCCGTCAGCACTTTTGCTCTTTTTCGCTCTTCCATTTTTTCGGTTCCAATTCAGATATATCATTTACCGCATCGGCATAAATTGCCATTAACTGCGCATAGTTTTTCTGCGCAGTGAAACGCTCTTCATAGACCCTGCGCGCATTACTGCCCATGCGCGCCATGTCGGTCGGATGCTCCATTGCCCAGCGCATTTTCCGCGCCAGTTGCGCAGCGTCTCCCGGCGCAAACAGCAATCCGGTTTCACCATCGCCGACCAGGTCGGGAAAGCCGCCAATCCGGCTGGCGATGACCGGCAAGCCACAGGCATAGGCTTCGATAATCACCAGTCCGAAAGTTTCATAACAAATACTCGGCACGATCAGCGCAATGGCGCGCCGCATCTGGTGGCGCACCTCGTCCACGCCCAGGCGTCCGAGCGGCAGCAGGCCGGGCTCGCCAGCGACGAAATCGGCATCCGGGCCATCGCCGGCCACGGTGACGCGCGCCCCGGCTTGCTGCGCGGCCTCGGCCAGCACGGTCAGTCCTTTCTCGGGCGCCAGGCGCCCCACGAACAGGAAATGTTCGCGCGCGGGCGCGGCCTGCGGCTCGGCGCACGCGCCCGGCTCCTCCACGAAATTGGGCTTGACGACAATGCGTTCGGCCGGCAGCCCGCCCGCGATGAACCTGGCGCGCCCGAAGTCGGTGAGCGCGATGTAGCGCGTCACTTTCTTTTGCCAGGTTCCGATCAGGCGATGCGTGCTTAGCATCATTGCCACGACCGTGCTCTGGGCCCGGGAACCGCGGTAGCAGCCGTGCACCACCGCGCGCCACGGGATCGTCCCGACGCACTTCTCGCACACGCTGCCGTCGCGCAGGAGCATCGCTTGCGGACATAGCAAGCGGAAATTGTGCAGCGTCTGGACCACCGGAATGCCGTGCGCCTCGGCTACCCAGTAGATCGACGGCGAGATGAGCGGGAATATATTATGGACATGAATCAGCTGCGGCCGGAAGCGCTGCAGGCAGCGCGCGAACTCGTCCGCGCTCTGGCCCGACCAGACCGTGTTCACCGCCAGCCGCAGGGCCGGCAGCGCATCGATTTCGTCGTTATGGCGGGTAAACAAGTCGACCGTGTGGCCGTGCGCGGCCAGCATCGCGGCCTCGGCCTCGACCACCGCGTCCTCTCCCCCCTTGAAGCGGTAGCCGTTGTGCACAATGAGAATGCGCTCGATCACGGGCGTGCACCATATTCGATAAACACCGGCTTGGGCCCGATCTCGACCTCGGCATCGGCGGCCAGGCTGCGCGAACGGCGTATCTCGCCCGACGCATTGATTTCACGCAGCGTCCCGGCCCGCGCCGCCTGTACCGACTGCGTGCCGGCGGTGGACCAGAAGACATCGACCGCGGTCCCGTCGCGCAGCGCCAGCCTGCAATTCCATATGGTTCCGACAGGCTTGCAGGCGTCGACCTGTGCGCCGATCACGTAGTTGCGAAAATTCGTGTAGAGACGCGCTGCCGGTGTCAGCCTGACGCCGCGTCCGGCCGTCAGGCCCATGCTTCCATGATCCCAGGAGTACCAGTAAAAGCGCTGCACGCCGTTGCTGCGCGCGATGAGCAGCGCGCGCGGTATATAGGCCAGCGCGGTCTCCATCGGGAGCGCTTTCCAGGTGGCG
>JBAQKU010000631.1:0-6407 GCA_049301315.1 Telluria sp.
CGAGGTATTTCATCAGTGTCTCCATGAAACCCCGCCGTTCAGGGCGGGGAGGTAAGGAGACGGTTTTCGCCGCTCCGCAAATAAGACTGAACTTTGTTTTTTCCGCATGATCCAATCCATCAAGTGCTGCTACTTATGCGATGACGCGGTGTGGCGCGAACAAGGCAAGACAATGATTTCTCCGTTCCACGGTCGCCGAAGGCGAGGCCGAAAGGTATCCCGTGCTCTGAATAAGGTGGCAGATGCCGCCCCTCTCGGGCATGAGAGGCCAGTAGTGGGAATCCCCTTCCTTCAGGGAGGGGAGGATGTCAAGCGTAGGTTCCTTTCATGGTCGCGACGAACAGGTCGGCGACGCTTGGATTGCGGGTTTCGCCGAGCACGGCCAGCTGGCTGCGCGCCACGCCGTCGAACAGCATCACGGACTTGCCGAACACGGTGCGCTGGTCGATCGGCTGCAATGCGTTGGCGGCACTGAGCTTGTCGGCCGGGACCATCACCTCGGTGTAGCGCTCGCCCACTTCGTCCATCGATGCGGCCAGCACGATCTTGCCGTCGCGGATGAACATCAGGTCGGTCAGGATATGCTCGACTTCCTCCACCTGGTGGGTGGTGATGATGATGGTCTTGTGTTCGTCGAAATAGTCTTCCAGAAGGTTCTGGTAAAACTGCTTGCGGTAGAGGATGTCCAGGCCCAGGGTCGGCTCGTCGAGCACCAGCAGCCGGGCGTCGATCGCCATCACCAGCGCCAGGTGCAGTTGCACCACCATGCCCTTGGACATGGACTTCACTTTCATGCCGGGCTTGAGCTTGGTGTTGGCGATGTAGCGCTCGGCCTTGACGCGGTCGAAGCGCGGATGCACGCCGGCCACGAAGTCGATCGCGTCGCACACCCGCAGCCAGCGCGGCAGGATCGCCACGTCGGCGATGAAGCAGACCTCCTGCATCAGCGCGTCGCGTTCGGTGCGCGGGTCGAAGCCGAGCACCGACAGCTCGCCTTCGAACGCAATCAGTCCCAGCGCCGCCTTCAGGGTCGTGGTCTTGCCGGAACCGTTGGGGCCGATCAGGCCGACGATGCGCCCGGCGGGGATCTCGAAACTGATGTTATCGACAGCGACCTGCTTGCCGTAGCGCTTGCAAAGGCCCTTGGCCGACATCACGGGATTCATGCCGCACCTCTTGGGCTCGGCGCGCGCAGCAGTTGTTCGACATCGAGGCCGAGGCGGCGGATGCGCTCCACCATGGCCGGCCATTCCTCGCGCACGAAGCGCTCGCGTTCGCTTGCAAGCAGTTTCTCGCTTGCTCCCTCGGTTACGTACATGCCAATTCCCCTTCGTTTTTCTACAAGGTTTTCGTCCACCAGCTCCTGGTAGGCGCGTGAGACCGTGATTGGGTTGAGTTGGTAGTCAGCCGCCACCTGGCGCACGGAAGGCAGGGCGTCGCCGGCCTTGAGGGCGCCGTCAAGCATCATGCCGATGACCCGGTCCTTGAGCTGGCGGTAAATCGGGGTGTTGTCGTTCCAGCCGATCGTCATGTTCGACTCTCCTGCGCAAACGCTGCAGCCTGGTGGTGCATGATGCCTCCCTGTTGGTGAGGTGATGAAGTGGTGTTGTAGTGAACTATAACACTATAAAATCACCTGTCAACAGCTTTGTTCAACAACCCGGGCCTCACCTGCCGCCAGCCGGCTTACCCTGCCGGAAACGCCACCACATGGTCGACATCGAGGCGAATCCCGATCATCTCGCCGATGGCATGGTTATGATGGCTGGGCACCAGCGACAGCAGCTGCGCCCCGCTGATCAGCTTCAGGGTGTACAGAAACTCGGCGCCGCGAAAGGCCTTGGCGACCACTTCCGCCTTCAGGGCGCTCTCATCGTCGTGGATGACGTCGTCGGGCCGCAGCAGGACGCGCACCGTCCCGCTGAGCGCACCATGGCTGTCGCCGGTCAGCGTGCCGAGCTCGATCTGGACGCGATTGAGTCCGACGATAGCGCCAGGCAAAAACACGCCCTGCCCGACGAAGTCGGCGACAAACCGGTTGACCGGGCAGTGATACAGGTTGTAAGGCGTATCCCACTGCTGGATGCGGCCGTCGTGCATCACGCCGATCTGGTCGGCGATCGCGAACGCCTCATGCTGGTCGTGGGTGACAAGAATGGCCGTGGTGCCCTCGGCGCGCAGGATGTTGCGCACCTCGAAGGCTAGCCGTTCGCGCAGGTCGACGTCCAGGTTCGAGAAGGGCTCGTCGAGCAGCAGCAGGCGCGGACGCGGCGCCAGCGCGCGCGCCAGCGCCACGCGTTGCTGCTGTCCGCCCGACAGTTCATGCGGGAATTTTTGATCCTCGCCTTGCAGGCCCACCGTCGCCAGCAGTTCCTCCACGCGCGCGCGGCGCTCCTGTGCGCCGGCGCCGCGCAGGCCAAAGCCGATGTTGGCCGCGATGGTCAGGTGCGGAAACAGCGCATAGTCCTGGAACACCATCCCGATATGGCGCTGCTCGGCCGGCACATGCGCGCTGGCGCTGCCGATCACGCGCTCCTCGAAGCGGATCTCGCCCTCGCTCACATGCTCGAAGCCGGCAATGCAGCGCAGCACCGTGGTTTTCCCGCAGCCCGAAGGCCCGAGCAGGCAGGCGATCTGGCCCGCCTCCAGGTCAAAGGACAAGCGGTCCACCACGCGGTGTTGGCCATGTGAATAGGAAATATCGTGCAGCGTCAGTAGTGTCATAGCGGAACCGAAAGTGATGATCATCAATTATAATTCTGATTTTCATCTGAGACGCGCTTTGAGAATCCCCTGGCTCCACTCCATGCTGCAGCGCGAGCGCCGCAGCTTCACCGCGCTGGTCGCGGCGGCCCTGGTTGTCGCGATCCTGATCGCCGTGCCGATCCTTAGCGTGACGGGAAACATGCTGCTGGGCGGCTCGGGCGACACCTGGCGCCACCTGGCGTCGACCGTGCTTCCGGCCTACATCGCCAACACCCTGATCCTGTGCGTGGGGGTGGGCGCCGGCGTGGTGCTGGTGGGCGTGTCGAGCGCCTGGGTGGTCAGCATCCACGATTTTCCCGGGCGCCGCCTGTTCGAATGGGCGCTGGTGCTGCCGCTGGCCGTGCCCGCCTACGTGATGGCGTACGCCTATACCGACCTGCTGCAGTTCGTCGGTCCCGTGCAGACCTGGCTGCGCGCCGCGTTCGGCTGGAGCGCCGGCCAGTACTGGTTTCCCGACATACGCACGGTGGGCGGCGCCTGCGTGGTGTTCGTGTTCGTTCTGTATCCCTACGTTTACCTGCTGGCCCGCGCCGCCTTCCTGGAACGCGCCAGCGGCATGCTCGAAGTAGGGCGCTCGCTGGGACTCGGTCCGTGGCAGAATTTCTGGCGCGTCTCGCTGCCGCTGGCGCGTCCGGCGATCGCCGCTGGCGCCTCGCTGGCACTGATGGAAACGCTGGCCGATTACGGGGCGGTTGCCTATTTCGGCGTGCCGACCTTCACCAGCGGGATTTACCGCGCCTGGTTTTCACTGGGCGACCGGGTCGCGGCGGCGCAGCTGTCGGCATTGCTGCTCGGTTTTGTGGCGCTGGTCCTGTTCCTGGAGCGCTGGTCGCGCGGCCGGGCGCGCTTTCACAACACCACCGGGCGCAACCGGCCTATGCACGGCCAGTTGCTGCGCGGCTGGAAGGCGGCCGCGGCGGTGTCGCTGTGCCTGGTGCCGCTGGCCATCGGTTTCCTGATTCCCGCGGGAACCTTGCTGCACATGGCGCTAAGCGAAGGCGACGCTCAGTTCGGCGAACGCTTCCTTCACCTTTCGCGCAACAGTTTCGTGCTGGCCGGGGCGACCGCCTTTGCCGCCGTGGCGGCGGCCGTGCTGCTGGCCTACGCGGCGCGCGTGACCGGCCATCTGATTCCCAAGCTGGTCAACCGCATCGTCGGCCTCGGCTATGCCGTTCCCGGTTCGGTCATTGCAGTGGGGATCCTGATTCCCGTGACAAGGCTGGACATCTGGCTGGCGGGGGTGATTCATTCGTTCACGGGCAACAATCCCGGCCTGCTGCTCACCGGCGGCATTGCCGCACTGGTGTATGCCTACCTGGTGCGCTTCCTGACCGTGTCGCTGCAGACGGTCGAAGCGAGCCTGGCGAAGATTACCCTGACGATGGACGACGCGGCCCGCTCGCTCGGCTTCGGGCACGCCGAGACCTTGTGGCGCATCCACCTGCCTTTGCTGCGCGGCAGCCTGCTGACCGCCGGCCTGCTGGTGTTTGTCGATGTGATGAAGGAGTTGCCGGCCACGCTGGTGATGCGGCCATTCAATTTCGATACCCTCGCGACCCAGGCGTTCACGCTTGCCTCGGACGAGCGGCTGGCCGAGGCGTCGACCTCGGCGCTGGCCATTGTTGCGGTTGGCGTGTTGCCACTGATCGCGGTGTCGTGGCGCATCGCGCGCAATGCGCGTTCGCGCTAGCCTGAGGTGCGGCGCGCCGCACCTCAGGGGCCGGCTTAGCGCCAGCCTGCGCGGTCGTAGATTTTCTGCACCTCGGCCTGGTGCCTGGCCAGGGTTCCCACATTGATGGTATCGGCATTGAACTTGCCCAGCGCCTCGAGCGCAGGGTTGTTGACCTTCACGCCGGCCACCACCGGCCATTCGTTGTTACCGTCAGCAAAATAAGCCTGCGCCTTGTCGGTCGCCAGGTATTCCAGGAACTTCACGGCCGCTTCCTTGTGCGGTGCGCTCTTCAGCATCCCGCCACCCGAAATGTTCATGTGCACGCCGCTTGTCTTCTGGTTTGGCCAGATCACGCCGACCGACTCCATGACCTTCTTGTCGGCTGGCTTGTCCGAGCGCATCAGGCGTGCGACGTAGTAGGTGTTGGCCAGGGTGACGCCGCACTCGCCGGCGGCAACCGCCTTGATCTGGTCGGTGTCGCCGCCTTTCGGGTCGCGCGCAAAGTTGGCCACCAGCCCTTTGGCCCATGCTTCCGTCTTGGCAGCGCCCAGGTGCTCGAACAGCGCCGCGCCGAGCGAGAGGTTGTAAGGATGCGAGCCCGAGCGCACGCATACCTTGCCTTTGAGCTTGGGACTGGCCAGGTCTTCGTAATTCTGGACGTCGGCCGCGTTCACCGCGCTCTTGTTATAGACGATCACGCGCGCGCGGGTCGAGAACGCCAGCCAGTCCTTGGTGCGCATGTGCGCCGGAATGCGTGCGTCGAGCAGCTTGGACTGGACAGGGGCAAACAAATTGAGCTCGTCCGCCTTGGCAAGGCGTGCCGCGTCGACCGTGATGAACACGTCGGCGGGGCTGTTCGCGCCCTCGTTTTTTATGCGCTCAAGCAACTCGTTTTCGCCCGCTTCGATGCGGTTGATCTTGATGCCGGTTTGCTTGGTGAAGTCGGCGTACAGCGCTTCGTCGGTCTGGTAGTGGCGTGCGGAGTACAGGTTGATGACCTTTTCCTGGGCAACGGCGGTGCCTGCCACCAGCATGCAAAGTGCTGCAATTGTGTTGAGTTTGAAAACTTTCATGGATATGTGCCCGGTTAGGTTGCAAAATCTATCTGAACACAAAGGGTAATTGAAAATCATTCTCATTTCCATGATTTTTGACATGAATCTTGATATTTCTTGCTTTTTTTCAAAGCGGGTCGGTCAGGCCGCCGGTCTTCCTTAAACACCAGGACGATCTATACTGAAGTCCGATGACAAATGTCCTTGCCGTTCGATCAGGATCACTGTATGCAGCCGCCGCCATCCATGCGCAGGCGCCAGCTTCTCCAATCGATGCTGGCGCTCGGCAGCGCCAAGTGCGGCCGGCGCGCCCCCCGCCAAGCCATTGCTGAGCCGGCCGATCCCGTCTTCCGGCCAAGCGCTGCCGCTCATCGGCCTGGGCAGCCGGATCACCTTCAATGTCGGCGACGACCCTGCCGCCCGCGCCAACTGCACCGAGGTCATGCGCCACTTTTTCGCCGCCGGCGGGCGCATGATCGATTCATCGCCCATGTACGGGTCGGCGCAGGACGTCATCGGCGAGGGGTGGCGGCGCCTCGGCAAGAGCGCGCGGCTGTTCGCGGCGGACAAGGTCTGGACCGGGGCCGGCGCAAGCGGACCGGCGCAGATCGAGACCGCGCGCCGCCTTTGGGGCGTGCCCAGCTTCGATCTGTTGCAAGTTCACAATTTGCTGGTTTGGCAAGAGAACCTGCCGACCTTGTTCAAGATGAAAGCCGCCGGACGCCTGCGCCATGTCGGTATCACTGGCGCCAAATTGAATTGTTCGGCGTGGCGCCGGATCCGACCGCACTCGCAACGCTCGGGCTGCAAGGCCTCGGCCTTGCTGTGCTTTGTTCCTTGTATCAGGCCGATTTCGCCACATTGATTGTTCAACGAACTTGCAATTCAGGACAGCCGCATGACCCGGATTGCAC
>JBAQKU010000632.1:0-2930 GCA_049301315.1 Telluria sp.
ATTATGTGCAGGTCAGCGGCACCCTGGTCTCGACCGGCTCGGGCAGCTTCGGCGCCAACCTGAACCTGGCCCCGGTTCCAGAGCCTGAGACCTACGGCATGATGCTGGCCGGCCTGGGCATCCTCGGCATGCTGAGCCGTCGTCGCAAGAATAGCTCCACCGCTGCCTGAACAAGCGGATATAATCAAAAACGGAGGCTTCGGCTTCCGTTTTTTTTCGCCGTTCGCGCTACCTCGCCGCGTACAACACTCCGACCCCGGTTTCGCTCTGCCAACATGATCCAGCTACTGCGGCCCCGATTTCCCTTTTCCATCGCGCCAGTGTTGCTGTGCCTGGCCATTGGCGCCGGGACGGCCCGGGCTGCCCCCGGCGCGGCCTTGCAGCCGGCCCAGCTCGGCCTCGTCATCAACGACGCCGAGCCCAACAGCGTGGAGATCGGCGAGTACTACCGCAAGGCGCGCGGCATTCCCGCCGCCAACGTGGTGCATGTCAGCATTGCGCAGCCGCCGCGCCGGCTCGACCTGGCGCAGTTCGAGCGTCTCAAGCGGCAGATCGACGCGGGGCTGGGGCCGCAGGTGCAGGCGGTGCTGATGGTCTGGACCGCGCCCTACGCGGTCGAATGCAATTCGATCACCGGCGCCTTCAGTCTCGGCTTCGACCCCGGGCAATGCGCACGCAGCTGCGCGGCCGGCAAGCCAAGCCCCTACTTCAATTCGAATTCGGCGCGGCCCTTCACCGAGCTCGGGGTGCGCCTGTCGATGCTGCTGCCGACCGGGTCGGTCGCGCAGGCCAAGGCCTTGATCGACAGGGGCGTGGGCAGCGGCTTTCGGGTGACGCCCGCCAGCGCCTACTACCTGGTGACGTCCGACGCCGCGCGCAACAGCCGGACCCGGTTTTTCCCGCCATCGGGGCGCATCGCGGCCAAGAAACTGAGCACCAGGACGCTCAAGTCCGATGCGCTCGAAGGGGCGCGCGACATCATCGTGTACCAGACCGGGAGCGCGCGCGTGGACAAGCTCGATACGCTGGGGTTCCTGCCGGGCGCGCTGGCCGACCACCTGACCTCGTTCGGCGGCGACCTGCTCGGGCAGTCGCAGATGAGCATCCTGCGCTGGCTCGAAGCCGGCGCGACGGCCAGTTACGGCACCGTCAGCGAACCTTGCAATTACTGGCAGAAATTTTCCAACCCGGCTGTGCTGATCAAGCGCTACGTGTCCGGCGACAGCGCCATCGAAGCCTACTGGAAGAGCGTCGCGTGGCCGTCGCAGGGCGTGTTCATCGGCGAACCGCTGGCCACGCCTTACCGTCGCTAAGTTCAGCGCGTTCCGCTGCGAAAATTGTCGGCCAGGGTAGGGTCGGGCTGCTCGCATTCGGCCTTGCCTTCGGGGCACTGGCCGGGGCCGGGGCCGGCCTTGCGCCCGTCCGCGTAGATGATCGGCTCGGGCGGCGGGCCGTCGCGCACGATGGCCTGGGCCAGCAGGCGCGTGGCGCCGGTTTCCTCGAGGCCGTTGCTGCCGCCACAGCCGGCGAGCAGGCTGATGCAAAGTGCGCTTGTTACCGTTCCAACGTTGAAGAATCTCATTTGTTTCATTGGGTTAATTGATTGACGCTAGGAATTATATGGAACTTTTTTTGTGCGTCGCGATTTATTTCCCTTAACATTATGAAATATTAATATTTTGAAAGTTTTTTACAGGATATTCGCGCGCTTTAGGGTAAGAAGACGGAAAATGTCCTCTAAGAAATTTTTTAGTTATTTATGGAAAGATGCGAAAAAACGACGGAAAAAGCGTAAATTTGTAAAAAAATGTACGCTCTGCATCGAATTCGTTCGCCATGCGGAAGGGGATGTGGTAGTGACTGCGAGACAAGCTTCGGCCTGGCAGGGCAGGATTGGCCACACGCGGCGCGCTTGCGCAAATCGCGCTTGACCGCTCAAGGCGCGCGCGCCATGATGGGTTCATGCGCCAGCTCACCATCCTGTTCTTGCTCGCCTGCGCCTCGTGCAGCATGCACGCCGCCGGGCCACCCGTTGCCGGTTCCCCCGGATTGCTCGACCAGATCCGGGCCCAGGCCGGCACTGCCGCCTGCACCGAATCATCGCAGTGCCATACCCTGGCGCTCGGGGCGCGCGCCTGCGGCGGCCCGGAACTGTACCTTGCATGGTCGAGCGCGCACAGCGATGGGCGCCAGTTGCAGGCGCTGGCCGAACGCTACCGCGACGAGCGCAAGGCCGCGCTCGCCAAGTCGGGGCTATTGTCCGACTGCCGCGTCGTCACCGATCCCGGCGCGCAGTGCAACGCCGGACGCTGCCAGCTGCGCGGCACTGCCGTGGCGTACTGAGCGTACCCGCACGGCAGCGCAAGCCGGACTTCCAACGCCTGCGCTCGACAGGCTCCTGGCTCAGTCGCGCCGCTCGGCGCTGCGTGCGCTGCGGCTCACGCTCGAGGTCGGCACAGCGTCGCTGGTGTCGACTTCGACCAGGGTCGCGCCCTGTACCATCCCGTTCACCAGGTATTGCAGCGCGCCGAGGTAGTGCTGGCCGCCCGCCAGGCCGGACCAGCTCGCCGCGGCCGAGGCGGTCCCGCCCAGGAACGCGGAGGACGGCATGCTGACCTTGAATGCGCCGCCGCTGTCGGCGCTGCCGACCACCCACGACGACATCGTGTAGCTGGCGCTGCCGCCGTAGGGATCGAAGCCGATCACGCAGATCCGGTAGGAACCGGGCGCGGGCGCCATCAGCGTGATTTTTTCATTCGCGCTCGCGCCGCCGCTATAGCCGACCAGGTTGCCGCCGGCATCGAGCAGCATCAGGTCGAGGTCGTCGCGGTGGCCGCCCGCGAAGCCGCTGGTGTCGACATCGGCCAGCGCCAGGCGCGCCACCAGGGTGCCGGCCGGGATCGTCAGCGGCGTCACCGTCACGCCCGCAC
>JBAQKU010000633.1:0-6740 GCA_049301315.1 Telluria sp.
GCTCCACATTGGCCTGCGCCGCGGCGCGCTCGAATTCGAGGCGGGCGCGGCTCGCTTCAATGGCTTGTTCGGATGCCTGGGCATTTTTCAGCGCGGCCTCGGCGGCGGCGATGTCGAGCGCGGTGCACTCCTCGGCCAGGCTGCGCGCACGCGCTTCGGCAATGGCACGGCTTTCGGCGGCGCAGGAGGCCTTGCCTTCGGCTTCGACCCGTGCGATCGCCTCATGGATCGCACGCATCTCGAACTTGACGCGCCCGCGCGCCGCTACCGGCGGCAGCGGCTCGTTGGCCGCCGGCTCCGATGGCAGCTCGATGGTGACGTTGGCATCGTCTTGCAGCGCTTGTGCTTGTTCCATATTGTTCTCGCTTAGGTTGCGCCTGCCGCACGCACAGCGCGCAGTTCGGGCTCATGAGTCCGATTATCGGGCAGGTGCGCGCTTGCCAGCGTACCAAGCAGAGAGGGGAAAAGCGTTCAATTCAGGGGTTTGAAGCACTCCGGTGATAGGTATTGCATATGACAGGCGCCTTTTGATACTTGTGTCGTATCACAGCCCCTATACCGGCCACAGCGGCGGCTCGTCCATCAGCGCCACCTGTTCGCGCAGCTCGAGGATGCGGTCCTGCCAATAGCGTTGCGTGTTAAACCAGGGAAAAGCTGCCGGGAAGGCGGGGTCGTCCCAGCGCCGCGCCAGCCAGGCCGAGTAATGGATCAGGCGCAGGGTGCGCAGCGCCTCGACCAGGTACAGCTCGCGCGGGTCGAAATCGGCGAAATCCTCGTAGCCGGCCAGAATGTCGCTCATCTGGCGCAGCATGTCGCCGCGCTCGCCCGACAGCAGCATCCACAGGTCCTGCACCGCAGGCCCGCTGCGGCTGTCGTCGAAATCGACGAAATGCGGGCCGGAGTCGGTCCACAGCACGTTGCCCGCGTGGCAGTCGCCGTGCAGGCGCAGCAGCGCCACCTCGCCGGCCCGCTCGTAGCAGCGCGCCACGCCGGCCAGGGCCTGCTCGGCCACGCTGGTGTACGCGGCGAGCAGATCGGGCGGAATGAAGCCGTTGGCCAGCAGGTAATCGCGCGGCTCGCGCCCGAAGCTGTCGGGCGTGAGCGCCGGGCGCTCGCAAAACGGCGCGAGCGCGCCCACCGCATGGATGCGCCCGATGAAGCGCCCCATCCATTCGAGCGTATCGGGATCGTCCAGCTCGGGCGCGCGCCCGCCGCGGCGCGGAAACACCGCGAACCGGAAGCCGGAAAATTCGTGCAGGGTACGCCCGCCCAGCGTGAGCGCGGCCACCACCGGGATCTCGCGCTCGACCAGCTCCTGCACGAAGGCGTGCTCCTCGAGGATGGCCGCGTCGCTCCAGCGCGCCGGCCGGTAGAACTTGGCCACCACCGGCGGCCCCTCCTCCATGCCGACCTGGTACACCCGGTTCTCGTAGCTGTTCAGCGCCAGCAGGCGGCCGTCGCCGCGCAGCCCGACACTGTCGAGCGCATCGAGCACGCAGTCGGGACCGAGCAGGGCGAACGGGTGGATCGGAGGGGCTGGCTGGTCTGGCGGCGCGATATTCATGCCGCTATTGTAAGGCGGCGCGCAAGTTTCGTACGCCTGTCTCGCCGGCGCGGGTTAAACTGTCGCCTTCAACCTATCAGAGTACACCATGCAACTTGACCAACCCCTGTCGGATAAAGAATTCAACGAGCTCGACCAGTTCCTGCTCTCGGAGCGCAGCCCCGACGACGCCATGACGATGGACACCCTGCACGGCTTCCTGACCGCGATCGCGATCGGCCCCGAAACCATCATGCCGGCCGAGTGGCTGCCCAAGGTGTGGGGCGACGACGACAAGAGCGTGCCGACGTTCAAGAACAAGAAGGAAGAAGAGCGCATCGTCGAGCTGATCATGCGCTTCATGAACGAAGTGCTGGTCACGTTCGAGGTGGCCCCGAAGGAGTTCGAGCCGCTGTTTTGCGAACACGAGCACGAGGGCCAGACCCTGATCGACGCCGAGGCCTGGTGCTGGGGCTTCTGGGAGGGCATGGAATTGCGTCCCGGTTCCTGGAACCCGATCTGGGAATCGAACCTGGCCGCGCTGATGCGCCCGATCTACCTGCTTGGCGCCGACGAGATCGAGGAAGACGAACTGGCGCTGGTGGACAATCCGGCCAAGGGCCACAAGCTGGCCCTGGAGATCGAGGCCAACCTGCCCGAGATCTACCGCTTCTGGGTACCGCTGCGCAA
Organism: Telluria sp.; assembly: GCA_049301315.1. Taxonomy (GTDB): domain Bacteria; phylum Pseudomonadota; class Gammaproteobacteria; order Burkholderiales; family Burkholderiaceae_D; genus JBAQKU01. The sequence continues at coordinate 2,234 of JBAQKU010000633.1, forward strand.
GGCCGCGGTGCAGACCATCAAGCGCGACGAGCCCAAGGTCGGGCGCAACGACGACTGCCCTTGCGGCAGCGGAAAAAAATACAAGAAGTGCTGCGGGGCCGAGGCCGCCCAGTAACACAGCCGCGCGTCAGGCGGCCAGCTTCAGCGTTTCCCCCAGCCGGCTCTCGTACAGGGCCGCCACCAGGTCGGACTGGGTGACGATGCCGACGAAGCGGTAATCGGCGTCGACCACCGGGATGTGATGCAGGCCCGAATTGGCCATGAGCGGCACCAGCTCCACGATCGGCATGCTGTCGCGCGTGGTCTTGACGTGATGGCTCATGATCTGCCCGACCACCTCGGGCTGGTTGTCGCGGCTGGCCAAGCTGCGGCGCAGCGAGCGGCGCAGGCGCGCGCCCAGGCTCTTGTATTCGTCCAGGTCCTTGTGCTTGAGGAAGTCGCTCTGCGAGACGATGCCGATCACGCGCCGCGTGCGGTTGAGCACCCGCAGCGCATGCACCTGGTGCCGGCGCATCAGCCTCCAGGCCTCGCCCAGTTCGGTGCCGAATTCGAGCGTGACGACATCTTTCGACATGATCTCGCCGCAGGTGATGACGCCGAAGCGGCGCGCGTAAGCGTGCATTTCGGTTTCCAGGATGATCGACTCGAGGTCGTCGCGGCTCACGTCGAGCACCTGGTCGTAGCGCTTGAGCACCGCGTCCAGGTCGTCCGAAGTGAAGCCGACGCGCGCGGTGGGCACGGCGTCCCCGGTGTCATGCACATTTTGCATGGCGGAGTGCTGCAGGTGCGGGTAGCGGCGCCCGGTCAGGTTATTGAACACCAGCCCGGCGGCCACCAGCAGCAAGGAATTCAGGCGCTGATCCAGCGCGCGCAGGCGACGCCGATCAGCGCCGAAATCATGTTGCCGCCGATCACAGACCAGGGCTGGGCCAGCGGGCTGGCGGGCTGGCGGGCTGGCAGAACACCAGCACGGCGGAGGCGCCCATCGGCCCGATCAGGAAAATTGCGTTGTTGTCCAGCACCAAATAGCTGACAAAGCCCGTCAGCAGCAGTCCGGCCAGGGCGCCCCAGCAGCCACGTATTTGTTCGGAACGGCCCGCCGTATTCGGCTGGGGAAGAAACCTTGCATACCACGCTACTCTTGCACTCGACATTGATCCGCCACAAGCTTTGGGAAATTTGAAAGAGCGTAATTAAATCACACTCTGACAAATTTTTCTTGTGAGCATTATTTTTGCGCGCCGCAGCACGGGCAGCCCTTACAGCTTGATGAAGTGCTCGCGGTAGTAGCGCAGTTCCTCGACCGATTCGATGATGTCGGCCAGCGCCGTGTGCTTCTGGTGCTTCTTGAAGCCGGACGCCAGTTCCGGCTTCCAGCGCTTGCACAGCTCCTTCAGGGTCGAAACGTCAAGGTTACGGTAATGGAAAAACGCTTCCAGCTTGGGCATGCCGCGCGCCATGAAGCGGCGGTCCTGGCAGATGGTGTTGCCGCACATCGGCGACTTGCCGGCCGGGACGAAATTCTTGAGGAAGACAACCAGCGCCGCTTCCGCATCGGCTTCCGTCACGGTCGATGCCTTGACCCGCTCGATCAGGCCGGAACGCCCGTGCGTGCCCTTGTTCCACGAATCCATCTTGTCGAGCGTGGCGTCGGACTGGTGGATCGCAAACACCGGGCCTTCGGCCAGGATGTTCAGGTGCATGTCGGTCACCACCACCGCCACTTCGATGATGCGGTCGCTGTCCGGGTCCAGGCCCGTCATTTCCATGTCGACCCACACCAGGTTGAACTCATTGGGGCGGTGAACCGCGCCAGGTGCTGCTATATCGGTCGCTTGTGACATAATTCTCTCTTCGCCTAATCAATCCTGCATTTTCTCACAGGCACAGAATGTATTCACTCGCGTTTTCAGTTTTGTTTCTCGTTTTTTTTGCCCTGACGCTCATCCTGCGCTTCTGGCTGGCCGGCCGCCAGATTCGCCACGTGCTCGCCGAACGCGGCGCGGTTCCTGCCGAGTTCGCCTCGAAGATTGCGCTCGCGGCGCACCAGAAGGCGGCCGACTACACCGTCGCCAAGACCAGGTTCGGCCTCGCCAGCCTGCTGTTCGGCAGCTTCGTCCTGATCGGCTTCACCCTGCTGGGCGGCCTGCAGTGGCTCGCAGGCAGCGTGCTGGGCCTGACCGGTCCCGGCATCGGCTACCAGATCGGCCTGATCGTCGCCTTCGCCGTGCTCTCCGGCGCGCTCGACCTGCCGTTCGACTACTACCGCCAGTTCGTGCTCGAACAGCGCTTCGGCTTCAACAAGATGACGCTCGGCCTGTGGCTGGCCGACATGGTCAAGGGCCTGCTGCTGGGCGCGCTCATCGGCCTGCCCCTGATCTGGGTCGTGCTCATTCTCATGGACAAGACCGGGCCGCTGTGGTGGCTGTATGCCTGGCTGGTCTGGAGCGGCTTCCAGCTGCTCATGATGGTGCTCTACCCTACTGTGATCGCGCCGCTGTTCAACAAGTTCACGCCACTTGCCGACGCCAGCCTGAAACAGCGCATCGAAGGCCTGATGACGCGCGTCGGCTTCGCCTCCAAGGGCCTGTTCGTGATGGACGGCTCCAAGCGCAGCGCGCACGGCAACGCCTACTTCTCCGGCTTTGGCGCCAACAAGCGCATCGTGTTCTTCGACACCCTGCTCGAGCGCCTGGCGCCGCAGGAAATCGAGGCGGTGCTGGCGCACGAACTGGGCCACTTCAAGCTGCGCCACATCGTCAAGCGCATCGCCCTCATGTTCGCCGTCTCGCTCGCCTTCCTCGCCCTGCTCGGCTACCTGAAGAACCAGATCTGGTTCTACCAGGGCCTGGGCGTCGATGCCGTGTTTGCCGACGACGCGCTGGCCCTGATCCTGTTCATGCTGGTGCTGCCGGTGTTTACCTTCGTGCTCTCGCCGCTCGCCTCGATCAGCTCGCGCAAGCACGAATTCGAAGCCGACGCCTTCGCCGCGCGCCACGCCGACGCGCGCGACCTGGTTTCGGCGCTGGTGAAAATGTACGAGGACAACGCCTCGACCCTCACGCCGGACCCGCTCCATTCGGCCTTCTACGATTCGCACCCGCCCGCGAGCGTGCGCATCAAGCACCTTACCATGGCGGCCACATGAACCTGCTCGACAAGACATGCAGCCCCGGCGCTGCCGCGCTTTCCCATGACGCCATCGCCGAGCTGCTGCCTCAGGCGGCCGGCTGGGCCCTGGTGGACGCCAGGCTGACCCGCACCTTCGCCCTGCGCGACTACCGCGACACGATCGCCTTCGTCAACGCGCTGGCCGAGATGGTGCACCGCGAGGATCATCACCCCGAGCTGCTGGTGACCTACAAGGAGTGCACGGTCAGCTTCAGCACCCATTCGGCGAACGGCGTTACCGAAAACGACTTCATCTGCGCGGCCAAGGCCAACGCCATCTACGAGCAGCGGGCGCGCGCATGAGCGCGTTGACCGGCACCGTGATCGCGGCGCACGGGCGCCACTACCTGGCCGACGTGGCCGGGCGCAAGCTGCAGTGCGTCACGCGCGGCAAGAAGACCAACGTGGCCGTGGGCGACGTGGTCAACCTGACCATGACCTCGGAAGACCAGGCCGTGATCGACTCGATCGGCGAGCGCAAGACGCTGCTGTACCGCTCCGACCAGTACAAGTCGAAGCTGCTGGCGGCCAACCTCACGCGCTTGTTCATCGTGGTCGCCACCGAGCCCGGTTTCGCCGACGACCTCATTTCGCGCTCGCTGGTGGCGGCCGAAGCGGCCGGCATCGAGGCCCACCTGATTCTCAACAAGACCGACGTGGCCGAACAGCTGCCGAAAGCGCGCGAACGGCTGCGCGCCTACACCTGCCTCGGCTACCGGCTGCACGAGGTCTCGGCGCGCGCCGCGCCCGAGCATGCGGTGGCCACCCTGACGCCGCTGCTGGCCGGCCAATCCTCGATCCTGATCGGCCAGTCCGGCATGGGCAAGTCCTCGCTGATCAACCTCTTGGTGCCGGACGCGGACATCGCGGTGCGCGAAATCTCGGCCGCGCTCGACACCGGCAAGCACACCACCACCTTCACGCGCCTGTACGCGCTGGACGGCGGCGCATCGATCATCGATTCGCCCGGATTCCAGGAATTCGGGCTGTACCATCTCACCGAAGGCATGCTCGAACGCGCCTTCCGCGAGTTCGAACCGTATCTCGGGCACTGCAAATTCTACAATTGCCGCCACCTGATCGAGCCGCAATGCGCGATCCTGGGCGCGGTCGGGGAAGGCAAGATCGCGCGCTTTCGCCACACGCTCTATGCCCAGCTGCTGCATGAGTCGTCCCAGACCCTGTACTGATTTTTCCCGTCCGCGCATGATCAACCGGCATACAATTGATCAAAAGCTAATGGAGCCGCGCCAAATGGATATGTTTGCGCTCGACGAGGAGGTGCTGCGCTGGGAGGAGGCGCTGGGCGGCCTGCGCGGGGTGGCGCAGCTGCCGG
>JBAQKU010000634.1:0-6261 GCA_049301315.1 Telluria sp.
CAACCAGCTTGACCTCGACGCGGCCAGCGCCGCCGGCCTCGCACCGGCCATGCTCGAGCGCCTGAGCCTGTCCGAAGCGGCCATCGGCACCATGGTCGAAGGCCTGCGCCAGATCGTCGCGCTGGCCGACCCGATCGGCGAGATATCGAACATGAAGTTCCGCCCGAGCGGCATCCAGGTCGGCCAGATGAGGGTGCCGCTGGGCGTGATCGGCATCATCTACGAGGCGCGCCCGAACGTCACGGTGGACGCGGCCGGCCTGTGCATCAAAAGCGGCAATGCGACCATCCTGCGCGGCGGCTCCGAAGCGATCAACTGCAACCGCGCGCTGGCGAAAATCGTCGCCGAGGGCCTGGCCGGGGCCGGCCTGCCGGCGCACGCCGTGCAGATCGTCGACACCACCGACCGCGCCGCGGTAGGCGCCATGATCACGATGCCGCAATACGTGGACGTGATCGTGCCGCGCGGCGGCAAAGGACTGATCGAACGCCTGATGGCCGAAGCGACGGTCCCGATGATCAAGCACCTCGACGGCATCTGCCACGTCTACATCGACAGCAAGGCCGACCTGGCGAAAGCGCTGCCGATCGCCTTCAACGCCAAATGCCACCGCTACGGCACCTGCAACACCATGGAAACGCTGCTGGTGGCGCGCCCGGTCGCCCCCGCGGTGCTGCCGAAACTGGCCGAACTGTTCGCAACCAGGCAAGTCGAGCTGCGTGCCGATCCGGAAGCGTTCGCGCTGCTGGCCGGCTATCCGCACCTGGCCGCCGCCACCCCTCAGGACTGGAGCACGGAATACCTGGCCCCGATCCTGGCCATCAAGGTGGTCGGCGACATCGACCAGGCGATCGAGCATATCAACACGTATTCGTCGAAGCACACCGATGCGATCGTTACCGAAGACTACAGCGACGCGCTGCGCTTCCTGCGCGAAGTCGACTCCGCCTCGGTCATGGTCAACGCATCGACCCGTTTCGCCGACGGTTTCGAATACGGCCTCGGCGCCGAGATCGGCATCTCGAACGACAAGCTGCACGCGCGCGGCCCGGTCGGCCTCGAGGGGCTGACATCGTTGAAGTACGTCGTGTTCGGACACGGCGAAACAAGGTCGTAAAAAAGAGGGCAGGCCACCGGCCGTGCCCGCAACACCACACAGAAAAGGATCCCATGCTCTGGATTAAAGCGTTTCACATCGTACTGTTCGCGTCCTGGTTCGCCGGACTGTTCTACCTGCCGCGCATCTTCGTGAACCTGGCGATGGAGACCGAGACGGTCGCGAACGCGCGCCTGCTGCTGATGGCGCGCAAGCTGTATCGTTTCATGCTGATCCCTGCCGTTCTCACGGTCGCGAGCGGCCTGTGGCTATGGCTGGGCTACGGCTTCCCCGGCGGCTGGCTGCATGCCAAGCTGACGCTGGTGGTGCTGGTTATCGGCTACCATCATGCCAGCGGCTCGCTGCTGAAAAAATTCGAGAACGGTGCGAACCGGCGCAGCCATACCTGGTATCGCTGGTTCAATGAAGTGCCGGTCCTGTTGCTGGTTGCAATCGTCATCCTGGTCGTCGTCAAACCTTTCTGATGAGGTGTCGAGATGAGCAAAACGATCGATTATTTTTTTGTCCCCCATTCGCCCTGGACCTACCTCGGGCATGAACGCCTTGTCACCATGGCGAAGGCCCACGGCGCGCTGATCGAGCCCAAACCTTTCGACCTGGGCAAGGTGTTCAGCGTCTCCGGCGGGTTGCCGCTGGCCAAGCGCGCGCCGCAGCGCCAGGCATATCGCCTGCAGGAGCTGGCGCGCTGGTCCGTTTTCCTGAACCTGCCGCTCAATGCGCAGCCGAAGTTTTTCCCGATCCCGCCCGAGGCCGCGTCCAAGCTGATCATCGCGGCGCGCACCAGCCTGGGCGCCGACGCGGCGCTGGAACTGGCCGGCGCCACCATGCGCGCCCTGTGGGCCGAGGAGAAGAACATCTCCGAGCAGGAAACGCTGGCGCGCATCGCGACCGCCTGCGGTTTCGACGGCCCCATGCTGGTCAAGTCGTCCGAGACGGCCGGCGTGCAGGAGCAGTACGAGCGCAACACCGACGAAGCGATGGCCGCCAATGTGTTCGGCGTGCCGTGGTACGTGGTGGACGGCGAAGCCTTCTGGGGACAGGACCGGCTCGATTTCGTCGAACGCGCGCTTGGCAGGGCTGCGCCCTGAAACAGCAGTAAAGGCGCAAGCCGGACCAATGGGAGCGCCGGGGAATGGCCTCGCCGCACCGGCTATTTGAATTTTTTTTAACGGATAAAGGGTACACCAATGGCTTCATTTTTCTGTCCTTGCCCGCGCGGCATGGAAGCGGCGCTGGCCGAAGAGCTGGGCGAAATCGCCCAGCAAAGCACCACCATGAAGGTGCACAACCAGGTGCCCGGCGGAGTTCACTGCTCGGGTGAGCTGCTCGACTCGTACCGCATCAACCTGCATTCGCGCATCGCCTCGCGCGTGCTGCTGCGCATGGCGCATCAAAGCTACTCCAACGAGAACGACATCTACGACCTGACCCTGGCGCAGCCGTGGGAAGACTGGTTCGGGGTCGATCACACGATCCGGGTCGACGTCACGGCGGTCAAGTCGCCGCTGCGCAGCCTGGAGTTCACGACGCTCAAGATCAAGGACGCGATCTGCGACCGTTTCCGCGACCAGTTCGACAAGCGTCCGTCGGTCAACACGCGCGAGCCGGACATGCGCATTGTCGGCTTCCTCGACGCGCGCAACTTCACCATCTATCTCGACACCTCGGGCGAGGCCTTGTTCAAGCGCGGCTGGCGCGAGGAAACCGGCGACGCCCCGCTGCGCGAAAACCTGGCCGCCGGCATGCTGCGGGTGGCCGGCTGGAAGCCGGGCACGGTGCTGTTCGACCCGATGTGCGGCTCCGGCACCATCCTGATCGAAGCGGCCCAGATGCTGCAGGGGATCCCGTCCGGCTCGCGGCGCCGCTTCGCGTTCGAACAGTTCAACGCCTTCAAGCCGGGTCCATGGCAAGAGATGAAAAGCGCGGTCAAGCCGAATGCGTTGCCGGCCGAGCCGACCATTTTCGGCAGCGACATCTCGGGCGACATGGTGGCCATGACGCGCCACAACCTGAAGGCCGCCGGCATCGAGTTCGAAGTGCCGCTCAAGCAGATCGAAGCGCAGGAGGTCAAGCCGCCCACCGAGCAGCCCGGCATCCTGCTGACCAACCCTCCGTACGGCGAACGCATCGGCGTGCGCGGCGACAGCACCATGCCGGCCGACGAAATGTCGGTGTCGTTCTATTCGGCGCTGGGCACCACGCTCAAGCAGCGCTTCGCCGGCTGGACCGTGTTCCTGTTTACCGCCGACCTGAGCCTGCCCAAGCTGCTGCGCCTGAAGGAAGCGCGCAAGACGCCGTTCTTCAACGGCGCGCTCGAATGCCGCCTGTTCCGATTCGACATGGTGGCCGGCTACAACCGGCGCGAAGAAGCCAAGCCAAAACAGGCCTGACCGAGCGCGCATGTTCCCGACCCCGCCGCCCAACCTGCCGCCCGACCCGGTCACCCCCGTTCCGCTGCCGCCGGCGCACAAGATCGCGCTGCTCAGCGGCGGCGGCCTGGCCACCTTGCTGGCGGCGCTGTCGATGCTGGGGCCGTTCTCGATCGACGCCTACCTTCCGGCCTTCCCCAATATCCAGGCCAGTCTCGGCGCGAGCGCGATCGAGGTCCAGCAAACCATCACCGCCTACATGCTTGCGTTCGCGGTCATGGTGCTGTGGCACGGCGCGCTGTCGGACGCCTTCGGGCGGCGCAACGTGATCCTGGCCGCGCTGGTCGTGTTCGCGGTCGGCACCTTCGGCTGCGCGGCCTCGCATTCGGTGCACTACCTGTGGGTGTTCCGCATCATGCAGGGAGTGTCGGCCGGGGCCGGGGTGGTGGTCGGGCGCGCGATCATCCGCGACCTGTATTCGGGCGCATCGGCGGCGCGCCTGCTTTCGCTCGTCACCATGATTTTTTCGATCGCGCCTGCCATCGCGCCCGTGCTGGGCGGCTGGATCGTCAAGCTGTTCGACTGGCGCGCGATCTTCCTGGCGCTGCTCGCCTACACCGTCGCGCTCGGCGTTTTCTGCTACAAGCACCTGCCCGAGACGGTGCCGCTCGATCAGCGCCAGCCGTTCAATCCGCGCTTCCTGGCCCGCAGTTACCGCGCCGTCTTCAGCTCGCCCCTGTTTCACATGAAGGCCGGGGTCACCTCGCTCAATTTCGCGGGCCTGTTCCTGTTTATCGCCGCCGCGCCGGTGATGCTGCCGGTCCACCTCGGCCTGGGCCCCGACCAGTACGGGTGGCTGTTCATTCCCTGCGTGAGCGGGATCTTTCTTGGCGCTCTGGCGGCCAACCGGATCGCCGGCAAGATGAGTTTCGCGCGCCAGATCGGGATCGGCTTCGGCTTCCAGCTCGCCGCAGCGAGCGCCAACGTGCTGTACCACGCGGTGCTGCCGCCCGCACTGCCCTGGACCGTGCTGCCGATGTTCTTCTATACCTTCGGCACCTCGATCATCGCGCCCGGCGCCACGCTGCTCGCGCTTGACCTGTTCCCTCACATCCGCGGCACGGTCGCCTCCTGCCAGTCGTTCGCCGCGACCCTGCTGGCGGCGCTGGTGGCCGGCGTCATCGCGCCGTTCCTGTCGCACTCGGTGTTGTGGCTGGCGATCGGCCAGCTCGGGTTTGCCCTGGGCGCCCTCGCTTTATGGTTGACGTCCCGTTACTACCGGCGCATGCTCTCACGCCATCCCGGGGCTTAACGGTCAGAAATGTTGTAAACATGAGACTTTTTTTAAGGAATTAATTCCTTAAAGGCAAACTTCGTGTATATATGCTAATATAAGATTGTTAAAATAGTTGAATAGAGGCCCTAAAGCTGCTCTGTTCCGGAGATCCACAAGCAAAAACGTCGTGGCCGCTTTGCCCTTGAGCGCCACCTCCAACCATCGTAATTTGGCGGTAGTGCCTTTGACAATGCATCAATCAGACCATGATATTCGCAATCGCCTGCTGATTGCACGTCTGCCGGCCATGCCGCAGATACTCATCAAGTTGATCGAGCACTTGCAGGCCGACGACTTGGGGATGCCCGAATTGGCCGCGCTGATCGCCAAGGATGCAGGCATGACGAGCAAGATGCTCGCCGTTGCCAACAGTTCGGCGTACTTTCGCAATAGCCGCACCCTCAGTCTAGAGCAGTCGCTCGTCGCGCTCGGCACCGACATGATCAAGACGCTGGTCATCAGCGAATCGGTTTTTCAAACATTTAACAATTTCCCCCATTCCGGCAGCACCGACCTGCGCGCGTTCTGGAAGAGTTCCCTGGCTGCGGCGGTGATTGCGCGCGACCTGGCCAAGCAGATGGCCTATGCGCACGCGGAAGAAGCCTACCTGGCCGGCCTGCTGCACAACGTCGGCCGCCTGGCCCTGCTGGCGACGGCCCCGCAGGAATATGCCTTCAACTTCGGCGCGCGCGACGACGCCGCCCTGTGCGCGGTCGAGCAGCGCACCCTGCAGATCACCCACTCCGAAGCGGGCGCCTGGCTGATCGAGCGCTGGCGGCTCGATTCCTTCCTGGCCGACTCGGTGCTGTACCACCACGAACCGAGCGCGCGCCTCGAGTCGGCCCATCCCCTGATCCGCATCGTGCGCCTGGCGCACCTGCTCTCGTGCCGTGAGCCGGACCCGCTGGCGGTGCTGGAAGCGGGGGCGCTGTGCGGGCTCGATCAGGACCAGGTGGCGGCCATCGGCGCCGCAGCCATCCACCAGGTCGAGAAATCGGCGGCGCACCTTGGCATCGACCTGAGCGGCGCCGACGACATCCCGGCGCCGGGCGCCTTCGTGCCGACGGCGCCGGACCCGGTCCAGCAGCGCCTGTCCGAGGAAGTGCGCAACCTGGTGCTGGTGTCCGAAGTCGGGCAGAGCTTCGCGCGCCAGCAAGGCGAGAGCGGCCTGCTCGAATCGATGACACGCTCGGCGCGCATACTTTTCGATTTCGACAATACCGTGATCCTGCTGGAGAACCCGACCGGACACGCCCTGATCGGGGTGCCGAACGGCGATCAGCAGCGCGTTGCCGAATTTTCGATCCCGCTGGCCAGGGGTGGCGTGCTGGCCGAAGCGGCGCTCGAGCGCCGTCTCGCCTTCATCAGCCGCGACGCGCAATCGCTCGACGTGGCCGAAGAGCAGCTGTTTCGCATTCTCGGCACCGACAGCCTGGTGT
>JBAQKU010000635.1:0-4283 GCA_049301315.1 Telluria sp.
GGTCGCGCCCTTGTTCGAGCAGCCCGGCGTCCTGACGCCGCGCGGCCGTTTCGTGCTCGAACCGTCCTTGCAGTTCGGCTACTCGTCGAGCAACCGGGTCGCGCTGGTGGGCTACACGATCATTCCCGCACTGCTGATCGGGCTGGTCGACGTGCGCGAAGTCAAGCGCAACACCTTCACCGCCACCCTTGGCGGACGCTACGGGATCACGAACCGCCTCGAGGTCGACGTCCGGGTGCCCTACGTCTACCGTTCCGATTCCACCGTCAGCCGCGAAATCTTCACCGGTACCGCCGTCGAGAACGTCTTCGAAACAAGCGGCAAAGCCGTCGGCGATGTCGAACTGGGCGTGCGTTACCAGCTGAACGAGGGCGGCCTCGACAAGCCATATTACGTGGGCGCCCTGCGTTTCAAATCGCGCACCGGGCGCGACCCCTTCGAGGTCGTGACCGACTGCAACAAGCGTTGTGTGGGCGACAATGCGAGCGGCAGCGGCCTGCCGCTGGACCTGCCGACCGGCTCCGGCTTCTATTCGCTGCAGCCAAGCCTGACCTGGCTGTTCCCGTCCGATCCGGCCATCTTCTTCGGCAGCTTCAACTACCTGCACAACTTCAAGCGCAGCGACGTGAGCCGCAAGGTGCTGTTCGGGGAACAGGAATTTCTCGGCGAAATCGAACCCGGCGACGTCATCGGCTTCAATTTCGGCATGGGGCTCGCGCTCAACGACAAGGCCGCCTTCAGCATCGGATACGATCACAGTTCAATCGCCCGCACCCGCCAGCGCTCTCTGCCGGTACCCGGCTCGGTGCGGATCCAGCTCGGCACCTTGGTGCTCGGCTATTCGTACCGTCTCAGCGAGCGCCGCACCCTGAACGTATCGGTCGGCGCCGGCCTCACGCGCGACACGCCCGACGTTTCGCTCACGGTAAGGGTGCCGATCACCTTCTGAAGGCCGGGCTGCGCGGGCCCGCCCTGCCTGGTGGTACAGTGAAGGCTGTCGAATCCATTGCGGGCATGTCCATGAAGTTGGCGCCACTTGTCCACACCACGCGCGGCTATCCGTCCTCGGGCTACACGGTCGAAAACATCCACATGGGATCGGTGGCAGTGGTCGATGTCGCCGGCCAGCTCAAGTGGTTCGCGGGCGACCCGCATTTCATGACCTTCACGCGCTCGGCGCTCAAGCCCTTCCAGGCCCTGCCCTTCGTCCTGGCAAACGGCCCTGCGCGACTCGGCCTGAGCCAGGACGAACTGGCGTTGCTGTGCGCCAGTCATTCCGGCGAAGAAAAACATGTGCGCGCCGTCGCCTCCATCCTCGCCAAGATCGGGCTCGACGAACATCACCTCGAATGCGGCTGCCACGCGCCGCTGTACTACGAGGCCGTAGGCCAGCACATACCGTGCGGGCGCAGCTGGACGCCGATCCAGCACAACTGTTCAGGCAAACACAGCGGCTTTCTCGCATGGTGCCGCCTGCACGGTGCACCAACGGCGAACTACGTCGCGCCGGACCACCCGCTGCAACAGGCAATTCGCAACACACTTGCACAAGTCACAGGACTGCCTGCCGCCAGCATGCCCGCAGGAATAGACGGCTGCTCGGCTCCGAACTACGCGCTGCCCCTGCTACGCCTGGCGCATTTGTACGCCCGCCTGGCCCAAGGCGGAGCCGATGCGCAATATGGCGCCGCCTTCGATGCGCTCTACAACGCCATGACCGGCCACCCCGACCTGGTATCGGGCACGGCGCGCGCCGACCTGGCCTACATGTCGGCCGGCGCCGCCGACTGGGTCAGCAAGGCGGGCGCGGATGCGGTGCAGACGATCGGCATACGCTCAGCCGGACTGGGCATCGCCATCAAGATCGGCGACGGGGCCAGCCGCGCCCTGCAGTGCACCGTCTTTAGCGTACTGGACCAGCTTGGCCTGCTCGACCAGCGCCAGCGCGCCCTGCTCGAGCACTACCGCCAGCCGGCCATCAAGAACCTGCGCGGCACCACCGTCGGCGAAATCAGGGCCGTGTTCGCCTTGCAGCGCGCCGATTGAGGCGGCACCGCTCGCCGCTCACCCCCTGCGCGACGTGATGACCACGTCGTTTTGCCGGCCGTTCGCGAATTCGTCAAACAGCAGCTTCATGTCGGCGTTCCTGGCGACGAACACATTGTGCGCGAGCGGAACGATTTCAATGCCGGGATTGTCTTCGATCTGGGCGAAAAACCTTTTCCGCATGCTCGTCACTGTCAGCACCTCGCCGGTCGACAGCATGTATTTTCCGCTGACATCGCGGAACTCGTTTTGGTCCATCTTGTAGCGCCCGGCCGGGGTGCCGGGCACCTGGACCATTTGAGGCGATGTGGCCGGCTGTCCGGCGTCTTGCGCCTGCGCCAGCGGGGCGCAGGAAGCCGCCGCCAGGGCGGCGCCAATCCAAAGTGTGCGCATGATATTTTCCAATCGATTTCTGGCTGAAAAAAGCGTGCGGCAGGGCGTGCTTGCGCGCACTGCCGCTCGCACCAATACTCAACCCGCATTCGAATGCGGGCGAGTCACCTCACTTTAGTCAATAAGCGCAAGCGCCGCCACGACATTTTCAAGCCGATGCGTTGTTCGGTCAGGCGTGAAAAGCAGCCGCGCCCTGCCCTGCCGCTTGCTGCGACTGGCTGCGCAACCGATGGATTTCATCGAAGTCATGGCGCAACACGGCCACGATGTCGCCGTCGATGGCGCGCTCGGCCACCAGCTTGTCGAGCACCCCGAGGCACTGCTGGCGCTCCATCCCCTTGCGGTAGGGACGATCTTCGGTGATGGCGGTGAAAATGTCGGCCACCGCGATGATGCGCGCGCCCACCGGAAGTTCGCGCGGACGAAAGGGGTAGCCGGAACCGTCGAGGCGTTCGTGATGCAGCGACGCCCAGCTGTTGACAAGGTCCAGGCCAGGCACCATCGACAATATCTGGTGCGTGAAATAAGGGTGCTGGCGCACCACGAACAGTTCCTGCTGCGTCAGCCGGCCCGGCTTGTCCAGGATCGCGGTCGGCACGGCCAGCTTGCCGATGTCATGTAAGAAACCGGCCACCCCGATCAGCCTCCTGGTCGCCAGATCCACCCCGAACCGCGCCGCCAGGCTCTCGCTGGTCGCCGCCACGCCGCTCGAATGGCTCGCGGTAAACGAACTGCGGTAGTCGATGATCCTGCCGAACACCTTGGACAGGCTGTGCAGGCCGTCAAGGCCGAGCAGAACGGTCGAGTGGCCGAAACGGCGCCGCAGGATCTGTTCCTTGTGCCGGCTCGTCATGTCGAGCCAGAACGACTCCCTGGCCGAGCAGGCCTCGAACGCTTGCACCACGTCCGGATGGAACAGCCGCCCCGCGCCGGACGCGACGGCCTGGCCGATGCCGCCTGCCTGCTCGAGTATGTTGCGCGGGTGGTACCGGATCGCCTGCGCCGCAGGCGCAAACGGCGGGAAATCGCGCAGCATCATGTAACTGTCGAAGCCGCGCTAGTTGATCTCGTCGGACATGCGCTCCAGGTTCGGCCGCGGCACCAGCGCCTTGTCGACCAGTCTTGACCTGGAGCGCGGCAAGCCCCGTCCTTCAGGGCGGGGTCGAGAGCGCGGACGGCGCAGCCGTCCTTGGCTAGCGGAACCGTGTTGGTACTTGAACAAATCGCTGTATATAATCACAGTATGATTCGCCTGCAAGCCTACAAATTTGAATTGATGCCGGATGGCGAGCAGCTGCGCTGTATGCGCCGCTTCGCGGGGTCGTGCCGGTTTGTCTATAACAAGGCACTGGCAATGCAAAAAGAGAGTCACGAGGCGGGCAACAAGTTCATCGGCTATGCCGGCCTGTGCAAGGCACTAACCGGATGGCGCAACGGCCAAGATACGCCATGGCTCAAGGACGCGCCCTGCCATCCGTTGCAACAGGCGCTGAAGGACTTGGAGAAGGCGTACAAGAATTTCTTCGCCAAGCGCGCCGACTTTCCGAACTTCAAGCGTAAGGGAGGCGGCGATGCTTTCCGCTACCCGGATCCGAAGCAGATCAAGCTCGATCAGGCCAACAATCGGCTATTCCTTCCCAAGCTTGGCTGGCTGCGCTATCGCAATAGCCGGGACGTTCTTGGCGACTTGCGCAACGTCACCGTGAGCCAGGCGGGCGGCAAGTGGGTCGCGTCGATCCAGACCCAGCGCGAAGTCGAGCAGCCATTGCCGAAGGCGACGACCGCAATCGGCATCGATGTTGGCATTGTCCGGTTCGCGACCCTGAGCGACACGACCTATATTG
>JBAQKU010000636.1:0-3478 GCA_049301315.1 Telluria sp.
GCAAGGAGCACAGCGCTCCATTGATGATTTGTGCAAGTTTCATGATGCTGCCTATTTCTTCGGCTGGGAAAGCGGTGGCTGCGGCTGGGCCGGCGCCACCAGGGAATTAATCGTGCTCAGGTGGGCCTGGGTCGGAATGCCCGGCTTGCCCGAGTGGCACAGATTGCAGTTCTCGATCGACCATGCGATGTTGCCGTTGTGGCAGGCGCCGCAATACTGGCCATCGATGATCTTGACCATGTTGATGTCGTTGCCGCCGGCCTTGAATTTGAAGCCCAGGTCGGCATGGCATACCTTGCAGCGGAACCGGATCCGGTGAAACCAGTGGGGGAACACGGCCGGTCGCATGCCGGCCGCGTCCGAATAATTGTTGATCACGATGTCGCCATATTCGGCGTGCGCGGACGGCGCCGCCAGGTAAGCGGCCAGCAGCACCATCACCAGCAGCAGGGTGCGCCGCAGGGCTGCACCAAAGTTTGTTAACGAAGCCATTTCAAACACCTTTCTTGACAACTAGTTGAATCATTTAAAAACCGCCAAAACCGCGCGACAGGTAAAACGCCGCTGTCCGGTTAATCTTGTACGCATCCTGGCCGGGCGCGCGCGGCGGCGGCGCGACTCCGGGCGGCAGGCCCGCGGTGAAAACGGCCGGGTTGCGTGCGATCAGCACGCTGAAACTGAGCTGGGTGCGCCCGATCACGTAGTCGATCCGGTTTTCCCACACCGCGCTGGCCTGGTCCTCCTCCTTGCCCAGCAGCGGCAACAGGGCCTTGGTATTGAGGCGCAGCTCGGAGGCGGCGCGCAGGCGCGCGATCCCGAACAGGCGCTGGTTCTGGTAGCGCAGCGAGCCGCTCGAGCTGGTCACGAAGGTGCTGCTCGCCTCGGGCCCGGGCAGCAAGTAGAACGGATCGTTCGGATCGCCCGGATTACCGGCCAGGCGCGCGCTCTGGCGTACCGCCTGGATGGTGAGGTTGCCGCTCCACGAGCTGTGGGCGCCGCGCGCCAGGTTGCTGTTCGCCTGCAGGTTGACGAGCTGGAAGAACTCGGTCCTGGCGCCGAATGAGCGGGTGTCGCTGGCCGACAGGCGCAGCACCGAATTGGTGCCGGCCGCGCCCGGCATGTTCCACGACAGCGATGCGCTGTTGGTGAGCTGCCTGGACACTTCCGAGGCAGCCGTGCTGGACACCACGGACGCGCTCTGGCTGCCGTCCATGCCCAGCGTCGAGCCGCCGCCCAGCTTGGTGCTGTAGCCGAGATGATGGTTCAGCTGCAGCGCAAGCTGGCGTCCGCCGCCCAGCTGGCTGCTGCCGTTGGTCGCCTGCGCCGAGGTCGACCAGCCATAGTGGGCCTGGCCCAGCGCGATGCCCTCGGGCTGGTAGCTGATGCCCGCGCTCTGGTTCGCGCTGCGCGACTTGCCGGCGGCGCCGGCCACCTGGTTCAGGTTGGCGCTGGCGTTGACGCGCGTGCTCCGGGACAGGTCATAGCTGGCGCCGCCATTGAGATTGATGTTGTGCGAGCGCGAGGTGCGCTCGTTGCCGTCGGCCCCAGTTCCGGGCTGCTGCAGGTCGAGCGCAAACAGGCGCGCCCCGCCGTTGACCATCAGGCCGCGGTCGGGCGGATGCCAGATTGCCAGGCTGGTCAGTTGCAGCAGGCGCGTCAGATTGTCGCCGCCCTGCTCCAGGTGGTAGCCGGAACGGCTGAAATTGGCCATACTCTCGAGCGAGAGCGATGGATCCGGCGTGAAGCCGTGCTGCAGCGTCAGGTTCCTCTGGAGCGCATATTCCCCGCTGCGCTCACGGGTGTTCATGGAGCCGTCGCCGTTCAGCTGCAGTCGGTGCGCGCCCTTGCCATGGGTGGCGTTGATTTGCCAGCCGTCCTGGCGCCCGCGCGAGCCGTCCGCGCTGACCTGCGTATTGCGGTCCCATGCCAGCATGCTGGTGCCCTCCGGCCTTTGATAGTGCTGACTGAAGCCATAACGCTCGCTGGCGTAGGCGTTGCCGGCCGAGAGGTCGCCGCTGGCGCGGCTGTTGCTGCGGCTGAAATGGGCGCCGAAGGGGAAGCGGCTGCGCGCCAGCACCGACAGGCGGGCGTTACCGGTCATGATGACACTCGTGCTGCTGCTGCTTGATTTAAGAATGCCTGCGTCATTTTCATCACTACGGTTACGCGACAGCGTGACCCCAAGGGTTCCTTCCAACTGCGCGAACCATGGTTCCCAGATATAGGTATTGGTACTCAGGTTGAGCGTGGCGCGCACCCCCCTCTGATCTCTTTGCTGCTCCTGCATCCAGTCGCGCCGCGCGTCATACGCGACCAGACCGCCGATCTGCACCACCGGGATCGGCCAGCGCAGCCGATCCTGCTCCCCGCTCTCCTGCGCGCGCGCCGCCTGCGGGCAAGCGAGCGCCAGCAAGGTCATCACCAGCGCCGGCGCAACTGCACCTTGCTGGTTCAAGCGTCTGGCCGCGGTTGCCACCACTGACTCCTCAGGCGAACCGATTCGGCCAGCCGCATTTATTCGGGCGTCGCCCGCGCGCCGGCCTGCACCTCGAGCGGCAGGAAGCGCGATTGGTCAATCCGGGACGGCGTGCTGGCGCGCAGCGCGGCTGCCAGCTCGGTCCAGGCACGTTCGCCCAGCTCCCTTTGGGTCAGCTCGCGCGCGCGCACCTTGACGCTCTCGAAGGCATGCAGGCGCGCCGGCTTGCGCTCGACCAGGCGAAACACGCCCACACCCTGCAGCACGCGCAGCGCATCGGTGCTCTGGCCGGGCTTGAGCTTGGTCATCGCCTGCTGCACCTCTTCGGCCAGCATGCCGCCATGCAGGTAACCCATGTCGCCGCCTTTGGCGCCGCCCGCATCGGTTGAATGGCGCTTCGCGAGCGCCGCGAAATCTTCGCCGGCGCGCACGCGCCTGGCCAGCGCCTGCGCCTGCTCCTCGGTCTTGGCCCAGGTCGCGCTCGGCGCCGACGGATCGACCTTGAGCAGGATCATCGCGACGCGCAATTGTTCGGGCTCAGTAAATTGTTCAGGGTGCGCTGCATAATAGGCCCTGACGTCGCTGTCGCCGGGCACGGCGGCGGCGCGCACCGACTTCTCCAGTTCGCGCAGCAGGCTATCCTGCTCGAGGCGCTCGATCAGCGGCGGCAGCACCTGGTCGCGCCTGGCTTTCCATTGTTCGCTGGCAGCGTAGCGTTGTTCGTACGACTGCACTGTTTTCTTGACTTCGGCCGCATCCGGATGCAGGCCGCGCCGGCGCGCCTCGCGCACCAGCAGGATACGGTCGACCATCTGCTCGCCAACCTTGCGTTGCAGCGTGGCCATCTCATTGTCTGGCGCCTTGCCGTGGTAGAACTTTGCGCGCGCGGCGGCATTCAGCGCGAGCGCGTATTCCTCATGCGTAATGACGGTGTCGCCAACGCGCGCAAATTCAGCCGGCGCGGCGACGGCTGGCGTACCCGCAGGCGCGGCGGCATGGCCG
>JBAQKU010000637.1:0-2727 GCA_049301315.1 Telluria sp.
GCAGCGGCTCGCCGTACAGGCGCGCAATGGCGGCCTCGGCGGGCGTAGCGCCCGCAGGCGGGTGGTCCGGCGTGCCTGCGACGCGTGCCAGATCGACTACGGGATCGGCGCGCTGCGCTGCCGCCGCCTGATCTGGCAACATCGTCGTGCCTTGTTAATCAGACTTTGTTTTGGTAGACGTAAGCTTGCTGTTTGACGCGCGAGGCGAGCCGGCGTTCCTGCTCGTCGAGCGGGGTCGGGGCCTTGTCCCACAGCAGCTCGCGCCCTGCGCGCTGTCCTTCCTCGATGCCGGGATTGCTGGCCTTGAGTTCCTTGATGAACAAGGTGTGGTCCGATTCGTACAACTGGAATTGTTTAGTCAGTTTCATGATATGAAATAGTGTGGCGGATACCGCTATTCTACAGTGCGCAGAGCCTGAGGGAAATAAAATGCCCTCAGGCCCTGCCGCCGGTACTTAGCCGTGCAGGGCGTTGAGCTGGCGCGCGATGATGTCGTGGTTGAGCCAGAGCACCGGTGCGATCGGGGTCGAGACGCTGTGGAACATGAGCGGGCCGGTGCTTTCGAGCACGAGCGAGCTGAGGTGGTCGGTGATGAGCGCCTTGCGGTCCTTGTGCAGCTTGGTGATGTCTTCGGAGGTGCCGATCATCACGTCGGCCAGCTCGGGCGTGTTGTCCATCGGCCAGCGCGCGAAGTTGCGGAAGCTGGCGCTGGTCGGGTCGGCGTTGTACGACTCGATCATGTCGAGGATGCACTGCAGTTGCACGCCGTCGGCCAGCAGTTCCTGGCAGATCTCCCATTGCTGGTCGACCCAGGCGCCGCCGCCTTCCTTCTTGAGCGCGGTGAGCAGCGGGAACAGCGACAGCTCCACCCCGACGAAGATGTCGGACGAATTGGTGCGGATTTCCGGGCAGTTGAACACGGTCGCGCTCACGCCTTTTTCCCAGGCCGCGCGCGCCACGTTTTCCAGGCGCATCTTGGCGTAGCCCTGGGTGTAGTTGGTGTAGGTCTGCCACTGGTATTTGCCGCCGATCAGGATCTCGGTGCCGTGGTAGCCGTAGGCGCTGTAGCGCACCTGGCCGCCGCGGCTGGTCACGCGGTCGCGGATCGCGGCGCTGCCGTCGATCAGGTGCTGCAAGGTGTTGGCGGTGACTTCGTCGAAGTTCATCAGGATCAGCTTGCCCAGATCGCTGTCGAGCAGGGCGCGCGAGGACATGAAGCGCTCGCCGCGGCCTTTGTAGATGCGGTTGGCGATGGCCAGGAAGGCCTTGATCTTAGGAATGCCGCCGGCCATGGTGTGGGCAAAGAACACGTTGCTGCCGTCCGGGATCAGTGCATCGATCTCGGCCATGACGCGTTTGGTCGATTCGGTGAAGCGGCGCACGCCAGCTTCACGGCAACGCTCGACTTTTTCCCAGTCCAGCTTGTCTTCCTGCCAGCTCTTGAGCGTCAGGCCGGACAGCATTTCGGTCGGGTTCTGCTCGCCTTCGGGCGCGTCGAGGTCGAAACCGGCCATCAGCGGCACGTTGATGATGCGCCCGCCCAACTTGGCCTGGGCTTCCGCAAGTTCCTCGTCGTTGAGCGCGCGCAGGGCGTTGTTCTCGTCGCGCCGTCCGACGGTGATGCCAACGATGGTCATGCCGGCCTTGCGTGCCTCGTCGATGAGGCCGTTGACATAGCCGCGGCCAAACAGTTCGCCGAACAGGACGAAGACGTCGCCCTTGCGAAAGAGGTTGTCTTGCGGGATGTGCCTCAAGGAAGTCAGTTCGGTCATAGGGTAGCTATCACTCAAAAGTAAGAAGGGTGGGCCCGGTGTTCTGGTATTGGCCAAAAAAAATGCATTATAACGCCCACGGGGGCGTCAAACCATGCTTACCGCCGTCCGCGGCGTTGACAAATCGCATGCAGCGTGGGGCGGCATCTTAGTGGCGCAGCACACGGCGCATGATGCAAGGCGCGGGCTCGGCCGGGTTGGCATGCGAATACTCAAGTTCCTCGGCCAGTTCGAAGCCGAAGGCGGCGTAAAAATCGAGCAGCTTGGGCTGGTCGCTGCGCACCGCCAGCCGCAGTTCCTGCACGGCGCTTGCGAGCGCCTGGTGGATCACCGCTTCAAGCAGGTGTTGCGACAGGTTGCTGCCGCGAAAGGCCGGCAGCACGCCCATGCGCATGATGTCCCATACCCCGGCACCGAGCTCGTGCGGCATCCAGCGCACCGAGCCGACCGCCACCGAGTTGACCAGCAGCAGGAAGGCGCCGCCGTCGCGCAGCTGCTGGGCGACGCGCTCGGGCGCTTCCTGGTGGCCGCTTGAGCCGGACGCGACCTTGCCGCGCCATGCGGCGCGGGTCAGTTCGGCAATCAGGCAGGCATCGTCATCGCACGCCGGGCGCACCACGATATTCATGGAAGGGCTTAGCCGATGCGCATGCCGGGTTGGGCGCCTGGCCAAGGCTCGAGCAGGTACAGGCCCGGGCTGGCTTTTTCGTCGGCCGCCGAGGCGCACAGCACCATGCCTTCGGAGAGCCCGAATTTCATCTTGCGCGGCGCCAGGTTGGCCACCAGCACGGTCAGCTTGCCGACCAGTTGCTCCGGCTGGTAGGCCGACTTGATGCCGGAGAAGACGTTGCGCAAGCGGCCTTCACCGACGTCGAGCGTCAGGCGCAGCAGTTTGTCGGAGCCTTCGACGTGTTCGCAATTGACGATCCTGGCGATGCGCAGGTCGATCCTGGCG
>JBAQKU010000638.1:0-2088 GCA_049301315.1 Telluria sp.
TTACCTTCGATTCGAGCGCCTCCAGGCGCGCCAGCAACGTCAGAATGAGGATGTCCTTCTGTTCGTGGGATAGCCCGGTCAGGTCGGGAGAGGAGGGTTTCGTTGCCATGCCAGCATGATGAACGGACTCCTAATTGTTTACAACCAATTTCTGGCGTTCATAGGGACTGAACAGTCACCAAAAAATTACCTAGACGTAATAAAACCAGCTGCCATACTCAAATCGAACCTCATTGATTCCGCTTGGTATTTGAAACCGCCAATCAAATCGATTCAAGAGGTTTGATCAATCAAACCAGGCGCCGCAGCAGGGGAATCGCCGCGCCTGTTACTCCCTTTATTTCAATATCTCGGCATAAAAAATCGCCAGGATTTCAAACGACGAAGCGCAGCGCGAATGCTTGACCTGTATCAAGCATTTCTTTTCTAAGCAACAAAATTAGCTGCCATAATATGATACGAATTTAGATCGTTACATATCAAAAACTGAATCAATTAATTATTGAAGGCGGGACACATGAAAGAGACACTTCAAGCAGGCCTGGCATCGACCCGGCGCATCCTCATCGACAAGCCGCGCACCATCGATTTCCTCGGCGAAGAGCTGCGTGTTTACGCAACCCCGGAACTGGTGCGTGACTTCGAAATCGTCTGCCGCGAGTTCCTGCTCGAGTATTGCGACGGCGGCGAGGACTCGGTCGGCACCGGCATCAATATCAGCCACAGCGGCGCTACGCTGCTTGGCAACCCGGTCGACATCTCGATCGTGGTGACGGCGGTCGAAGGACGCAAGGTGACGTTCTCGCTGATCGCGCGCGACGGCGCCGAGGAAATCAGCCGCGGAGAGCACGGCCGTTTCGTCGTCCAGATCGACAAGCTGCGCGCCAAGGTTGCCGCCAAGGCTGCACAGACGGCATGAACGCCTTCGGGTTCCGGACTTTAGCGATGGGGTGAGGAAATGACACGTTTTGTGATGGTCGTCGATTTGCGCCGATGTATCGGCTGCCAGACCTGTACCGCGGCATGCCGGCACGCCAATGCCACCCCGCCCGGGGTGCAATGGCGCAAAGTGCTCGACATCGAAACGGGCGTCTTCCCGGATGTGAAGCGCAGCTTCATGCCGGTCGGCTGCAATCACTGCGGCGAGCCTCCCTGCGTGGAAGTGTGTCCATCCCAGGCAACCAAAAAGCGCGCCGACGGACTGGTCACCATCGACTACGATGTCTGCATCGGCTGCGGCTATTGCGTCGTCGCGTGCCCGTACCAGGCGCGCGACATCGTGCATCGCGTGGACTTTGCCTACAAGGACACGGCGAGCGCTTCCGAAGCGATGCGCGCCGACCCAAAGCGCGTCAGCGTCGCCACCAAATGCACCTTCTGTGTCGATCGTCTCGATACCGCCAAGGAGCGCGGACTCACCCCCGGGGTCGACCCTGAGGTGACGCCGGCCTGCGCCAATTCCTGCATCACGGGCGCCATCGCGTTCGGCGACCGCGACGACCCGGCCAGCAACGTCTCGACACTGCTGCGCGAGAACCAGCACTTCCGGATGCATGAAGAACTCGGGACCGATCCTGGAATGTACTACTTATGGGATAAAGAATGAACGCCCAAGACCAGATCAAGTCGCGCCGCCAGACCAACTGGGACGCGCGCGCAGCCGGCAATTTCATCGGTGGCGGCAGCGGCGCCGGCGTGCTGCTGTTTTCGGCCCTGGTTGCGGGGCCAGATCTTCCATATTATCGATTGGCGTGCGCGGGGCTGGTCCTGATTGCATTGGGCCTGTTCTGCGTGTGGATGGAGATCGGGCGTCCCTGGCGCGCACTGAATGTTTTCCGCCATGCGCAAACATCGTGGATGACGCGCGAAGCGCTGATCGCCCCGCCCCTGTTTCTGTCCGGAGCGCTCGCCATCTGGACCGGCGGCGGCATGTGGAGCTGGATCACGGCGCTGCTGGCGCTGCTCTTCCTGTACTGCCAGGCGCGCATGATCAATGCCGCCAAGGGGATTCCGGCCTGGCGCGCGCCGCGCATCGTCGCACTGTTCCTCGCAACGGGACTGACCGAAGGCGCCGGCCTGCTCACGCTG
>JBAQKU010000639.1:0-5217 GCA_049301315.1 Telluria sp.
ATGCAATATTGCTCGCAAGATTGTCGGAAGCAAAATACTGTGCGCAGTATCGGGGCTTTTTTTGATTTTTCTCAACTCAATGTCAACGGACGAGCGGACGCCACGTTATTGGGCTAGATTCACTTGAATCTATAATTCTTAACTAAAAGGAATTTAAACATGTCCAAGCTCATCGTCGCCCTGGTCGCTTCCCTGTTTGCCGCTTCCGTGTACGCCGCGCCTGCCGCGCCTGCCGCCGCTGCCGCAACGCCTTCCGCCGCCGCTGCCGCCGCGCCTGCCACTTCGGCTGCCACGTCCGCTCCTGCGAAGAAAGCCAAGAAAGCCAAAAAAGCAGCGCCGGCCGATGCCGCCGCAGCCGCTCCTGCTGCCTCGAAGTAAGCGTTCCGGCTCCAAGGAAAGGCAGGCTGGTCCTGCCTTTTTTCATGCGCGCCCGCTGCAGGCGGCGCTTGACGCGCCGGGCGCCGGCGTGGCTTAATCGCTCACTTTCCCAGCCAGTCGAATCCCCACATCATGAAGAAATCCCCCCTGTTGCTGGCCGCGTCGGCCCTGCTCATCCTGGCCGCGGGCGCCGCCGCCCAGAACGCCCGCTTTTCCAGCACCCAGCTGGCGGCCGGCATGCACCTGATCAAGGCCGAAGTGGCCGCCACCGACCCCGAACGCCAGCAAGGGCTGATGTTCCGTGAAAAGATGGCCAACAACGCCGGCATGGTGTTCGTGTTCGACCAGCCGGCCACCCAGTGCATGTGGATGAAAAACACCCTGCTGCCGCTGTCGGTGGCGTTCATCGATGCCCAGGGCAAGATCGTCAACATCGAAGACATGCAGCCGCAAACGCTGGAGAGCCACTGCTCGAAGCAAGTGGTGAAGTATGCGCTGGAGATGAACCTGGGCTGGTTCAGGCAGAAGAACATCAAGCCCGGCATGACGATCGAGGGCTTGCCGCGCGCTAAATAAGACCTCCGGCCAAGCGAAAAAACCCGCCGGACCGAAGTCAGGCGGGTTGTTTGATGCATCCCATCGAGCGGGCGCCTTGGCGCTCGCAGCGGCTCTTAAGCGAGCGCTTTCAAGGCAGCGGCCAGACGGCTCTTGTGGCGTGCTGCTTTGTTCTTGTGGATGATCTTTTTGTCGGCGATGGTGTCGATGGTCGACACCGATGCCTGGAAGATCGACGTTGCCGCAGCCTTGTCGCCAGCCTGGATTGCCTTGCGCACAGCCTTGATCGCTGTGCGCAGGGTCGAACGCTGCGAGGAGTTGTGTGCGTTTTGCTTAACTGCTTGACGAGCGCGTTTGCGCGCTTGTGCGGTATTTGCCATGGAATTTCCTAAATCGGGGTCAAGTTGCGTTTGCAAACATTAGCGTCTGTCAAACCGGTGCGTTCAGTGTATCTGCCGAACCTTGTGTGTCAAACCAGTGCTTGCCAAACATTAGTGTCTGCGTAACAGAATTCTGTACAGCCTTCGATTATAGCGAATTATTCCTGCCGGAGCAATTCAAAAATTAACAATAGTTGAGTTTCCCGGGCGCACGACAGGCGAGCGGCTATAATCTTGCCCCATGAACTTGCTCAAAACCCTAGCAGCGATCTCCAGCATGACGATGCTGTCGCGCGTCACCGGATTACTGCGCGAGAGCCTGTTCGCGCGGGCCTTCGGCGCCTCGGCCTATACCGACGCCTTCATTGTCGCCTTCCGCTTCCCGAACCTGCTGCGCCGGCTGTTCGCAGAAGGCGCATTTTCGCAGGCCTTCGTGCCGATCCTGTCCGAATACAAGACCCAGCACGGCATGGAGGCCACCAAGGGCCTGGTCGACCATGTGGCCACCATCTTGCTGTGGACCACCGTGCTCACCAGCGTGGCCGGGATCGTGGCCAGCCCGGTCCTGGTCTACCTGATCGCCGGCGCCGACAACCCGGGCGCGTTCGACGCGGCGGTCTGGATGACGCGCCTGATGTTCCCCTACATCGCCTGCATGTCGTTCGTGGCGCTGGCCGGCGGCGTGCTCAACACCTGGCGCCAGTTCAAGATTCCCGCCTTCACCCCGGTGCTGCTGAACCTGTCGTTCATTTTCGCGGCGCTGGTATTGGTCCATTATCTGGAGCAGCCGATCTACGCCATGGCGATCGCCGTGTTCGTCGGCGGCCTGCTGCAGGTCGCCATCCAGATCCCGGCCCTGGTCAAGATCGGCATGCTGCCGCGCATCGCGATCAATCCCGCGATCGGCCTGCGCGACCCGGGCGTGCGGCGCATCCTGCGCAAGATGGGGCCGGCCGTGTTCGCGGTGTCGGCCGCCCAGATCAGCCTGCTGATCAATACCGCCATCGCGGCCCGCCTGTCCGAAGGCAGCGTGTCGGCGCTCTCGTACGCCGACCGCCTGATGGAATTTCCCACCGCCATGCTGGGGGTGGCGCTGGGCACCATCTTGCTGCCGAGCCTGTCGAAGGCCAACGTGGAAGGCGACAGCGCCGAGTATTCGTCCCTGCTCGACTGGGGCCTGCGCCTGACCTTCCTGCTGGCGCTGCCGTCCGCGGTCGGGCTGGCGGCACTGGCCGAACCGATGATCGCGACCATCTTCCATTATGGCGCCTTCAGCAACGCCAGCGTGGACCGCGCGGCCATGCCGCTGGTGGCCTACAGCGCCGGCCTGATCGGCATTATCCTGGTCAAGACGCTCGCGCCCGCCTTCTACGCGCGCCAGGACGTGCGCACCCCGGTCAAGATCGCCGTGGGCGTGCTGGTCGCCACCCAGCTGATGAACCTGGTCTTCGTGCCGCTGATCGCCGTTGCCGGCCTGGCGCTGTCGATCGGCATGGGCGCCTGCCTGAACGCGGCCTTCCTGTACGCCGGCCTGCGCCGGCGCGGCCTGTTCGTGCCCCAGCCGGGCTGGGGCGCCTTCTTCCTCAAGCTGCTGGTGGCGCTCGCGGTGATGGGCGCGCTCGCCTTCTACTTCGCCGGGCGCTTCGACTGGATTGCCCTGCAGGCCAGGCCGTGGCTGCGCGGCGGCTTGCTGTTCCTGATCATCGGCGGCTGCGCGGCCAGCTATTTCGCGGTGCTGTTCGCGCTGGGCTTGCGTTTCCGTCAATTCCGGCGCAGCGGGAGGTAGGCCCGGTTTCGCGCTGTGATATGTTTTGCGACTCACAGCGATGCGAATGATATATTTGACAGTACCCATCGGGCAGGGCAATCTGACGCATGCGCGCGCTCGTTTCGAAAAAGCTGCCGCCCGTCCTCTATTTCTTGAAAGTACATCATGCCGCAATATCGTTCCCGCACCACCACCCACGGCCGCAACATGGCCGGCGCGCGCGCCCTGTGGCGCGCGACCGGCATGAAGGACGGCGATTTCGACAAGCCGATCATCGCCGTGGTCAACTCGTTCACCCAGTTCGTGCCCGGCCACGTGCACCTGAAAGACCTGGGCCAGCTGGTCGCGCGCGAGATCGAGGCGGCCGGCGGCGTGGCCAAGGAATTCAACACCATCGCGGTCGACGACGGCATCGCGATGGGCCACGGCGGCATGCTCTATTCGCTGCCCTCGCGCGACCTGATCGCCGACTCGGTCGAATACATGGTCAACGCGCACTGCGCCGACGCCATGGTGTGCATCTCGAACTGCGACAAGATCACGCCGGGCATGCTGATGGCCGCGCTGCGCATCAATATTCCGGTGGTCTTCATCTCGGGCGGCCCGATGGAAGCGGGCAAGGTGGTCAAGGTGGTCGACGGCGCGCAGAAGATCATCAAGCTCGACCTGATCGACGCCATGATCAAGGCCGGCGACAGCAGCGTGAGCGACGCCGACGTGGCCGAGATCGAGCGCGCCGCCTGCCCTACCTGCGGCTCGTGCTCCGGCATGTTCACCGCCAATTCGATGAACTGCCTGACCGAAGCGCTCGGCCTGGCGCTGCCGGGCAACGGCACCATCGTCGCCACCCACGCCGACCGCAAGGAACTGTTCCTCGGGGCCGGACGCCTGGTGGTCGAGCTGGCCAAGCGCTACTACGAGCAGGACGACGCTTCGGTGCTGCCGCGCGCCATCGCCAGCAAGGCCGCGTTCGAAAACGCGATGGCGCTCGACGTCTCGATGGGCGGCTCGACCAACACCGTGCTGCACCTGCTGGCTGCCGCGCACGAAGCCGGGGTCGAGTTCAGCATGGCCGACATCGACCGCATTTCGCGCCAGGTTCCGTGCCTGTGCAAGGTGGCGCCGATGACCGACAAATACCATATCGAAGACGTGCACCGGGCCGGCGGCATCATGGGCATCCTGGGCGAGCTGGCGCGCGCCGGCCTGCTCGACACCAGCCTGCCCACCATCCACAGCAAGAGCATGGCCGAGGCCATCGCCAAGTACGACATCACGGTCAGCACCGACCCGCAGGTGCAGCAGCTGTTTCGCGCCGCGGCCGGCGGGGTGCCGACCCAGGTCGCGTTCTCGCAGTCCTCGCGCTTTGCCAGTTTGGACCTGGACCGCAGCGCCGGCTGCATCCGCGACCAGGAGCATGCCTATTCGAAGGACGGCGGGCTGGCGGTCTTGTACGGCAACGTGGCCGAAAAAGGCTGCATCGTCAAGACCGCCGGCGTCGATGAAAGCATCCTCGTCTTCAGCGGCAAGGCGCGCGTGTTCGAAAGCCAGGACGACGCGGTCGAGGCGATCCTGGCCGACAGCGTCAGCGCGGGCGACGTCGTGATCATCCGCTACGAAGGCCCGAAGGGCGGCCCCGGCATGCAGGAAATGCTGTACCCGACTTCGTATATCAAGTCGAAGGGCCTGGGCAAGGCCTGCGCCCTGTTTACCGACGGACGCTTCTCGGGCGGCTCGTCCGGCCTGGTGATCGGCCACGCCTCGCCGGAAGCGGCCGAAGGCGGCGCCATCGGCCTGGTGCAGGAAGGCGACATGATCGACATCGACATCCCGCAGCGCAGCATCAACCTGCGCATCAGCGATGCCGAACTGGCGGCGCGGCGCGGCGCGATGGAAGCGAAGGGTGAGGCCGCATGGCTGCCGCTCAATCGCGATCGCGTGGTGTCGCAGGCCCTGCAAGCGTATGCCGCCCTGACCACCTCGGCCGATCGCGGCGCCGTGCGCGACCTGTCGCAATTGAAACGCAAGGGCTGATCGGGTCCGGCGCCAGCCGCGCTCGCTAGTCGTTCTCCTTTACCGGCTCGTCCTCTTCGTCCTTGTCCGCCGGCGCGGCCTGCGCCGCCGGCGGCACCAGCT
>JBAQKU010000640.1:0-2870 GCA_049301315.1 Telluria sp.
AAGCGCGGATTCATCGGGCCGGATGAGCCGGCAATCCTGGCGCGCCTTGAGATCGATGGCGACGCTTTCATCAGCCTTTCCGCACACTTCCTGCTGGAGTTCGGCAGTGCCGTGGGTGCCCCGGCCAGGCTAATTGAATTGTGCGAGCGCCGGCAGACCAAATTTTTGCGCGGCATGCGCGCGGCCAGGCAGGTGTTTCGAGCCTGTGGGTAGCGGGCCGTAACTTAAGCGGAACGCTCAAAACTAAGGAACACCCACTTATCGACGCAAATGATCGCCAAAGCGCATCTCTCAAGATTTCACGCCTGATCGGAACGCTATACGGTTGCCAACCAGACGACGTGTCGTTTTACAACCTCGACTCTTATCGCGAACTCATTGACGAAAAGGGCGTCGATGATGACCAAGATTTCAGACTATTCGAGTCAGGGTGGGATGCGGACGGCGTAGCTTCCTGGGTGGACAGTCCCTTATTCCTTGCGCCCCTAAATAAATCGTTCCTACTGGCCACGTGGGGGCGGCTGCAGCGCCCTCTGGAAGATCTGGGCCTCTTGGAGCAGCACGAGCAGGTTCGCCCTCGTATGTGAGTGGTTCGCATCGTCGCTGGCCGGGCCGACCGGCCAAACCCGCTCCTACATGCGCCCACACAGACAACGCAGGCGCAGAAGCGCTTGCATGTGATGCGCCTCATACGACGTGCGGTCGGCTCGTGCAGCCCATTTAGGAAGGGCCGGTGGAACGTCCTTTTGTATTGTGAATGGCCCGGTTAGAATAGCGATGCAGCTTGAGCCAATGGCTGGCCAAGGCCTTGAGATCGCGCTTGCTGACGCAGCCGGCGTAATCGATGGTCGTGCTGGGCAGCATCGGCGAGCTGGCCATCAAGGAAGGTTTCGCAATCATGGGGGCGCTTTTCGTTAAGCTAGGCGGTTTAAGGTGAGATCCCAACCGCCCACAGTCAGCCCCGCGGTCCCGCCGCCGATCTTTTGTTGAGTGTAGCGCCATTTGATTTTCGAGTACGCCAGGGCTAGGTGTTCGCTCATCGGCTGGCCTTCGCTCACGTCAGGCGTCAGCTCACCGACCAAGACATTTTCAAGCTCGATCTCGAAGTACTTGACCGGCCTGCCTTGGCCGTCAGCGCGCATGAATTCAATTCGCGCCTTCGGCAGCGTCTTACCCATCGCGCAAGTTTGGAGCAGGATCGGCGTTGCGAGATCCGACAGCCGACCAATGACGATCGTGTCGTGATGGCAGCGGCCGACGGTATGGCCGCTCGATGACATGGCTGCCGATCTGGGCTGGTGCACGCCGAGATCCACCGTCAGACATTCCATCCAGTCCGAATGCCCCGCGTCGCGGGACTCGCCCTTGATGCCCTCGATCTGCAGATAAACATCGATTGCCATATTGCCTCCCAAAGTGAATGCCAGCGCTGGCCAGCTACTTGCAAACGAACACGGTTCCAACAAAAGCCCCGCGTTCGGTATTGGTGGTTGCCATGCACTCAGTAGCATCAACAGGAATGCGCTTGAATAGCTGTAGCGGGCCATAGCCGCAGTACAGCCAGGTCTCGTAGGAGTGTGGCAGCGGACCGAGCTTCCAGCGTGTGATGCCGGTTTCGCGATCGCCATTTTTCGTGATTTTCGCCTCATACGGCTTGAGGTAGCCGGATTCATCCGGTGCGCCATGCAGCAACCCGCCGCCATCCAGGCGCCATCCCTGCGGCAGCACCGCCGTCCATCCTTCCGGCGGCTGGTCCGCTTTGAACGCGCCCGGCTTCAGCCACAGCGGGCAGTCGAAGCGCTGTTCGCCGCCGGGTTGTTCGGCGCTGCTGGCTTTCAGCGGCATGCTGCACAGCCAGGCCATCGTGCTGGCGATGGCGAGCGCGAGAACTACAGGGAATCCGCGGGCGCTCATCGTTCAATTACGTAGAAAGCGAGCGCGTTGTCGCTTGGGGCCATGAACGTGCCGTCTGCGTTTCGCTGCTTGTGCGGAGCCGGTATCCGGATTAGCCGGCGCTCGATGAACTGCCGGCTCTTGTCACCCTTCCATTGGTCCATTACCCAGATCCCTGAGCCCATGACCTTCACTACAATGGCGGCGTGATTGTCATGGTCCCGGCCTGGATAGTGCCCGTTTTCGAAAGTCGCTATCGCTGTCCCCTTGACGACTTTGCTGCGCGCCTCCATCACGTTGACACCGGCTTTCCAGGCTGTCGTAGAAAGGCCCTTTAATCCCGGCACATATTCCTTGATGATGTCAACGCACGTTCCTGAGCCGGCGAGCGGCTGGTGCCAGAGCTGGTCAACCTCACGATACACGAATGGCATAGATTCCTCCTTCGCCGCGACTTATGGTGGCGTCTGGCCATCGTCGTTTATGTCGAGCAATTCGGTCTTGACCCGAGACAACACTGATTCATGTATCTGCTCCAAAACTAAGCAAAACTAAGTCAAAACTAAGGGACACCCACTTATCGACACTTATCGACAAAACTAAGGGACACCCACTTATCGACGCACGATTACCCGGCAAAACTAAGGGACACCCACTTATCAAAACTAAGGGACACCCACTTATCGACGCACGATTACCCGGCATCAAAGTCGATGCCTGCGATGTCGGCGACAGTCCGAACACCGGCAGCAACACTAACGGACACCCACTTATCCAAAAACTAAGGGACACCCACTTATCGACGCACGATTACGCGGCATCAAGGCCGGTGCCCGCGATGTCGGCGACAGTCCGAACACCAGTCCACCCGCAGCACCCGTCAACCGGAGGTCCGTCATGACGCGTCCCCGTTCCACACTGATCAGCTTGAGCGACACCGCGTGGTACCACTGCGTGTCGCGTTGCGTGCGCCGTGC
>JBAQKU010000641.1:0-4303 GCA_049301315.1 Telluria sp.
GCTCATACTGAGCAGCAGCCTGGAGGGCGAAGCGCGTGAGGTGGCGATAGTGCACGCGGGCATTGCGCGCCAGGTTGTCCAGCACGCCCAGCCGCTGCCCGCGCCGTGCGTGATCCTGTCCGGTGGCGAAACCAGCGTGACGGTGCGCGGCACCGGGCGCGGCGGTCGCAACGCCGAATTCCTGCTGGCGCTGGGCGTCGCCCTGGACGGCATGGAGCGCGTGCACGCGATTGCCTGCGACACTGACGGCATCGACGGCACCGAGAACAACGCCGGTGCGTGGCTTGCCCCGGACAGCCTGGCGCGCGCAGCTGCGGCGGGGCTCGACCCGCGCGCCCTGCTTGCCAACAACGACGGCTACCGTTTTTTCGATGCACTGGGCGAGCTCATCGTCACCGGTCCGACCCGCACCAACGTGAATGATTTCCGTGCCATCCTGATCCAGCCCTGACCTCTTGCAACAATTGCAGTTTCAGTTAATACTGTATGCATTTACAGTAGTTGCGCCAATTAAACGGGCGCCTCGATGCCAGAGTGAACGCCCCCGCCCGAAAAATCATCCATTGCGATTGCGACTGTTTTTACGCCGCCGTCGAGATGCGCGACAACCCGGCCCTGCGCGAATTGCCGGTGGCCGTGGGCGGGCGGGCCGACCAGCGCGGCGTGATCGCCACCTGCAACTACGAGGCGCGCCGCTTCGGCATCCACTCCGCGATGGCCACCGCGCAAGCCATGCAGCGCTGCCCCGGCCTCGTGCTGCTGCCGCCCGCGATGGAGAAATACCGGATCGCCTCGCGCCAGATCCTGGCCATCTACCGCGACTATACCGAGCTGGTCGAGCCGCTCTCGCTCGACGAAGCCTACCTCGACGTGAGCGCTTCTCCGCACTGCAAGGGCAGCGCCACCCTGATCGCGCAGGAAATTCGCGCGCGCATCTTCGAGACGGTCGGCATCACCGCCTCGGCCGGAGTCGCACCCAACAAGTTCGTGGCCAAGATTGCGAGCGACTGGAACAAGCCTGACGGCCTGTTCCTGGTGCGGCCGCAAGAAGTGGACGCCTTCGTGGCCGCGTTGCCGGTCAAGAAGCTGTTCGGGGTAGGCAAAGTCACCGAAGCCAAGCTCAACAAGCTGGGGGTGCAAAGCTGCGCCGACCTGCGCAGCTGGAGCCTGCTCGAACTGCAGCATCACTTTGGCCGCTTCGGCACCCGCCTCCATGAACTGTGCCGTGGCAACGACGAGCGCGTCGTGTCCAGCTCGCAGGAGCGCAAGTCGGTCAGCGTCGAGGAAACCTATACCCCCGACGTGCCCGACCTGGCGGCCTGCCTGGCGCTGCTGCCCGAGCTGTTCGACAGCCTGGCTGCGCGCGTGAAGCGTTGCGGCGCCGAAAAGAACGTGCAGAAATTGTATGTGAAACTGCGCTTCGCCGACTTCAGCAAGACCACCGTCGAATGCGTCGGCAGCGCGCCGCACATGGCGCAGTTCGGAAAGCTGATGGAGACCGGCTATCTGCGCGGCAAGCAGCCGGTGCGCCTGCTCGGCGTCGGCGTGCGGCTGGGAGAGACGGAAAACCTCGAGCAGCTGACCCTGTTCGGCGAGCACGCAGAAAACTAGCCGGCGCGCAAGCGTTCGGCACGAAAAATACGCCCATGAGCAGCGAACGCGAGCGTGTAAAATGACGTTCCTCTGGAAATACTGAAACAATCGGAAAGCAACTATGTGGTTCAAGAACCTTCAGATTTACCGCCTGCCCGCACCGTGGGCCTGCACACCTGAGCAACTGGAAGCGGCGCTTGCGCCACAAAGTTTCGTGCCTGCCACCAGCAACGAATTGCTGCGCCAGGGCTGGGATTCGCCGCGCGGCAATGGCATCCTGGTGCACACCGTCAACAAACAAATGCTGATCCTGCTCGGTACCGAGAAAAAACTGCTGCCCGGTTCGGTGATCAACCAGGTCGCCAAGGCCAAGGCCGCCGAATTGGAAGAAGCGCAAGGTTTCGCGCCCGGCAAGAAGGCCATGAAGGAACTGAAGGAACGCGTGGCCGACGAACTGCTGCCGCGCGCGTTCAGCATCCGCAGCAACGTCTGGACCTGGATCGACCCGGTCAACGGCTGGCTGGTGGTCGACGCGGCCAGCCCGGCCAAGGCCGACGACGTGATCAAGCTGCTGCT
Source organism: Telluria sp. (assembly GCA_049301315.1). GTDB lineage: Bacteria > Pseudomonadota > Gammaproteobacteria > Burkholderiales > Burkholderiaceae_D > JBAQKU01. The sequence goes on from JBAQKU010000641.1 coordinate 2,170, forward strand.
CAAGGCGGTCGACAAGCTGCCGCTGGAAAGCCTGCGCGTGCAGCGTTCGCCGGTCGGCGTGATGACGGCATGGCTGGAAACGGACGAGGCGCCGGTCGGCTTCACGGTCGACCAGGATACGGAACTGCGCGCAACCGGCGACAGCAAGGCGGCCGTGCGCTACGTCAAGCACACGCTGGAGGTGGACGACATCCGCCGCCATATCGCGGCCGGCAAGCAGTGCACGCGCCTGGCGATGACGTGGAACGACAAGATTTCTTTCGTGCTGACCGAATCGCTGGCGGTCAAGGGCATCAAGCCGCTCGACGTAATCAAGGAAAACGATGCCAGCACGCGCAACGACGACGAGCGCTTCGACAACGACATGATGCTGATGACGGGCGAACTGTCCAAGATGCTGGCGGACCTGGTGGAAGCACTGGGCGGCGAGGCAACTGCCTGAGCGTCCCCGCAGCGGCGCACTCAGGACCCGGCCGCGCACGCGAGCCGGGTCTTTTTCGTTACAGCGGCTGAAACACCCCGGCCGCGCGGTTCTTGGTCACGTTATCCCATGCAAACACCTGGCCATTCATCGCCACATACACGCCGGCCGGCAGGATCTGCGCCGCGGCGGTGGCAAAACCGAGGTTGAACAGCGCGTCCGAGTTGGCGATTTCGTAGGGAATCATGGCGCCGGTCAGCACGATGGTCTGGCCGAGCGCAGCCGCGCCAAGCACGCCTGCCGTGTCGCGCATGGTGTCGGTACCGTGTACGATGACGACTGCCTTTTCCGGCGCTGCGCGGCACGAGGCCAGCACCCGTGCCCGGTCGGCGTCCGTCATGTCGAGCGAATCGAGCAGCGGCAACTGTTCAAGTTCGAACGGAATCGTCATGCGGGTGCGCGCCAGCACCGCCGGCAGGTGGCTCTCGGCGAAACCGAGCTTGCCTGTCAGTTCGTCATAGTGTTTGTCGAAGGTGCCGCCGGTGGCGATGATGCGCAAGCTCATAATGGTCTGGAGTTTCGTTTAAAAAAGGTGCCTAATGATAGCGCGTACAACGCGCGGTGTCGAAATGCGCAAACTAGCTTGTATCGGCTTGTGTCTGCGCTAGAATCTCTGACTGCGCATGAGTACACTACTTTTTTTTTACCGATAAATTTCAAATGAAAGCGCTTGCCCCCGGAACCGTTATTTTCCATCGCCACCGCGGCTATGGTGTCATCACCCACGTCAATTTGCTGACCGGCTGGATCAGCGCGCGCTTCGGCAGCGAAACGCGCACCCTGGACCTGAACCTGTCGACCGATGAAGTGCAGCATGCCGACGGCGAAGCGATCCTGTTCCGGCGCACGCCGCCGGATCGCATGCCGCATGCGCGCCTGATGGCGATGGTGCGCGCCCTGCACCAGGCAGGCTACGAAAAACTCTACCTGTATTCCTGGCCGAAGCCGTCCGGCCTGCACTGGCGCTGGCACCTGTTCACCGGCCAGCGCAACTGGATGCAGCGGCCCTGGCGCGAAGGCTGGTATGGCTCGGGCGCCGACTACAACGTCAACCCGGTGATGGGCTGGGGCGATTCTCCCGGCGCCAGCACCGACGAGCTGGTCCACGCGCTGGCGAAATTCGACCCGCAAGGGCTGGCGCAGGCCCTCGGCCGCGACGAAGACCACACGCTCTGGTTCGAGGGCGTATGCAAGGCGCTGCTGCCCGGCTACATGTACAGCCTGGACATGGAGCGCGCAACCGCGGGCGGCCTGCGCGACACCCCGCCGGTGCCGGTGATCCCGGTGCGCGCGAGCCTGCCCAAGTACGACGGACCGGCGCTTGCCTGGCCGCCGGGCTGGGCCTGCCTGTGGACCCGCACCCACGCGCTGCCGGCCGCGCGCATCAACCTCACCGGCGAGCCCGAACTGCGCTAACGGCTTTTTCTTGCTACTTCGGCAGCGCTGCGCGATTGTGGATGCGAGTAGGGCTGCCGTTCGCAAAATTAACAATGTTCTGGAACGCCGCGCCGAAATACAGCTCGTAACTGTCCTTTTCGACATAGCCGAGGTGCGGCGTGGCCAGCACATTCTCCATGTGCAGCAGCGGATGCTGGAGCGGCAGCGGCTCCGCCTCGAACACATCGAGTGCCGCGAAGCCCGGCCGGCCTTGCG
>JBAQKU010000642.1:0-1692 GCA_049301315.1 Telluria sp.
CGCTCGCCAGGCACGCGCTCAGCAGGTAGCCGCCGGTCGGCGCTTCCCAGTCCAGCATTTCACCGGCCGCGAACACGCCCGGCAGCGTGAGCAGCATGCCGGTGTCCGCATCGACTGCGTCGAAACTGACGCCGCCCGCGCTGCTGATGGCCTCGTCGATGGGGCGCGTGCGCTTTAACGTCACCGGCAGCAGCTTGATGGCCGCGGCCAGCTGCCGCGGATCGGCGAACTGGGCCGCGCTCAGGCATTCGCGCAGCAGGCCCGATTTCACGCCCCTGATGCCGAGCCGGCTTTGCAGGTGGCTCGACATGGAGCGCGCGCCGCGCGGATGCGCCACCTCGGCGGCCACGCGCTGCGCGGAAAATCCCGGCACCAGGTCGAGATGGATGGTGGCGCTGCCGGCTGCGGCGATCTGCTCGCGCAGGGCGGCCGACAGCGCGTAGATCAGGCTGCCTTCAACGCCGGTCGCAGTCACCACGAACTGGCCAAGCTTGCGGGCCGCCACGCCATGCGCATCGAGTGAGGTGATGGCCACGCTGGTCAGCGGCGCGCCCGCGTAGCGGCTGCTGAAATGTTCGCTCCAGTCGGCGTCGAAGCCGCAATTGGACGGAGCCAGCGGGGCCACCGCCACCGCCTTCGCCTCCAGCAGCGGGACCCAGGCGCCGTCCGAGCCAAGCCGGGCCCAGCTTGCGCCTCCGAGCGCGAGGATGACCGCGTCGGCCCGCACCAGTTGTTCGCCGTGCGGCGCCGCAAACGCCAGTGCGCCCGCCTGCCAGCCGGTCCAGCGATGGCGCATGTGGAAGCGCACCCCGGCGACGCGCAGGCGCTGCAGCCAGGCACGCAGCAAGGGGGCCGCTTTCATGTCGCTCGGGAATACGCGGCCGGAGCTGCCCACGAAGGTGTCCACGCCTAGCCCGTGGACCCAGTCGCGCACGGCCTGCGGATCGAACTGGCCGAGCCATCGGCCCACCTGCGCGGAGCGCTTCCCGTAGCGCTGGACGAACTCGGGATAGGGCTCGGAATGGGTGATGTTCATGCCGCCCTTGCCTGCCAGCAGGAACTTGCGTCCGACCGACGGCATGCTGTCGTACAGGTCCACCTGCACGCCTTCCTGGCTCAGGACTTCGGCAGCCATCAGGCCAGCCGGGCCACCGCCGATGACGGCGACGTGGAAAATGCGATCGGTGTGCGGTGTCATTGCAGAAAATCCCTGGGCGCTGGAGCGACCCGCATTTTAGTCCGAATTGGCGGCCGGATGAGCGCCAGCCCCAAAGTCGGGGTAATATTTGGTCCACGCATCTCAACACACACCGAGGAATACCTATGCCTGGCATTGCACACTGGATCATGCAGTATTTGTTAGCGGCGGGAACCCTGTTCCTGATACTGATCGGGGTGGACTTCGCCAGCGGTACCCGGCTTGAAGACGGCCTGTGGAGCGCGCTCGCGTGGGCCGTGTTCGCGGCCGCCCTGTTTGTCGGGGCGCGCTACAACCAGGCCCGCAAAGGCATCGCCTGCGGGCCGTGCAAGGACGACGTCAAGAAATAAGCCCGCGCCCTACGGTCAGCCGCCCGTCACTGGCGGGAAGAATGCCACTTCGCCGCCGTCCCTGACTTCGGCATCGGCGCCGCACATGACCTGGTTGAACGCCATGCGCAGCGCGCGCTCGTCCGACAACGCCTGGGCCCAGGC
>JBAQKU010000643.1:0-11622 GCA_049301315.1 Telluria sp.
GCTGCTGGGCACGCGCGCCTGCGATCCCGGCGGCGCCCCGTCCGCGCGCCTGCGCCTGGCCGACCTGCGCCGCCATCGCCGTTTCCTGACGCTGTCGCTGCTGGCCGGCGTGCCTGCCCGCTTCCTGTACGGCGCCGTGTTGATGCTGCTGGTTCCGCTCATGCTGAGCGAACTGGTGCACGGTGGCGCCGCCATCGGGCGCCACATGATGCTCTACGGCCTGGTGGGCATCGTGCTCGCGCCGCTGTGCGCGCACCTGGCCGCTCGCCCGGACAACGCGGCCCCGCTGATCGCGATGGGAGGCATGCTGACCGGCGCCGGCCTGCTGCCGCTGATGCACGGCGCGAATGGCGAGCTGGCCATGTTCGCCATCGTGGCGCTCGGGGTGGGCCAGTCGATGAGCATTCCGGCATGGGTGGCGTGGGATGCGGCGACGCAGGAGGCGCAGATCCCCGCGCTGCTGCGCACCGTGCGCCTGCTCGAATGGCTGGGGGCGGCGGCCGGCCCGCTGGTCGCCGGCGCGCTCATCGCCGCCTACGGCTTGCCGCACACGGCGCTGGTGCTGGCCGTGTGCGCACTGGCGGCCTCGCTGCTGTTCCTGTACGCGAACTGTATATATCGTCGTAGAATGGGTGCTCACACGCCGTAATCAGGAATACGATGGCTTTTCAGATCGAGCACAAACTGGTGATCGGGGTCGCTTCGAGCGCCCTGTTCGACCTGACCGCCTCGCACCAGGTCTACCTGGACAGCGGTCCCGACGAATACCGCACATATCAGGAACAGCACCTCGACGTGATCCTCGGCAAAGGGGTCGCCTTCCCCTTTATCCGCCGCTTCCTGAACATCAACCGCTGTTTTCCCCGTCAAAATCCGGTGGAAGTGGTGTTGTTCTCGCGTAACTCGCCCGAGACCGGGCTGCGGGTGATGCGTTCGATCGCCCATTACGGCCTCGATATTTCGCGCGCTGCCTTCATGACCGGCAAATCGCCCTATACCTACCTGCCGGCCTTTAACGCCTCGCTGTTCCTGAGCGCCAACGAAGAGGATGTGCAAAGCGCGATCGCCGCCAACTTTCCCGCCGGCCTGGTGCTGCCGTCCAAGATCGACGACGACGATGACGACGCCGAACTGCGCGTCGCCTTCGACTTCGACGGCGTGATCGCCGACGACGAATCGGAAACGATCTTCAAGAAAAACAACGACATCGACGAATTCCACGCCCACGAGACGCTGCACATGGCGACCCCGCACCAGCCGGGGCCGCTGGCCGACATGTTCCAGAAGCTGGCCCTGATGCAGCGCATGGAAGAGCGCGCGCAGCGGCGCGACAGCACTTACAAGAAGATTTTGCGCATTGCGATCATTACAGCGCGCAACGCGCCCTCGCACGAGCGCGTCGTCACCACCCTCAAGAGCTGGGGCGTGTCGGCCAACGAAACGTTTTTCCTGGGCGGCATGAACAAGGCGCGCGTGCTGTCGGTGTTCAAACCGCATATTTTCTTCGACGACCAGCTGACCCACCTGAAGGCATCGCCCGGCGGCACCATTCCAATGGTGCATGTCCCGTTCGGGATCGCCAACCGCCGCCCCGCCGGATAGGGGCGCCGGCGGGCGGGCGCTGGTCGGTTCGACTATAATGACGCTCACACCATACCGCCCACCGTTGCGCCGCCTGCATGCCTTTCGATTTAAAGAAAACCCTCCCGAAAACCGGTACCCGATTCGCGCTTCCGACCCTGTACGGCTCATCGGACGCTTACGCGCTGGCGCTGGCCGCGCTCGAACTCAAATCGCACAAGCGCATGCTGGCGGTGGTGGTGGCCAACGCCAGCGACGGACAGCGCCTGCTCGATGAAATTCCCTGGTTTGCCGACAACAAGCTGTCCTGCCACCTGCTGCCGGACTGGGAAACGCTGCCCTACGACGCATTTTCGCCGCACCAGGACCTCGTTTCCGAGCGCCTTGCGACCCTGCACGAAATCGGGCACGGCCAGTGCGATGTCCTGATCGTGCCGGCCACCACCGCGCTGGTGCGGCTGGCGCCGCCGTCGTTCCTGGCCGCCTACACCTTCTTCTTCAAGCAGGGCGAAAAGCTCGACGAGGCAAAGCTCAAGGCGCAGCTCACGCTGGCCGGCTACACCCACGTCACGCAGGTCATGTCGCCGGGCGAATATTCGGTGCGCGGCGGCCTGCTCGACCTGTTCCCGATGGGGTCCGCGCTGCCGTACCGGCTCGACCTGTTCGGCGACGAGATCGAGACCATCCGCACCTTCGACGCCGACACCCAGCGCTCGCTGTACCCGGTGCGCGAAGTGCGCCTGCTGCCGGGCCGCGAATTCCCGATGGACGAGGCGGCCCGCACCACCTTCCGCAGCCGCTGGCGCGAGCGCTTCGAGGGCGATCCCTCGCGCTCGGTGGTGTACAAGGACATCAGCAGCGGCATCGCCTCGGCCGGCATCGAATACTACCTGCCGCTGTTCTTCGAACAGACCGCCACCCTGTTCGACTACCTGCCGCCAGAGGCCAGCCTGGCGCTGGTGGGCGACATCGATGCCGCCATCAAGCGCTTCTGGATCGACACCGAATCGCGCTACCGCTTCCTCAAGGCCGACCGCGAACGCCCGATCCTGGCGCCCGACGAACTGTTCCTCTCCGACGAAAATTTCTTCACGCTGGCCAAGCCGTACGGGCGCTGGGCGATCTCGAAAGACGCCGAGCCGCAGGCCTCGGAGCTGTCGGCCCCGATCCCGAACGTTGCCGTCAACCGCCGCCAGGACGACCCGCTGGCCAACCTGCGCGCCTTCGTGCTTGCCTGCGCCGCGCAGCAGCGGCGCGTGATGATCTGCGCCGATTCGAACGGGCGCCGCGAGACGCTGCAGCAGTACTTCAACGAATATGACCTGGCATTGACGCCGGTCGAGGGCTTCGAAGGCTTCCGCCAGTGCGACGCACGCCTCGCGCTCGGGGTGGCGCCGCTGCAGGCCGGCTTCGAACTGTTCGCCGCCGGCGCCGGCGAGCTGGTGTTCATCACCGAGACCGAGCTGTATGCCGGTTCCGGCCGGCGCGCCGGCAAGAAGAAGCAGGAAGGCGTGACCCAGGTCGAATCGATGGTGCGCGACCTGTCCGAGCTCAAGATCGGCGACCCGGTGGTGCACATCAACCACGGCATCGGGCGCTACATGGGCCTGGCCAGCATGGACCTGGGCGAAGGCGAAACCGAATTTTTGCATCTCGAATACGCCAAGGACACCAAGCTGTACGTGCCGGTGTCGCAGCTGCATGTGATCTCGCGCTATTCGGGCGCCTCGCCGGAAGACGCGCCGCTGCACGCGCTCGGCTCGGGGCAGTGGGAAAAGGCCAAGCGCCGCGCAGCCGAACAGGTGCGCGACACCGCCGCCGAGCTGCTTAACCTGTATGCGCGGCGCGCGCTGCGCCAGGGCCACGCATTCGAGTATTCGGCGCACGACTACCAGAACTTCGCCGACAGCTTCGGCTTCGAGGAAACGCCCGACCAGCTCGAAGCGATCAACAACGTGATCAAGGACATGACATCGGGCAAACCGATGGACCGGCTGGTGTGCGGCGACGTCGGCTTCGGCAAGACCGAGGTGGCGCTGCGCGCGGCCTTCATCGCCGTCATGGGCGGCAAGCAGGTGGCCATTCTCGCGCCGACCACGCTGCTGGCCGAACAGCACGCCCAGACCTTCGCCGACCGCTTCGCCGACTGGCCGGTGCGCATCGCCGAGCTGTCGCGCTTTCGCACCGGCAAAGAGATCGCCAGCGCGATCAAGGGCATGGCCGAGGGCACGCTCGACATCGTGATCGGCACCCACAAGCTGCTCTCGCCCGACGTCAAGTTCACGCGCCTCGGGCTGGTCATCATCGACGAGGAACACCGCTTCGGGGTGCGCCAGAAGGAAGCGCTCAAGGCGCTGCGCGCCGAAGTGGACGTGCTGACCCTGACCGCCACCCCGATCCCGCGCACGCTCGGCATGGCGCTCGAAGGCCTGCGCGACTTCTCGATCATTGCGACCGCGCCGCAAAAGCGCCTCGCCATCAAGACCTTCGTGCGCAGCGAGGACAGCTCGGTGATCCGCGAAGCCTGCCTGCGCGAACTCAAGCGCGGCGGCCAGATCTACTTCCTGCACAACGAGGTCGAAACCATCCAGAACCGCATGGCGATGCTCAGCGAGCTGCTGCCGGAGGCGCGCATCGGCGTCGCGCACGGCCAGATGCACGAACGCGACCTTGAAAAAGTCATGCGCGACTTCGTGGCGCAGCGCTTCAACGTGCTGCTGTGCACCACCATCATCGAAACCGGCATCGACGTGCCGACCGCGAACACCATCATCATGCACCGCGCCGACAAGTTCGGCCTGGCCCAGCTGCACCAGCTGCGCGGGCGGGTCGGACGCTCGCACCACCAGGCCTACGCCTACCTGATGGTAGCCGACGTGAACGGGCTTACCAAGCAGGCCCAGCGCCGCCTCGACGCGATCCAGCAGATGGAAGAACTGGGCAGCGGATTTTTCCTGGCCATGCACGACCTGGAAATCCGCGGCGCCGGCGAAGTGCTGGGCGAGAACCAGTCCGGCGAGATGCTCGAGATCGGGTTCCAGCTGTATTCGGACATGCTCAGCGAAGCGGTGCGCTCGCTCAAGGCCGGCAAGGAGCCGGACCTGGCCGCGCCGCTGTCGAGCACCACCGAAATCAACCTGCACGTGCCGGCCCTGCTGCCGGCCGACTTTTGCGGCGACGTGCATGAACGCCTGTCGATCTACAAGCGGCTGGCCAACTGCGCCGCCCAGGACAGCATCGACGACATGCAGGAAGAGCTGATCGACCGCTTCGGAAAGCTGCCCGATCCGGTCAAGGCCCTGATCGAAACGCACCGCCTGCGGGTGGTCGCCAAGACGGTCGGCATCGTCAAGATCGACGCCCACGGCGAAGCGGCCAGCCTGCAGTTCATGGTCAATCCGCCGATCGACTCGATGCGCATCATCGCCCTGATCCAGAAGAACCGCCATATCAAGCTGGCCGGCCAGGACAAGCTCAGGATCACCGCCAGCATGCCGGACCTGGCGGCGCGCGTATCGCAAGTCAAGCAAACGATTAAACAACTGTTAGCCTAGAAACGATCAATACCATGACCATCAACCTGGTTCTGCAGGGCCCGCACGCGCGCCTTGACATCCTCGACCATATTGCGGCACTGGCCGCCCCGGCGCGCATGGTGCGGCTGGGCGAACACGCGCTGCGCTGCGAGGGCGTCGAAGCCTCGGCCGGGCAGCGCCGGGCGGTGGCGCAGGCCGCGCTTGCGGCCCAGGTCGACGCCACCTTCATCGAGGCCGGGCGCACGCTGTCCGACTTCAAGCTGGTCGCGATGGACATGGATTCGACCCTCATCACGATCGAGTGCATCGACGAAATCGCCGACATGCAGGGGCTCAAGCCGCAGGTGGCCGCCATCACCGAGGCCGCCATGCGCGGCGAACTCGATTTCGCGGAAAGCCTCACCCAGCGCGTGGCGCTGCTCGAAGGGCTCGATGCCTCGGCCCTGCAGCGCGTGTATGACGAGCGGCTTGCCATCTCGATGGGCGGGGAAGCGATGCTGGCCGGCGTCAGGGCTGCCGGCCTCAAGACCTTGCTGGTGTCGGGCGGCTTCACCTTCTTCACCGAGCGCCTGCAGGCGCGCCTCGGACTGGACTATGTGCACGCCAATGTGCTCGACATCGCCGGCGGCAAGCTGACCGGACGGGTGCTCGGAGGCGTCGTCGATGCCGAGGAAAAAATGCGCACGGTGCAACGCGTTTGCCGCGACATCGGCACCGGCACCGAGCGCGCCATCGTGATGGGCGATGGCGCCAACGACCTGAAAATGATGGGTATCGCGGGCCTGTCGGTGGCGTTTCGCGCCAAGCCCGTGGTACGCGACCAGGCCAGCATCGCGCTCAATTTCAGTGGCCTTGACGGCCTCCTGAACATCCTCGCCTGAGCTGGTCGTCGGCAACTGTAACAAGGTGTAATTGGCTGCCGGAGCAGGCAAAAACTTCTTATAGTATGTCGATCGGATGCTGGAGAATTGCCATGAAAAGCCTGATTGTCATCGCCTCGCTGGCCGTGCTGGGCGGCTGCGCCGTCGCCCCTTCCGGCCCGGCCTATTACGCAAGCGCCGTGCCGCTCGACCGCTCCCAGTGGCACGTCGTATCGGTGACCCCGGTGCCGCCCGGAACCGGCGCGCGCATTGCCGCCTCGTCCGGCAACGGCGCGGCGGTCCAATATTCGTCCGCTCCGGTCGTGTCCCAGCCGCTCTACGTTGCGCAACCTGTCTATGTGCAGCCGCCGCTCTACCAGCCGCAGCCGTCCTATTATTACCCCCCGGTGTCGATCGGGCTCGATTTCGTGTTCGGACGCCACTGGCATGGCGGCCACCGGGGCGGTGGCCGACGCCACTGGGATGGCCGCAGGCACCGCTAGCGCCCTGAATTATTACTCCGCTATCGGGTCGGTCAAGAATCTCGTGCTGCGCAGCGATTTTCTGTTCCAAATGGCAATAGTTATTGACACATAAAGTAGTCTCGCTGCTAGAATGGTTCGATTCATTTAACGACCATTCGTAACATGGCAACCGGCCCGATCACGACGACAATTTCAGTAAATCAATTATGCGTTGGCCTGTATGTACATTTGGACGTGGGCTGGCTCGATCATTCATTTGTCCGAAATAACTTTAAAATAAAAAACGAAGCCCAGATCGAAACGATCAAACGAATGGGCTTCAAGACCGTGCGCGCAGAACCGCGCCGCAGCGATTGCCGCCCGCTGCCCCTCGTCGTCGATGAGACGCCGATCGGGGCCGTGCTCGAACCGAGCGCCGAGGAACTGGAAATAATCAATGCCAAGAAAGCGCGCATCGCAAGAATTATGGAAGAGCGCGCGGCAATTGCAAAATGCGAGAAGGAATTTGTTAAGGCGGCCAATACGCTGAAGAATATCTCACGCAATCTGTTTTCGCGGCCGCAGGATGCGCGCCAGGATGCGGATCAGTTGATACAGCAGATGCTCGAATCGCTCATGGCGGACAAGAACATCGCGATCCATCTCATGAACGACAAGATCGCCGGCGAGGAAGCGTATTTTCATTCCCTCAACGTCGCGGTATTGGCCATGATGCTGGGCAAGGAATTGTCGCTGCCCCCGGAGGATATCAAACTTCTGGGAATCGGCTGCCTGTTCCATGACATCGGCAAGATAGAAATACCCGACCGCATCGTCAATAAAACCTTCGCGCTGACCCGCCCCGAACAGAATCTGCTGCAACAGCATTGCCACTATGGCAAATCGATCGGCGAGACCGTCGGGCTGCCGGCAGCGGCGATCGACATCATCTTGCAGCACCACGAACATGCGGACGGCAGCGGTTATCCGGGCCGGCTGCCGCTGGCGCGCATTTCGCGCCTGGCGCGCATCGTATGCATCGTCAATACCTACGACAATCACTGCAACCGGCCGAATCCGTCCGACTCGCTCAGCCCGTACGAAGCGCTGTGCCATATGTTCGCGGTTCAGAGCAAGTATTTCGATCCGGCGCCGCTCAATGTCTTTATTCGCTGCATGGGGGTGTACCCGCCCGGCACGATCGTAAAACTTTCGGACGGCACGCTGGGCATGGTGATATCGATCAATTCCGGCAAGCCCTTGCGTCCCGTGGTCGTGCTCTACGATCCCAATGTGCCGAAAAACGAGGCCATCCTGCTCGACCTGAGCGTGGAACTGGAGCTCGAGGTCAGCGCCAGCCTCAAGCCCAGGCAGTTGCCGCCGGAAGTGTACGATTACCTCAGTCCGCGCAAGCGCATCAGTTACTTCAGCGACACACCCAAGCCGGCCTCCAGCAAGGCATGAGCTCGTCGCACCGGCGGCCCACACATGCCGCTGTGCAACGGAACGCCATCCCCGCCCGCCCCCGCCATACAATAGGCGAATCACCAACGACAAGTGAGGCGAGGATGCCATGAGCGAACCTGTACATATCGTCTGTCCGCACTGCGACGCGGTCAACCGCCTGGTGCGCGAGCGGCTCGAAGACCAGCCCGTTTGCGGCAAGTGCGCGCGCGCCCTGTTCGTGGCCAAGCCGTTCGAGGTCGACAGCCAGCACTTTACCAGGCACATCAGCCGTAACGACATCCCGGTGCTGGTCGATTTCTGGGCTTCATGGTGCGGCCCCTGCCAGATGATGGCGCCCGCCTACAACGAAGCGGCGCAGCGGCTCGAGCCGAACGTACGCCTGCTCAAGGTCAACACCGAGAATGCACAGGACCTGGCGGCGCGCTACAATATCCGCAGCATTCCCACCATGGCGATGTTCCGCAACGGGCGCGAGGTGGCGCGCCAGGCCGGGGCCATGGATACCGGGAGCATCGTCGCATGGGCGCAGGCCCAGGCGCGTGCGGACGGCAGCTAGTTTAATAGGGGGAAATTATCATGACACAACAACTCATCCTCGATAACCGTCTGGAGGACGCCAAGCAATTTGCGCGCATCGTGTACGTGATTCACGCCCTGACGTTTTTCTTTTCGCTCGGACTGCTGTCGTTCGTGCCGCTCATCGTCAACTACGTGAAACGGCCCGAGACCGAGGGCACCATCGTGCACAGCCACCATACCTGGATGATCCGTTCGTTCTGGATCTACATCGTGTGCCTGGCCATTGCGCTGCTGCTGTTTCTGACGATCGTCGGCATTCCCCTGGCCTGGCTGCTTGGCATCGGGGCCTGGATCTGGAAGGCCTACCGCCTGATCAAGGGCTTTATCGCGCTTAACAATAATCGCGCGATGCCCGTGTAAGACGGGCCGGCAAGCTCACAGGAGCGCGAACGCGCGCCCGAGATCGGCAATCAGGTCGGCCGGGTCTTCCAGGCCGATATTGAAGCGCACCAGCACGCCCGCGTCCTGCCAGTTCTTGCGCATGCCCTGGATCCGGTACGGCATCGCCAGGCTGTTCGCGCCGCCCCAGCTGTAGCCGATCCCGAACAGCTCGAGCTGGTCCACGAAGCGGTCGGTCTGCTGTTCGCTGTAGCGCGCGTCGAACAGCACCGAGAACAGGCCGCCCGCGCCGCTGAAGTCGCGTTTCCAGATGGCGTGCCCGGGACAATCCTCGAACGCCGGGTGCAGCACCTTGCTGATTTCGGCGCGGCTCTTGAGCCAGGCCGCCACCTTGCGTGCGCCCGCGTCGTGCGCGTCGAAGCGCAGCTTCATGCTCGGCAGGCCGCGCATCACGAGGAAGGCATCGTCCGCGCTCACGCCCATTCCGAGCCGCATGTGCGCCAGCGCCAGGCGCTCGTTGAGGGCGCGATCGCGCGTGATCAGGGCGCCCATCAGCACATCCGAGCCGCCCGACTGGTACTTGGTGAGCGCCTGCATCACGATGTCGACGCCAAGCTCGAAGCCGCGCAGCGCCAGGCCCGCCGACCAGGTATTGTCGAGTGCGACCAGCACCCCCTTCTCATGGGCGGCCTTGCAGATCGCAGGCAGGTCCGGCACCTCCATCGAGACCGAACCGGGCGCCTCGGTCCAGATCAGTTTCGTGTTCGGCAGGATCAGCCCGGCGATTCCCGCCCCGGCCAGCGGGTCGTAGTAGCGCGCGCTGATGCCGAAGTCGCGCGTGAGCCAGTTGCCAAGTTCGCGGTTCGGGTTGTAGACGTTATCGGGCAGGAGCACGTCGTCGCCGCTCTTGAGCAGCGCGAAGTCGACCATCGCGATGGCGGCCAGTCCGCTGGGCGCCAGCAGGCAGAAGTTGCCATCCTCGATTTCGGCCAGCCGCGCCTCCAGCGTGAAGGTGGTCGGCGTGCCGTGCAAGCCGTAGGTATAGGCGTTCTTGTCCTTCCACTGGCCCGAGCGCATCGACGCCACATCCTTGAACAGGACGGTCGAGGCATGGTGGATCGCGGCCGGGAACGCCGCAAAGCCTTGCGGCGGCGTATAAGCGCTGTGGATCAGGGTGGTCTGGAGGGATTTTTTGTTCATTCGCGGCTCACAAGCGTGGGCCGGATATCACCGGCGCCACGCGACATGTCGATTCAGGCGACCGACGCCCACAGGTCGTGCGCGTCGGCGGCGGTGACGATGACGTCGGCGAACTCGCCCACGACCAGCTTCTTGCCGGGCACCAGCGAGCGCTTGATATGCACCACACCGTCGATTTCGGGCGCGTCCGCGGCCGAGCGGCCCAGCGTTTCGGTGCGGCCGGCCTCATCGACCAGCACGCGGATCGTCTTGCCGACCTTGGCCTGCAGGCGCTTGGCCGAAATCTCTTCCTGCAGCAGCATCACGCGCGCGCGGCGTTCCTCGCGCACTTCTTCGGGCACCGGGTTGGCCAGCAGGTTGGCCGTGGCGCCCTGCACCGGCGAGTAGGCGAAACAGCCGAGGCGATCGATCTGGGCTTCCTTGAGGAACTCCAGCAGGTACTCGAATTCAGCCTCGGTCTCGCCGGGAAAGCCCGCGATAAAGGTCGAGCGGATGGTCAGGTCCGGATTCATGGCGCGCCAGGCCTGGATGCGTTCGATGTTCTTCTCGCCGCTGGCCGGGCGCTTCATGCGCTTGAGCACGTCGGGATGAGCGTGCTGCAGCGGCACGTCCAGGTAAGGCAGCACCGAGCCGCCGGTCATCATCGGGATGATCTGGTCGACATGCGGATACGGGTAGACGTAGTGCAGGCGCACCCAGGCGCCGTAGTGCGCGGCCAGCTGGCCGAGCGCCTCGACCAGTTGCGTCATATGGGTCTTGACCGGCCGGCCGTTCCAGAAGCCCGAGCGGAACTTGACGTCCACGCCATAGGCGCTGGTGTCCTGCGAGATGACCAGCAGTTCCTTGACGCCGGCCTTGAACAGGTTTTCGGCCTCGAGCATCAGGTCCGCGATCGGGCGCGACACCAGGTCGCCGCGCATCGACGGGATGATGCAAAAGCTGCAGCGGTGATTGCAGCCTTCGGAAATCTTCAGGTAAGCGTAGTGCTTGGGGGTGAGCTTGATGCCGTGCGCCGGCACCAGGTCGAAGAAGGGCTCGTGCGGCTTGGGCAGGTGCAGGTGGACCGAATCCATCACTTCGGCCAGCGCATGGGGGCCGGTCACGGACAGTACTTTCGGATGCACCTTCATGATGATGTCGTCGCCCGCCGCGTCTTTCTTGGCGCCCAGGCAGCCGGTCACGATGACCCTGCCGTTTTCCGCGAGCGCCTCGCCGATGGCGTCGAGCGACTCCTGCACCGCCGCATCGATGAAGCCGCAGGTGTTGACGATGACGAGATCGGCGCCATCGTACGACTTGGCCGTTTCATAGCCTTCCGCGCGCAGCTGGGTGAGGATCTGTTCGGAATCGACCAGCGCCTTGGGGCAGCCGAGCGACACGAAGCCGACCTTGGGAGCGGCGCCAGGAGTGGCAGGTGGAGTGGGGATACGGCGAAGTTCGGACATAGGGGGCGAGGAAAAGGCAGCGTAATCCTCTATTGTACCGCGCCAAGGAAAAAAGCCGCGGCCAGGTCCCGAATCCTGAAATCGAGGACACAAAAAAATCGGGGACAGACCCCGATTTCTCCGCAATGGGAAATCGGGGTCTGTCCCCGAT
>JBAQKU010000644.1:0-12305 GCA_049301315.1 Telluria sp.
GGTCGCGATCAGGATCGCGCGCGCGGCCGGCGCGTCCTGCAGCACATAGCCGCCGCGCGCAATGTCGGCCACCTGGGCCGCGCTGCGCTCCTGGTAAGGCAGGTTCTGGCGCGAGAAGATCAGGGTCGACGGGCCGTTCCTGCGCTGCACCGCGGCGCCCCACGCGACGCTCGATTCGACCGTGTCGCACGGACGCCAGTTGTCCAGGTTCGGGATCAGGCGCAGCGAGGAAATGTGTTCGACCGACTGGTGGGTCGGGCCGTCTTCGCCCAGCCCGATCGAATCGTGGGTGAACACGAAGATCGAACGCAGCTTCATCAGGGCCGCCATGCGCAGCGCGTTGCGGCTGTAGTCCGAGAACGTCAGGAAGGTCGCGCCGAACGGAATGAAGCCGCCGTGCAGGGCAATGCCGTTCATGATCGCGCTCATGCCGAATTCGCGCACGCCGTAGTTGATGTGGTTGCCCGGCTTGCCCGAACGCAGCGCAACCGATTCCTTCCAGTTGGTCAGGTTCGAGCTGGTCAGGTCGGCCGAGCCGCCCAGGAATTCCGGCAGCACCGGCGCCAGCGCCTGGATCGCATTCTGGCTCGCCTTGCGGGTGGCGATGTTTTCCTTCTTCTCGATGCAGCCTGCGATGGCCGCTTCCAGCGCCGCGCCGAACGCGGCCGGCAGCTCGCCCTTCATGCGGCGCTCGAGTTCGCCCGCCAGTTGCGGGAACCGGGCGCGGTAGGCCGCGAATTTCGCGTTCCAGTCCGCTTCGAGCGCTGCGCCCTGCTGTTTCGCGTCCCATGCGCTGTACACCTCGGCCGGGATCTCGAACGGCACCGCGGTCCACAGCAGGTGCTCGCGCACCGCCGCCACTTCCTTCTCGCCGAGCGCCGCGCCATGCACCTTGTCGCCGCCTTGCAGGTTGGGCGAGCCCTTGCCGATGATGGTCTTGCAGCAGATCAGGGTCGGCTTGCCGGCCGTCTTGGCCTCGGCGATGGCCGCGTCCACCGCCGCCACGTCATGCCCGTCGACGGCGCGGATCACGTTCCAGCCGTAGGCTTCGAAACGCTTCGGGGTGTCGTCGGTGAACCAGCCTTCCACCTTGCCGTCGATCGAGATGCCGTTGTCGTCGTACAGCGCGATCAGCTTGGACAGGCCGAGGGTGCCGGCCAGCGCGCACACTTCGTGCGAAATGCCTTCCATCAGGCAGCCGTCGCCCACGAAGGCATAGGTGTAGTGATCGATGATGTCGAAGCCGGGCTGGTTGAATTCGCACGCCAGCAGGTATTCCGAGAGCGCCATGCCGACCGCGTTGCCGATCCCCTGGCCGAGCGGGCCGGTGGTCGTTTCCACGCCGGGCGTGACATCGACTTCAGGATGGCCCGGGGTCTTCGAGTGCAGCTGGCGGAACTGCTTGAGGTCGGCGATGCCGAGGTCATAGCCGCTCAGGTGCAGCAGCGCGTAGTGCAGCATCGAGCCATGCCCGTTCGAGAGCAGGAAACGGTCGCGGTTGACCCACTTCGGATTGGACGGATTGTGCCGGTAGTGGCCGGCCCACAGCGCCACGGCGATATCGGCCATGCCCATCGGCATGCCTGGGTGGCCGGAATTGGCCTGTTGAACAGCGTCCATTGCCAGTGCGCGGATCGCGTTGGCCATCTGGGTAGTCGGTAGCGTAGGTGTCATGGGTCGAATCAGTGAAGTCTCAGGATTGGGGGATGCGATAGCGTTCCACAGGAGTGCAAGGAAGCTGAACCAACTATTTTACCAGACCGAGGGCGTGCCGAATTAAAATGCCTGTCTTGCCCTGCCGCCGCGGGGCCGTCTCAAGGACCCGCAATGCCGCGTTTCTTCTGTTCCCAGCCGCTCGCCGTGGGCGAAACCATCGCCCTGCCCGAGGCGCTGGCCCACCATGTCCATGTGCTGCGCCTGCAGGCCGGGGCCGAACTGTCCCTGTTCAACGGCGACGGCGGCCAGTACCTGGCGCAGCTGGCCGAGCTCGGGAAACGGCGCGCCAGCGCCACCATCGTCGCCTTCGTCGCGCGCGACGTCGAGCTGCCCTACGAGATCACGCTGGCCCAGGCGCTGCCCGAAGCGTCCAAGATGGACTGGATCATCGAGAAGGCGGTCGAGATGGGGGTGGCGGCGATCTTGCCGCTGGCCGCGCAGCGCTGCGTGGTGCGCCTGGCCGGCGAACGGGCCGAGAAGAAGCTGGCGCACTGGCAGGGCGTGATCGTGGCCGCCTCCGAGCAGTGCGGGCGCAACCGGCTGGCAAGGCTGGGCGGGATCGACGACTTCAGCCAGTGGATCGGGCAGCAGGACATGCACCGCCGGATCTTGCTCACGCCGCGCGCCGGCCAGTCGCTGGCCGAATGGGCGCGCCACCAGCCGCCGCAGGCGCTCAGCCTGCTCATCGGGCCGGAAGGCGGCTACAGCATGCAGGAGGAAGACGCCGCGCGCGCACACGGCGCGCTGGCGCTGTCGATGGGCCCGCGCATCCTGCGCACCGAAACGGCCGGCATCGCCGCCGTCGCCGCGCTCGGCGCCTTGTGGGGCGGCATGTAAGACTGGGGTTAACGCAGGCCGAAAAATAACGGCGAGCCTGAGCTCGCCGTTTTTTTTGCTACTGACTAAAGTGGGTCAGATCAGAACTTGGCGGTCAGGCCAACAAAGATCTTGCGGCCCAGAGCGTCATATACCTGTGGATAGGTATTGCCGTTACCGAAGCCGGAACCGACTTGAGCGCTGACCGGAGGATCGCGGTCAAACAGGTTGTTGATACCACCGCTCAGGGACAACTGCTTGGTGATGTTCCACGAAGCGCTGAGGTCGATGTAGTCCTGTGCGCCGAGGGTACGGTCAACCGGGTTGACGTTGCCCTTCAACTGAGGATTCGAGCTGGTACGGTCCAGATCGACCGCATCCATGTGACGCCATGTGAGTGCAACATCGACGCTCCAAGGCGAGGTCCAGGTCACGCGCGCCTTGTGACGCCATTCAGGCAGCGGGGTACCGCAGGTAGGACCATACAGGCCCTTGCACTCGTACGACGCTTCGCCTGGCAGGTCGATCGTCTTGTAGCTGTCGAGGTAGGTGCCCAGGAAGGTGAAGCCCAGGGTGCCCATGCCGGCCAGCTTCTGGCTGTAGTTGGCGCCGACGTCCAGACCGCTCGTCTTGCGCACCGCCAGGTTCATGTTGTTCGCTTCGATGAACGCGGAGGTCTTGGCCCACAGGGTGCCGAGGTCGTCGCGATGGATCAGGTCGCAGAACGAACGATCGCCGGTGTCCAGGCACTTATTCAACGTGGTCGTTGCAGGCACGCTGGAAATGACGTCTTTCACCTCGATACTGAAGGCGTCGAACGTCAGGCTCAGGTTCTTCATCGGGGTCAGCACCAGGCCCAGAGTGTAGCTGTCCGCTTTCTCAGGGTTCAGGTCCTTGTTGCCGCCGAAGATGGCGTTGTACTGCGCCGCCGGGCTGTCGATGATCTTGCCGTATTGAGCGGCGGTCACACCGGTATTGGCGCACTTGGCCTGGCTGGCAGTCGGGCTGGTGCCTGCGCATGGATCCTCGTCGTTGTCGTACAGACCGAGGCCGGACGGCGTGAACAGTTCGGTGATGTTCGCCGCACGGGCTGCACGCTGGTAGCTGCCGCGCAGTTTTGCCATGGTCACTGGCGCCCACTCGACACCGACGCCATAGGAGTCGGTGGTCTTGCCGGTGCTGTAGTCCGAGTAACGGTAGCTGGCATTCAAGCTCAGCAGTTCGGCAAATGGACGCTTCTCGATCAGAGGTACGCGTACCTCGCCGAAGATTTCCTTGACCGTGTACTGGCCCGACACGCCGAAGCTGGGACCGCCCTGGCCGAACAGGTCGCCGCTCGAGAACGCGGTGTCCGTTTGCAAGGTCAGCTCTTCGGTGCGGCGCTCGACGCCAACCGACACGCCGACACCGTCGTTCGCCATTGGCATCTTGATGCCATAGTCGCCCAGGTTGGCCGCTGCGTTGGCGCCCTGGATGTCCTGCTTGGTGTAGCCGTTGCGGAAGCCCGGCGTCTGGAGGTATTTGAGCGCTTCAGGGCTTACCTTGCCCAGGCTCCAGATGTTGTATGGTGCGCAATCCGGATCGGTGCCGTCGACAGCCGAGCGGCAGGCAGGCACGCCGGCACTGTTGAGAACGACATCCATGGCGCGCAGTGCGCGCGTCTTGGAAAATTCGTTACGGTAGGTTTCCGTATACGACACTTTGGCCACTTGCGCGAACACGTCGTAGTTCCATGCGCCGATGTCGCCCTTGGCGCCGATTTGCGCGCGGTAGGAGTTGTTGCTGATGTCAGCCTGGCGGCCGCCGCCTTCGACGTTACGGCGCAGGATGAACGCGTCGGCACGGTCGCCCGGAGCGAGCAGGCCCATCTGGGTTTTCCAGTCGGACGACAGCAGCGGGTTTTCAAAGCGGACCGCATTGACGCCGGACAGGTCCAGGCCGAACAGACCGCTTGGTGCGATTTGCGCTACGGTATGGTCGTCATGGAAGCCGAGCGAGGAATACACCTTGACCTTGTCGTTCACCTGGTAGTTGGCGGTCGCGTTGAAGGTGTAGCGATTGGACGGACGCTGGTAGTAGTTCAGCGGGCCGAAGTTGTAGGCATCGCTGGCGCCAACGTAAGGACGGGTGGTGCCGTTCGCGTCGGCGACGGTGCGTTGACCTTTCTTGACGATGAACAGGCCGGGGAAGCTGGTGCCCGAACCGCCGCAACCGAAACCGGCCGCGGTCGAATTCAGTGCGCACGACGAGTAATCGCGCTCGGATTGCAGCAGCGCCTCGTCTTTCTTGTAGGCTGCGTACAGGGTCGCATTCCCTTTGCCGTCGGCGAAGTTACCACCGATCAGGATGCTCGCATCGTGGCTCTTGCCATCGAAGCTCTTATCGCCTGGCAATGGGAAGTTGCGCTTCTTGACAGCAGCGACAACCGCATCGTTGTTCTGGCTGTGGTTAAAGCCGCTTTGGTTCAGGTCGATCTGAACGCCTTCGAACTTGTCGTTCATGATGAAGTTCACCACGCCTGCGACAGCGTCCGAACCGTACACCGCGCCGGCGCCGCCGGTCAGCACTTCAACGCGCTTGATCAGGCCGGCAGGGACCTGGTTCAGGTCGGCTGCGGAATTGAGCGGGCTGCCCTGTGGCAGGCGGCGCCCGTTGACCAGCACCAGGGTGCGGTCGGAACCGAGATTGCGCAGGTTAACCGTCGCTGTGCCGGAGGAACCGTTGGAAACGCTGCCGCCCTGGTCCGCGAACACCTGAGGCAGGTTGTTCAGCAGGCTCTCGGTGTTTTTCACGCCGTCGCTCTTGATGTCTGCTGCGCCAATTACAGTGATCGGGCTGGAGCCTTCGGTAACCGTGGACACACGGATGCGCGATCCGGTGACGACGACTTTTTCGAGAGGTTGTTCGGCCGCTTGCTGTGCATTTGCCACGTGCATGCCGAACGCCATTCCGCCCACGAACATCAGGCGGATCGAACGAGACAATACTGTTTCTATGATCATTAGTAATTTCCTTGAATGTAATTATTAGATTTACATCACCATCTTGTGAATGACGTGCAAAGAAGTAATCGAATCGATTACAGCAAAAAGGCCCGCCTTCAGGCCGATCCAGAGGCGACAATCCATCGTAGATCCCCTGCTCAACTCTTTAAACGAATCAAAGTCGAGCAGAATTACTCATGGAACCATATTAGATTGTTTAGTGTCAAACTTGACATGGTTCTCTGGTGCGCGGAAACAACAAAATAGTGGCGCAAGCGCCAGTGCGAGCGGTGCCGGAACATCAAAAAAAAACCCGCAAGCTCGCGCCTGCGGGTTTTTTTGCTTGCTGCGGCCGGACAATCGCGCCGCATTTCAGCCGATTACATTAGAACTTGTAATCGTAGGCTGCGGTGAATTTCACCGAACGCGGCGCGCTGTAGCTCAGTGGCGACTCGTAGGTCGAAGCAATACGGGTATTGCCGCGCACGTTACGTGCTTCGCTCACGCTCGACACGGTTTGGGTGTCGGTCACGTTGAAGATGTCGACTTTGAGCGACAGGCCCTTGACCAGCTGTGGACGGTATTCCACGCTCAGGTCGAGGCGCTTGTCCCATGGCAGCTCGCCGAAGCTGCCGCGCGGGATCACCACGTTCTGGGCGCGGGTTGCACCGCCGCAGTAGAAGGTCTGGTTGGTGTAACCAGGCGAACCGGTGGCGCCCGGATTAGGCTCGGTACCGATACAGCTGCGTGGACGGCCCGAAGCGAGCAGCACGTTGGCGCCTACGCCCCATTCCTGGGTGATCTCGTAGAAGCCGAACGCCTTGATCTGGTGCTTGCGGTCGTTTGGCAGGCGGCCGAAGGCGCCCAGCATCAGCTCCGGGTAGTCCCAGGTCGAAGTCACGGCCACGTCAGCCTGGCCGTTGTCGGAACGGACCTGGCCTTCGGTGTTGCCTTCGTTGCGGCCCAGCGTGTAGTTGACCTTGCCGTACCAGCCGTTGCGCAGCGGGTGCTCGACAAACATGTCAAGGGCGGCGTAGGTACGCTTCGGCTTGCCGAAGCCTTGCTCCGCAGCGGTCAGCTTGACCAGGGTGTCGCGCTGGCCACCGCCGACATAGTCGACGAAGAAGGTGTTCTCTTCGCCCGGGTTGAAGGTCTGGCAGGTGTTGCCCCACAGCGGGTTGGTGATCGCGATGTTGTTACGCGCCGCATAGGCTTCGAACGGACGCACGTCGCAGAAGTCGTCGATGGTCGACTTGAGCGAACGGTAGGTCACCTTGGCGCCGAAGTTGAGGGTTGGCGAGTAGGCTTTTTCGAAGCCGATCGTCATCTCGTCCTGGAAGCTAGGCTTCATGTTCAGCGCGGACAGGGTCTTGATGTCCTTTTCCTGGCCAAACTCGTTGTTGCCCGATTGCGGAGCGGTCAGCTGGACCAGGCCGGTCGGCGCACCGTTCGCGTCCACGCCGGTGTACGTGAAGTACTGGTCGGTGAAGGTCGAGCGGCCGGCGCCACGCACCGTGATGTGGGTCGGGATCGGCACCGAGTAGCGGCCGGCGCTGGCCGACACCTTGAGCGACGAATCGCCGTTCACGTCCCACGATGCAGCAAAGCGCGGGTTGTACTGGCTCTTCATTTCCAGGAAGGTCTGCTTGTCGCCGTTCTGGTTCTGGAACGATTCGCGGCGCAGGCCGGCGACCACCATGACGTCCTTGGTGACCTGGTATTTGTCTTCGAGGTACTGTGCGTCCTGGATGCCGAATGCCGAAGTCACGGTCGAGAACAGCCCTTTCGACACATAGTAACCCTGCAGGCCAAGGCCGCCGCCGGAAGCGACCGGCGGAATGGCGCCGCCCGTGCCCGACAGCGGCGCGTTCGGGTTGTCGGTCTTGGCATAGGTCCAGGTGCCGCCACCGGCCTTGAATACGCCGGCGTTGATCGACTCGACTTCGTTCCTGTCCAGGCCGCCGCGCAGGGTGTGCTTGCCCAGTTTGTATTCCAGGTCGAGGCGGTAGGATTTGACGATATCGGCCGAGCCGGGAGCGAGGATGTTGCCGGTCAGCGGCTGCACGTCGGCGTAGGTGAAGCCAGGTGCGCGCGCGTTCGACGGAGCCACCACCGAGAACAGGGTCTTGTTCGGGTCGAAGTTCGGGAACTCGTTCTCGTGCACCGACTTGGTCTTGCCGACCAGGCCGGTCACGGTCAGGTCATCGGTCAGGTTGCCGGTGTACTTGATCATGTTGGTCTTGCCGCCGTTGTTGTCGACGTTGGTGCGCTTGGCGGTGGAGGTGACCACGCCGTTGCTCGCGCCCGTGGTGTAGTTGTAACCGGAATCCTGGTTGGTCACGACCGGAGTGTCGCCCAGGGCGGTGAACTCGATGCGGTGGTTGTCCGTGATGTTCCAGTCCACCTTGGCCATGTAGCGGTCGATCTTGGTGTCGGTCTCGCGCCAGCCGTTGCGACCGAGCGAGGTGCTCAGGCGCTCGCCGGCCGCCAGCGGGGTGACGCCGGTGGTGTCGCGGTCGGTCTTTTCGGCCGCGACGAACATGAACAGCTTGTCCTGGATGATCGGGCCGCCGACGTAGGCGCCGTACACCTTCTCGTTGACTTCGGTATCGGAGCGGCGGCGGCGCAAGGTGCCGTCGGTTGCCGCGTTTTCCGGCGCGCCGGTGCGCGCATAGTACAGGTCATGCGGCTTGCCGCGCAGCGCCTTGGGCGCGATGCTGACCATGGCGCCGGCTTCCCAGTTGTTGGTGCCGCTCTTGGTGGTGAGGTTGACCACACCGCCGACGGAACGGCCGAACTCGGCGCCGAAGCCGCCGGTCAGGACCTGTGCCTGGGCGATCGCGCCGAATGGCAGCTGGGATGCACCCAGGCCGGTCAGCGGGTTCACGACAGGGAAGCCGTTGATGTAGTACGAGTTCTCGGATGCTGCGCCGCCGCCGAAGCTGGCGCCGCCTGCGAAACGGTCGTCGGCGCGGGTGGTGTTCGGCGCCAGCTGGATGATCGCCTCGACGTTGCGTGCGATCGGCAGTTTTGCCAGTTCGCGCGAGCTGAACACGGCACCGTTGTTGGTGTTGGTCACGTCGATCTTGCTGCGGCGGCCAGTGATCTGCACCGATTGCACGGCGCCGGCGAACGACGCGTTCGCGCCCTGGCCGATGATCACTTCCACTTCGGTGCTGTCGACAACCTTGTCGCCACGCACCAGTTCCACCTTGTAGCGGCCAACCGGCAGCGAGGTCGCCATGTAGCGCCCGTCTGCTTCCGGAGTGATGACCCGCTTCAAGCCCGTATCGACGTTACGCAACACAACGCTGGAACCGGCCGGGGCTGCCACGGTACCGACGATGTTACCGGTTGTATTCGACTGCGCCATTGCTGGCTGCATCGCACCGATCGTCAGTGCGGTGGCACCGAAGGCGAACGTCAGCGCATGGACTAAGACCGTTTTTCTGAACATGTTTTTTCCTAATTGATTGAAGCGTCTCGGGTAGATCCGCCAGGCTAAAAGTTGTGCTGCAACTTACGCTGTACTTCCCTTTGAGTCCCCTTTTTTTTGAAACCCAAAGCACACTTTCTTTAACGATCGTTTGATATTTATCAAACCAAAAATTAAAGTGAGACATGGAACCATATCGAATCTTCCAGTGTCAATCCGCATTCCTGTTATATGCAAATAAAACAACACTTTCACTGAAGATACAAATTCAGGACAACTGGCGGGCCGGCGATGCTGCGGCGCAGCATATCGGCGCGAGTATGCTGCGCTGCAATACGGTTTCCCGGGCGGTCCGCCGGGCCGATCCGTATGGCGCAAGCGCCGTGCCGCGCTGCGGGTAAAATAGCGGCTTGAACGGAATAGGCCCGGGACAACGGGACCAACACATGCTGCGAATTAACGAACTGAAACTCCCCCTGAATCACGCCGAGGGCGACTTGCAAGGCGCACTGCTTGCCCGCCTTGGCATCACGGCGCAACAACTGAGCAGCTTTAGCGTATTCAAGCGCAGCTACGACGCGCGCAAGCGCAGCGCAATCGTGCTCATCTACTCGCTCGATGTCGAGCTCGACGACGAGCAGGCGGTGCTGGCCCGGCTCGGGCACGATGCGCATGTGATGCCCGCGCCCGACACCAGCTACCAATTCGTGGCCGGCGGCGAGCGCCTGGCCGGGCACGAGCGCGGCGAGCGCCCGGTGGTGGTCGGCACCGGCCCCTGCGGCCTGTTCGCCGCGCTGATCCTGGCCCAGATGGGACTGCGCCCCCTGGTGCTCGAGCGCGGCAAGGTGGTGCGCGAGCGCACCGTCGACACCTTCGGCTTCTGGCGCAAGCGCGAACTCAATCCCGAATCGAACGTCCAGTTCGGCGAAGGCGGCGCCGGCACCTTCTCGGACGGCAAGCTGTACAGCCAGATCAAGGACCCGAAACACTACGGGCGCAAGGTGCTCACCGAGTTCGTCAAGGCCGGCGCGCCCGAGGAAATCATGTACGTGAGCAAGCCGCACATCGGCACCTTCCGCCTGGTCAAGATGGTCGAGCAGATGCGCGCCACCATCATCGAACTGGGCGGCGAGGTCCGCTTCGAGAGCCGCGTGGTCGACGTGGAGATCGAGCGCGCAGGCGGCGGCGACGGCCGGGTGCGCGCCGTGACGCTGGCCAGCGGCGAACGGATCGCCACCGGCCACCTGGTGCTGGCGATCGGCCACAGTGCGCGCGACACCTTCGAAATGCTCCATGAGCGCGGGGTGTATATCGAAGCGAAGCCGTTCTCGATCGGGTTCCGGGTCGAGCATCCGCAGTCGCTGATCGACGCCTGCCGTTTCGGCCCGAACGCCGGCAACAAGATCCTCGGCGCGGCCGATTACAAGCTGGTGCACCACGCCTCGAACGCTCGTTCGGTGTACAGCTTTTGCATGTGCCCGGGCGGCACCGTGGTGGCGGCCGCCTCCGAGCCGGGACGCGTGGTCACCAACGGCATGAGCCAGTATTCGCGCAACGAGCGCAACGCCAACAGCGCCATCGTGGTCGGCATCACGCCGGCCGATTATCCGGGCCACCCGCTAGCCGGGATTGCGCTGCAGCGGCGCCTGGAGGAAGGCGCCTTCGCGCTGGGCGGCGGCAACTACGACGCGCCCGGCCAGCTGATGGGCGACTTCGTCAAGGGGCGCGCGTCGCGCGCCTTGGGTTCCGTGCTGCCCTCGTTCAAGCCGGGCGTGCACCTGACCGACCTGGGCGGCGCCCTGCCCGACTACGCGATCGTGGCGATGCGCGAAGCCTTCCCCGCCTTCGACAAGCAGATCAAGGGCTACTACAAGGAAGATGCGCTGCTGACCGGGGTCGAGACCCGCACCTCATCGCCGATCCGCATCAAGCGGCGCGACGACGACCTGCAAAGCCTGAACACGCGCGGCCTGTTCCCGGCCGGCGAAGGCGCCGGCTACGCGGGCGGCATCCTGTCGGCGGCGGTGGACGGCATCAAGGTGGCCGAAGCGGTCGCGCTGTCGATGGCGGCAAAGTAAGCGCGGCTACAGCCAGCCCGAGCGCTTGAAGCGGTAGTACAGGTAGCTGCAAACGAGCACGATCACGGCGACCGCGGCCGGATAGCCGTACTTCCAGCGCAGCTCGGGCATCAGCTCGAAGTTCATGCCCCAGATTCCGGCGAACGCGGTAAACACCGCGAAGATGGCGGCCCATGCGGCCAGCCGCTTGTTCACTTCGCTCTCGTCGATCGCCACCATCGACAGGTTCACCTGGATGGCGGTGCTGATGGTGTCGCGGATGGTGTCGAGCGTGCCGTTGATGCGGTACAGGTGGTCGTGCACGTCGCGAAAGTATTCCTGGGTATCGGCGAACAGCGCCGGCACGCGCCCGCCCTGCAGCTTGCCGACCGCCTCGATCAGGGGCGCGACCGCATGGCGCAGCACCAGCACCTTGCGTTTGAGGTCATACAGGCGCTCGATGTTGTCGCGCTGCGAACCCTGGATGAACATGCGGTCCTCGATCGTCTCGAGCTCCGTTTCAAGCACGTCGACCACCGGAAAATAGCGGTCGACGATGGCGTCCATCAAGGCATACAGCACGAACGCCGCACCCTTGCGCAGCTGGGCCGGCTCGCGTTCGGCGCGCGCCCGCACGCTCATGAAACCGTGCGCCACGTGGCTGCGCACGGTCAGCACATATTTTTCGCTCACGAAGACGTCGACCTCGCCGACCGTCAGCTCGTCGCCGCTCAGTTCCACGGTCTGGATTACCGCGAACAGCGAGTCGCCGTACTCTTCGATCTTGGGACGCTGGTGGCCGCGCATCGCGTCCTCCACCGCCAGTTCGTGCAGGCCGAATTCCTCCTGCATTTGCGCCATCTGTTGCGGTTCCGGGTCGCTCAGGGCGACCCACACGAAGCAGTCGGGCAGTTCGAGGTAGTCGCTGATGGCCTCGACCGGGATGTCGGCCAGCTTTTTGCCCTCTTGATAGGCGACGCAGTTAATCAGCATAAGGATCCAGTATGGCGCGTGGGGGGCGCCGCAGGCGAAAGCTTACTATAAGTGGCCGCCTGCGCCCTGCCGGATCCGCCAACTACTCGTCCTTGGCACCGTCGATCCCGAGCTCGGCGATCTTGCGCGTGATGGTATTGCGCCCGATCCCGAGGCGCACCGCGGCGTCGTTCTTGCGCCCGTGGGTGTGCTTGAGCGCGGTCTTGATGAGGGCCGATTCGAACTGGCGTCCCAGCACGTCCATCACGTCCGACTGCCCGGCGCTGAGCATGCCGGCCGCCTGCAGTTCGAGCAGTCCGATCC
>JBAQKU010000645.1:0-2717 GCA_049301315.1 Telluria sp.
CGAGGTGCGCAGCCTGGCCCAGCGCTCGGCGGCGGCCGCCAAGGAAATCAAGCAACTGATCGGCGACTCGGTCGACAAGGTGCGCGATGGCAGCAAACTCGTGGAGCAGGCCGGGGTGACGATGGAAGAGGTGGTGGCAAGCGTGCGCCGGGTTACCGACATCATGGGCGAGATCACCTCGGCCAGCCAGGAGCAGAGCAGCGGCATCGCGCACGTCAACCATACCATCCTCGAGATGGACGAGTCGACCCAGCAGAATGCGGCGCTGGTCGAGGAGGCTGCCGCTGCCGCCGCTTCCATGCAGGACCAGGCGGCCAACCTGGCGCGCGTGGTCAGCGTGTTCAAGCTGGACCATCAAGCGCAGGCCAGCCTGTCCACGCTCCAGCCCCGGCCTGCGTTAAGGAAAGAGATTGCAAGCGCAACGGTGCGGCAGCGCATCGCCGCGAAGCAGGCGCTTGCAAGTTAGTTGGCAAGCTGCGCGTGGGAAGAGTCCTGAATTGACCCGAAAAACACTTCTACAACCCCTGGAGACACCATGATCACACTCAATAAGCTCATCACATGCCTGCTGGCCAGCGCTTGTCTCGCCTTCAGCCTGGGCCAGGCGGCGCAGGCCGGCGAGGTGGACGGCATCAAGTTCGACGACACCACCAAGGTCGCGGGCAAGGATCTGAAGCTCAATGGACTCGGTATGCGTACCAAGTTCGTCGTCAACGTGTACGCGGCCGGCCTCTACCTGCCGGAGAAGAAAAACAGCGTGCCCGACATCCTGAAAATGGATGGCCCGCGCCGCATGACGCTGGTTATGGCGCGTGATATCTCGTCGGATGACTTCGGGAAGGCCTTCATGGATGGCTTGAACGACAACCTGGACAAGGCCGAAAAATCGAAAATCGTGTCCCAGATCAGCAAGTTCGGTGAAATGTTCGCGCAGCTGGAAAAGATCAAGAAAGGCGATGTCCTGCACCTGGACTGGCTTCCGGGCAGCGGCACACAGGTTGAGTTGAACGGCAAGAAAATCGGCGAAGTGGTGCCCGATCTGGTGTTTTATAACGCAGTGTTGCGTATCTGGCTGGGCGAAAAGCCGGTCGACCGTTCACTCAAGCCTGCGCTGCTGGGCAAGTAAGGACCAGGGAAAGGAGCAGCATCGCAAAAAAAAACGCGGCGCCGGGTATTCCCCAGGCGCCGCGTTTTCTTTCGATGCCGCCGTTTTATTCGCGGGCAGCAATGGCGCGCAATTCCGCCGCATGGCTTGGGGCATTGCACGAATTGATCAGGCGTTGCATCATCTGGGCATCGCGCATGTGGCGGCGGGCAGCCCGTTGTTCTTGCGTCAGCCTTGGCTTGACCACCAGCGTGAGTGCGTGGAAGATGCCCGCGAGCAGTGGGCGGAACAGGATGATCAGGCCGGCGAACAGCGAGAAGCCGACGAGGCCGCGGACCATTGGGAACAGCGAGGTGTTGCCGACTGCGCCAACGGCAGTTTGAAACAGGGAAATGGTAGCAGACATGATATTTTCCGATCGATTCGTCATTGGGTTAGTTGAACTATACTGCGGCGCAACATATAAATCTAATTGCGTTTTCTGATACCAACTATACGAATTGTGAATGAAATGGGTGTACTATGTGTTCGGGTACACATAACCTGTGATTAATCAAACCACACTTTTTTTGGCCAGCCATGAGTTTCCTGACGCTTGATTTGAACCTGCTGCGCGTGTTCGATGCCGTAATGACCGAGCAGAACCTGACCCGCGCCGCGGGCCACCTTGCCATGACCCAGCCGGCGGTATCGAACGCCATCAAACGCCTGCGCGAAAGCCTGGGCGACGAATTGCTGATCCGCACCGCGTATGGCGTCAAGCCGACCCCGCGCGCGGAAGCGCTGTGGCCGGCGGTACGCCAGGCGCTGGCCGGACTGGAACAGGCCGTGACCCCGGAAACCTTCGACGTCTCCAAGACCCACGCCACCTTCCGCATGGCGATGGCGGACGCGACGGCGGCTTTCTGGCTGCCCTCGCTGGTGCGCTCGATCGAAAGCGAAGCCCCCGGCGTGAACGTGCGCATGGTGCCGCTGACCACGCGCGAGCCGCGCCCGATGCTGCTGCGCGGCGACATCGACCTGGCGGTCGGTTTCTTCCCGGGGGTGGCGGCGCAGTTGTCGAGCGACACGAGTTCGCCGATCCGGCACGAGCGCCTGTATTCAGGCCATTACGTCGCGGTGATGCGCAAGAACCATCCGCTGGCCAAGGTGGAACTGACGGTGGACAATTACTGCGCCAATAATCACCTGCTGGTGAGTTTTTCCGGGCGCGCGCACGGCCTGGCCGATGAAGCATTGGCCCAGCTCGGACGCCAGCGCCGCATCTTGCTGACGGTCAATCAGTTCTTCACGGCAGGCAAGGTGGTCGCCAATTCAGACCTCATCACGGTGTTGCCGAAGCACTTGATCGCCTCGACCGGCATGACCGACGCGCTGGTGTGGCGCGAGTTGCCGTTCGCCATGCCAGCGGTGCACCTCGACATGCTGTGGCACGAGCGCGACGCGCGCAGCTTCGCCCACAAGTGGCTGCGCAACGGCGCACTGGCGCGCGCCACCGGCACCGCCGCCGTCTCCTAGCAGCCTGTCGGACTTGAAGAATCGAAGCGAAAATTCGGCTGGCCGAGGACAGATTTTGTCGATTTTGCAGGTCAATAGTCATTCTATTGACCAA
>JBAQKU010000646.1:0-5857 GCA_049301315.1 Telluria sp.
CCGGTGATGTCCTTGACCACCCCGGCAAAGTCCTCGGTGCGGTAGTTGATGCCGCGCTCGGCCCCGAGCGCCTCGCAGGCGCGGCACTTTTCGTCGTTGCCGGCGGTGGCGAACACACGGTGCCCGAGCGCGCGCGATCTGGATCGCGCTCACCCCGATGCCCGAGCTGCCGCCCTGCACCAGCAGCGTCTCGCCGTCCGCCAGGGCGGCGCGGTCGAACACATTGCTCCACACGGTAAAAAAGGTTTCCGGCAGCGAGGCCGCCTGCAGCGCGCTCAGGCCGGCCGGCAGCGGCAGGCATTGCAGCAGCGGCGCGGCGCAGTATTCGGCGTAACCGCCGCCCTGCACCAGCGCGCACACCATGTCGCCCTTGCGAAAGCGGCTGCCCGTCAGGTCGCCGTCGACGATCTCGCCGGCCACTTCAAGCCCCGGCAAGTCGGACGCGCCGGGCGGCACCGGATAGCGCCCGAGGCGCTGCAACACGTCCGGACGGTTAATGCCGGCCGCATGCACCCTGATGAGCACTTCGCCGGCATTCAGGGTGGGGATCGGGCGCTCGCACAGCTGCAGCACGTCGGGAGGCCCCGGCTGGGTAATTTCAATTGCACGCATGATGGGTTCATTGGCTGGGATCAAAGCGTGATTTTACGTCATTGCGCAATTCGACATTTGGCGATAACGCATGTTGACATGTATTTACAGAGAGATCATCTTGTTGCTTCTATAATTTCACAACAAAAAGGCGGCATTCATGGCACAACTTGCAGTCATTCCGTCGGTGCAGGAGGAAACGTCCACCTCCGAGCGCATGCGCTTTAGCGCGACAGGTGGTGAATATTTCCGTATCTGGATAGTCAACATCTTGCTCAGCATCATCACGCTGGGAATTTATTCGGCGTGGGCCAAGGTCAGGCGCAGCCAGTACTTCTATTCCAGCACCAGCCTGGCGGGCAGCAGTTTCGACTATCACGGCAACCCGATGGCGATCCTGAAGGGGCGCATTGCGGCGCTCGTCATTTTCGGCGGCTACAACCTGGCATTTCGTTTTTCGCCGGTGGCCGGCCTCGCGATGTTCGTGGTGCTGGCCGCCGTCATGCCGTGGCTGATCTGGAAAAGCCTGCAGTTCAAGTTGTATAACAGCAGTTATCGCGGCATCCGCTTCGGCTTCGGCGGCTCGGCGCGCGCGGCCTACTTCCATTACCTGCTGCTGCCGCTGCTGTGCACCCTGACCGCGTTCCTGCCGATGGCCCCGTTCGTGCACCAGCGCCTCAAGCGCTTCCAGCACAGCGAGAGCCGGTTCGGCACGACCAGGTTTGGATTCGATGCCGGCGCAGGCAGTTTCTACAAGGCCTATTTGCTGTTTGGGGCGATCTTCGTGCCGCTGGCGGCGGCGTTTTATTTTGCGGTATTTTCCCCGTTGATGGGCGCGCTCCCCGGACTGCCTGCCGATCAGCGGACAAGCATGATCGGCGCCATGCTGATCCTTTCGCTGTATGGCGCCCTGTTTCTCGCGTTCCCGCTGTTCCTGACGATGCTGCAGAACCTGATCTGGAACCACACCACGCTGGAACGCCATCGCTTCCACTCCGAAATGAAGTGGGGCCGCATGACCTTCATCACGCTCACCAACCTGCTTGGCATCATCCTGACAGTGGGCTTGTACATCCCGTTCGCCCAGGTGCGCGCCCTGAAGTACCGCATAGAATCGACCAGCTTGCTGGTGCAGGGCGACCTGGACGACTTCGTCGCCGGTTCCGAGCAGAAAGTTGGCGCCGCCGGCGAGGGCATGGCCGACCTGCTCGACTTCGACCTGTCGATGTAGATGGATATGGCAGGCAAGCCGGCGGCGCTCGGCGGGCGCTATTTCGACGGCAAGAGTTCACGCCCGCATCAGGTGACGCTGAGCGTGCAAGGAGGGCAGGCGCGGCTCGAAGGCGATGTGCAGCGCCAGTGCGCGCTGCACGATCTGCGCGTTTCCGAGCCCAGCCCGGGCTCTGCGCGCAAAATCACCTTTCCCGATGGCGCCTACCTTGAGCTGCACGACCGCGCCGCCTTCGACCTGTTGCTGCGCGAGACCGGCTACCGCGACAGTTGGGTGGTGCGTTTGCAGCAAAGCTGGCGCGGCGCCCTCACCGCCGCGCTCGCAACCTGCGGCACCCTGGCCCTGCTGTATTACGTGGTGTTGCCGCCGGCCAGCGACGGACTTGCGCGGATGGTTCCGGTTGCGCTCGAGCGCAAGCTGGGCCAAGGCCTGCTCGAGCTGCTCGACGAACACATGCTGCGCCCGTCGCACCTGGCGCCGCAGCGCCAGCGCCAGCTGCAGACGGCATTCGCGCGCCTGACGCCACCGGCGCCGGGCACACCTGCCTACCGCATCCTCTTTCGCAGCAGCGCCATCGGTCCCAACGCCTTCGCGCTTCCGTCCGGCGACATCGTCATGACCGATGAGCTGGTCAAGCTGATGC
The DNA here is from genome assembly GCA_049301315.1 of Telluria sp. Lineage (GTDB taxonomy): Bacteria > Pseudomonadota > Gammaproteobacteria > Burkholderiales > Burkholderiaceae_D > JBAQKU01. The sequence continues at coordinate 2,466 of JBAQKU010000646.1, forward strand.
CGGGCGACGAAGCGGTGCTGGGCGTGCTGGCGCACGAGCTGGGCCATCTGCACGAGCGCCACCTGATGCGGCGCCTGATCCAGAGTTCGGCGATTGCCGCCGTTGCGACCTTGCTGTTCGGCGATGCCTCGGCGCTGGTCGCGAACCTGCCGACCTTGCTGCTCGATTTGAAATACTCGCGCGACACCGAGCGTGCCGCCGATGCCTATGCGATCGCGATGCTCGACAAGAACGGGATCGCGCGCGAGCAGCTGGCGCAGGCCTTCCTGCAATTGCAGAAACGGGACCAGGAAGGTTCACCCTATCTGTCGAGCCACCCCCCGAGCGGCGCGCGCATCGCGCATATCCGCGCCGGCAATCGGTAACGTCACGCCGGCTGCGGCATGCTGTGCCACCAGATCTGGCAGCGTGCGCACAGGCCGTCGGCGAACTCGGCCTTCAATACGCCGTCGAGCACCATGCGCGGCAACGGCGCGCCCGGTTCTCGCGCCACCAGGTTGGTGCCGGTCGATGCGGCCCAGATCCGGAACAACTCCTCCGAGGCCACCTGGTAGGTAACGTGCCAGTGCGCCATGCCGCCTTGCGCGTCCGATGCCAGCACCTGGTAGCTGACGTGCACGTCCTCTTGCAGCTTGACGCGGCGCCAGTATGCGGCCAGTTGCGCGTGGCCGCGCTGGAGCGCGAACGGCGTGTTGCGGTACTCGCCGTCGGCGCCAAAGAGCGCGCAGAACATCGCCTCGTCCGCCTGTTCCCACGCCTGCTTGTACCCTTGCATGAATTGTTCGATGTTCATGGTGTTCCGCTCCTCGATTGCGTCGGCAAGGCAGTGCCCGGCTTCCATGTGCGCGACAGGGCCTGGGCTTCCTCGATCTGCTCCTGCGTCATCTGGCGCGAGACCGTGGCGCGCTGCTCGGCGGCGTTCTTGTTGCCATTGGCAGCGGCCAGGTTCCACAGCATGTAGGCGATGACCATGTCCTGCCGCACGCCCGCCACTTTGTAGCGGTACATCAGCCCGAGCGCATGCTGGGCTTCGGCATGGCCCTGTTCGGCCGCGCGGCGAAACCACGAAATGGCCTGCTTCTGGTCCTGAGGCACGGAATTGCCCGTGTAGAACATCGCGCCCACCACGTATTGCGCGTCGGCCTTGCCCTGCAAGGCTGCCTTGCGGTGCCACGCCATCGCCTGCGCGTAGCTGCGCTCGATGCCGCGGCCCATGTAATACATCAGGCCCAGCAAGTGTTGGGCATCGGCATTGCCTGCCTTGGCAAGCGGCGTGATTTCTTTCAGCGCGAGCTGGTAATTCCTCGCGTTGTAGGCGTTGGCGCCTTCGGCAAAACCTGCCATCGCGCCGGCGGGAATACCGAGCAACAGTGCAAAAGTAATCGCAAGAATTTGTTTTTTCATGTTTCGCATCGAACCGGGATCGGTCTGCATACCCTGAGCCCCCTCCTCCTGACTGCCCCTCTGTGGAGGGGTTCGTGTTTTACTTCCAGCGTACCCGGCCAAGGCCATCGACGCTGACGCTGCGGTTCAAGGGCTTTCCGTAGACCGTGACCGAGCCCATGCCGTTCAGGTTCAGGTTGGCATTCTGGCGCGCCGTGACGGTGGCGTTACCGAGGCCGCTCAACTCGAGCGTGACGGTATCGACCTTGAACTGTTGCGCGTCCAGGTTGCCGAGGCCGCCAAGGTCGGCCTTGAGCCATTTGCTGCGTCCGGCCAGCGTGACGAAGCCAGCCCCGCGCAGGTGCAGGTCGATGCCCTCGCTGTTGCCGCTGTGGATGTTCATGCTGCCCAGCCCACCCAGGCTGGCGGTCACCACGCGGTACTCGCACACCACCTTCATCGAGCCGGCTCCATCGAGCGACAGTTCGAGCTGGTCGCCCGAGAAGCCGCGGATGTCGGTCCAGCCCAGGCTATCGGAGGATACCTCGCGCAGTTGCGGCAAGGTCAGCTCGGCGCGCATGCCGACCCGGTTCGGCCCCATCTTGAAGCCGTTCAGTTCGGTGTCGATACGCAAGGTGTCGCCGCTTTGCTCGGTCGTGGTTTTCGACAGCCAGCGCTTGTCGCCGGTTATCACGAGCGAGGCAATGCTGCCCTGCCTGAGCTTGAGGTCGATCACGCCATCGAGCTTGACCCGGACCACGCGCGCATCGATGGCGCGCGTTTCGGTGACGGTTTCTTCAGGCGCCGCGATGGCCGCGCCGAGCACCGTGGACAGGGCCGTCGCAGCAATGCCCAGTTTGATGAGGTTGTTCATGCCAGTCTCCGTATTGTTCTTTTTGGCCGGCCGGTGCGGGCCGACATCTGCGCGTAACGATCTGCGCTGCGCACACACTACCAGCAACGAGCGCAGCGTTCCAGCTTATTTCGTTGCGGTCATGATCACTATAGCGAGTCGTCCCTGCCCGCTCGACCCGATTGCGATGAACTGCGGTTTTCGCCACCCAGTCGACGACATGAGGGGATTGAATGCGCTCGAACTGCTAAAGATTGTTAGGGTTCGCTTAAAAGTTCCCCACCCGAACTTCTCGCCTGCGCATAGGACAAGTCTTACGCCCTACGGGAATTTGAACAGTAATTTTTGCACTCAGGATATAAAAAAGACCGGGATCACTATGAGAGCGTCACCGTCACTCGATTTCCGCTGCGAAACCTAATGCCAAACACCAATTTGCAAGCAGATGTTACGAGCGGCTGTGTCCGCCTCGTCCGGCCGAAATCGAGATGATAGATTGGCCACTCTTGTTCTGCAACACGCCTTTCACGGAAGGCGTATTTTTTAAAGAGGTGACATATGAAGACATACAAAACCCTGGTTTCGGCAGTTGTGCTGGCGGGCGCCGCGCTCGGTTCCCAGGCGGCGCTGGCCGACGACATCAGCAAGGCCCCGGAGGCAATCGCTCTCGATGGCGGCACGTCCTTTTTCGGCGCACTGTTTACTGGCAATAATGCGGGGAACACGTTCATGGACCAATACAGCTTCACCGCAGCGAGCGCCAGCACCTTCAGCGCCGACCTGCTCTCTTTCTCCGGCGTCGCCAAGAACGGCCTCGACATCACGGGCTTCGACCTGTACAGCTCAACCGGTTTGCTGCTGGGCGGCGCCCAGCTCTCGACCGGCGCCAGCGACATGTGGTCACTGAGCGGGCCGACCCTTGCCGCGGGCGACTACTACCTGCAGGTAACGGGCACCGTCATGTCCCAGGCGGCAGGCAAGTACTACGCCGACGTTGCGCTGGCGCCGGTACCCGAGCCTGAGACGTACGCGATGATGCTGGGCGGGCTCGGCATGCTCGGGTTCATGGCGCGCCGCCGCAAGGCCGCCCCGAAGGCCTGAATCGAGCGGGTGCGTTAAATGGGGTCGGCGTTCTCGTCGCGGCACTGTCGCGACG
>JBAQKU010000647.1:0-20694 GCA_049301315.1 Telluria sp.
CATCTGGGAAATCGGGGACAGACCCCGATTTTGTTGGCTGGCGTTTTGGGCGCGGCTGCGCAGATAGTCGCCTCAGCTGCGCTTCATCACCAGCGTCAGGATATCGTAGCTGGCCACCAGCTCGTCATCCTGGTTGGTCACCTGCACATCCCACACCACCACGCCCTGCCCCACGCCTTTTTCGTCGGTGCGGTTGCGGTCGACCTTGCGCTTGCAGGTCAGGCGCGCGCGGATGGTGTCGCCAATCGCCACCGGAGCGACAAAGCGCAGGTTGTCCAGGCCGTAGTTGGCCAGCACCGGCCCGGGCGCCGGCGACACGAACAGGCCCGCCGCCGCCGACAGCACGAAGTAGCCGTGCGCGATGCGCTTGCCGAACTGCGAATCGCGCGCGGCAATCTCGTCGAAGTGCATGTAGAAAAAATCGCCCGAGATGCCGCCGAAGGCGACGATGTCGGCCTCGCCCACGGTGCGCCGGTGCGTCAGCAGCGAGTCGCCCATCTGCAGCTCTTCGAAGTACTTGCGGAACGGGTGCAGCTCGCTCTCGCGCACCGCCGCGCCGCGCACGTATTCGCCCGTCACCGCCGCCAGCATGGTGGGCGAGCCCTGGATCGCGGCGCGCTGCAGGAAGTGGCGCACCGCGCGGATTCCGCCCAGTTCTTCGCCGCCACCTGCGCGCCCCGGCCCGCCGTGCTTGAGCTGCGGCAGGGGCGAACCGTGCCCGGTCGATTCGACCGCCGCTTCCCGCTCAAGGATCAGCACGCGCCCGTGCGAGGCGGCCACCACCGGCACCGCGCGCGCGGCGATCAGCGCATCCTTGGTCACCAGCGTGCTGACCAGGCTGCCCTTGCCGCGTGCGGCCAGCGCCAGTGCTTCGTCCAGGTCCGAGTACGTCATCATGGTGCTGACCGGGCCGAATGCCTCGACGTCGTGCACCGCGTCGCACGACATCGCGTCGCGGCACAGCAGCAGCGTGGGCGAGAAGAAGGCGCCGCGTGCGACGCCTTCGCCGACCGGCGCGAAACCATCCGCGGCGCCGAATACGATTTCGTTGCCCTTGGCCAGCATTTCGAGGCGTTCGCCGACGTCGCGGTGCTGTTCCATCGAGGCCAGCGCGCCCATGCGCACGCCTTCCAGCGAGGGGTCGCCGACCACGATCTTCGAGAGGCGCTCGCGCAGGCGCGCGCCGACTGCATCGACATGCTGCCTGGGCACGATGATGCGGCGAATCGCGGTGCATTTCTGGCCGGCCTTGCCGGTCATCTCGCGCGCCACTTCCTTGACGAACAGGTCGAACTCGGGGTCGTCGGGCGACACGTCCGGCCCCAAAATGGCGCAGTTGAGCGAATCGGCTTCGGCCGTGAACGGCACTGAATTGGCGATGATGTTCTTGTTCACGCGCAGCTTGGCCGCGGTGTCGGCCGAGCCGGTGAAGGTGACCGCGTCGGCACCGCTCAGGCGGTCGAGCAGGTCGCCGGTGCTGCCGATCACGAGCTGCAGGCTGCCGTCCGGCAGCAGGCCGGATTCATGCATCATGCGCACCACGGCTTCGGTCAGGTAGCTGGTGGCGCTGGCCGGCTTGCCGATGCACGGCATGGCGGCCAGGAAGCTGGGAGCGAATTTTTCGAGCAGGCCCCAGATCGGGAAGTTGAAGGCGTTGATGTGCACCGCCAGTCCGCCGCGCGGCACCAGGATATGGGTGCCCGCGAAGCCGCCTTTCTTGCTCAGCGCAATGGCCGGGCCTTCGTGCAGCACGTTCGAGGACGGCAGCTCGCGGCTGCCCATGCCTGCGTAGGCGAACAAGGTGCCGATGCCGCCTTCGATGTCGACCCAGCTGTCGGCGCGGGTCGCACCGGTCAGGTGCGAGACCTTGTACAGTTCTTCCTTGCGCTCCATCAGGTACGCCGCGAGCGCCTTCAGGCACGCGGCGCGCTTCTGGAAGTCGAGCGCCATCAGGGCCGGCACGCCGGTCTTGCGGGCATAGGTGACCGCCTCGTCGAAATCGATCTTTTCGGCGTGCGTGTGGTAGATCAGCGAGCTGTCGAGGGCGCTGTGCAGCGGCACGGAGGGCTCGAAGCCGAGCCAGCGCCCGCCAATCAGGCTTTGCAGCGTTGTTACATTATGCATTTCAGGATCTCCAGATGAATTCAATACGGGCTGTTATCTCTTTGGGGCGTGCAGCAGCTCTTCGGCGAGGTCGATGCGCTTGCGCTCCGGCTCGACCTCGGTGAGGGCGTCGACTTCGCGCATCGTCTGCATCGAGCGCGCGCTCAGGTTGTGGTATTGCCGGGTGCCGAAGGTCTTCCATGCGATTTCCTTTTCGCTCAGCTCGCGCACCACCACCGCGGGCGCGCCCATCACCATGCTGCGCGGGGCGATCAGCATGCCGGCCTTGACGAAGCTCATCGCGGCCACGATCGATTGCTCGCCTACGACAGCGCGGTCCATCACGACCGCGTTCATGCCGACCATCGCGTTGCGCTTGATGCGGCAGCCGTGCAGCACCGCGCCGTGGCCGATGTGGCCGTCGGCTTCGACCACCGTCTCGTCGCCCGGGAAACCGTGCATGACGCAGCAGTCCTGCAGGTTGGCGCCTTCTTCCAGAATCAGGCGCCCGAAGTCGCCGCGCATCGAGGCCAGCGGCCCTACATAGCAGCGCGCGCCGACGATCACGTCGCCGATCAGCACCGCGCTCGGATGCACATAGGCGCTCGGGTGCACCACGGGCGTGACGCCGTTGATCTCATATACTTTCACCATGCTCGTTCTCCGGTGGTATTACATTCCGAGGTAAGCGCTTTGCACCTGCTCGTTGTCGAGCAGTTCGGGGCCTGGCCCCGACAGCAGGATCGATCCGGTTTCCATCACATAGCCGACGTCGGCGATCGCCAGCGCGGCGTGCGCATTCTGCTCGACCAGGAATATGGTGATGCCCTGGTCGCGCAGGCTCTTGACGATGCGGAAGATCTCCTGGATCAGCAGCGGCGCCAGACCCATGCTCGGCTCGTCGAGCAGCAGCACGCTCGGTTTGCCCATCAGGGCGCGCGCCATCGCCAGCATTTGCTGCTGTCCGCCCGAGAGCATGCCGGCCAGCAGGTGACGTTTCTCCTTCAGGACGGGGAACAGCGCGTACATGCGTTCCAGTTCGCCTTCCACCTCATGGCCGGGACGCGTGTAGGCGCCCAGGCGCAGGTTGTCTTCGACCGACATCGGGGCGAACACCTGGCGCCCTTCGGGCACCTGGCAGATTCCGGCGCGCACCCGCAGGTCGGCCCGCATGCGGCTGATATCGTTTCCCGAAAAGCGGATCGAGCCGGCGCTGATCGGCTGCACGCCCGATATCGCGCGCAGCAGCGTGGTCTTGCCGGCGCCGTTGGCGCCCACCAGCGCCACCAGCTGGCCCTGGCGCACCTCGATGTCGATGCCGTGCAGGGCCTGGATCGGGCCGTAGTGGCTGTCGACGCCTTTGATTTCCAGCACCAGCGGCGCCTTGTTTGATTCTTGCATCATTGGTCCCTTATGCGGCGACGCCGAGATAGGCTGCGATGACGTCGGGGTTGGCGCGCACTTCGGGCGCCGTCCCTTCGGCCAGCTTCTTGCCGTAATCGAGCACCAGGATGTGGTCCGACAGGTTCATCACCAGTTTCATGTCGTGCTCGACCAGCACCACGGTGACGCCCGATTGCGCGACCTTGCGGATCAGTTCCTCGATCTCGGCGGTCTCGGTGTGGTTAAGGCCGGCGGCCGGTTCGTCGAGCAGCAGGATGCGGGGCTTGGCGGCCAGCGCGCGTGCGATCTCGAGGCGCTTGAGGGCGCCGTACGACATCTGGCCCGAATCCGAACCGACATATTTCCCGACCCCGACGAATTGCATCAGCTCTGCGGCCTCCTCGCGCCGGGCTGCGTCCGCGCGGCGCACGCCTGGCAGGTGCAGCATCGAGGCGAACAGGTTCTGGTTCAGGCGCAGATGGGCGCCGACCATGACGTTGTCGATCGCGCTCATGTTCATGCATACCTGCAGGTTCTGGAAGGTGCGGCTCATGCCGCGCCGCGCCAGCTGATCGGGCGCCATGCCGGCCACGTTCTCGCCATTGAACAGGATCTGGCCGGAGCTCGGGGTATACACCCCGGTGATCAGGTTGAACAGCGTGGTCTTGCCCGCGCCGTTAGGCCCGATCACGGAATGGATCGCACCGGCCTTGACCTTGAAGCTGACGTCCTGCACCGCATGCACGCCGCCGAAGCTCTTGCTGAGGTTTTGAATTTCCAGCATGCTCATGCTCCCTTCACGGCGCGGGCGCGCACGCGCTGTGCGATGCTGGGCACCAGGCCCTTGGGCAGGAAGATCATGGTCACCATCAGGATCACGCCGAACACGACCACCTCCCAGCCTTCGAACGTCTGCAGCAGCTGCGGCAGCACGGTCAGCAGCGCGGCGCCCAGGATGGAACCGAACACCGACGCCATGCCGCCCACCACCACCATCGTCACCAGCTCGATGGACGGGAAAAAGCCCGCGATCCCCGGCGTGAGGAAGCCCACGTAATGCGCATTGACGCTGCCGGCGATACTGGCCATCACCGCCGACAGCACGAATACGCGCACCTTGAAGCCGGTGGTGTCGACGCCGGCCACGCGCGCGGCGACCTCGGAACCGTGGATGGCCTGCAGCGCCCGCCCGACCGGCGAATCGATCAGGTTCAGGGCCAGCCACGTCGTTATCAGCAGCAGCACCGCGGCTACCGCGTACCAGGCCATCTCGCCGGCGATGGTCAGGCCGAACAGCGTAAACGAAGGCACCGACATGCCGTCGGGTCCGCCGGTCCATTGCGATTCGTTGTTGATGACGATCGAGATGATGATGCCCAGGCCAAGCGTGGCCATCGCCAGCGTGTGGCCCTTGAGCTTGAGGATGGGACGCGCCAGCGCGAAGGCAAGCAGGCCGGTGGCCGCTGCGCCGGCCAGCAGCGCAAGCATGGGCGGCCAGTTGAAGTGGGTGGTCAGGGCGGCCGAACCATAGGCGCCCATGCCGACGAAGCCGGCGTGGCCCAGGCTGATCTGGCCGGTGTAACCCATCAGCAGGTTAAGGCCGATGACGACGATCGCGTTGAGCGCGATCTTGATCGCCACGTCGACATAGAACGAATTGGGCAGCACCAGCGGCAGCAGCGCCAGCACCACGGCCAGCACCAGCAAGCCGGCATGGCGCGATTGCACGATCCTCATCAGACACGCTCCGATATTTTTGCGCCGAACAGGCCGCGCGGCATGAAGAACAGGATCACCAGGATCACCACGAACGGCACCGCATCCTTGTAGGAGGACGAGATGTAACCGGCGGTCATCGCTTCGATGATCCCCAGGATCAGGCCACCGGCGACCGCGCCGACGCCGCCGCCGAGGCCGCCCAGCACCGCCGCCACAAAGCCCTTCAGCCCGAGCATGATGCCGGCGTCGTACGAGGTGTAGGTGATCGGCGCGACCAGGATGCCGCCGATGGCGCCCAGCAGCGCGGACAGCCCGAACGAGAGCAGCAGCACCACGCGTGTGTTGATGCCGACCAGTTGCGCCGCCAGCTTGTTGTGCGAGGTCGCCAGCATCGCCTTGCCGAGCAGGGTACGCCCGAAGAACCACGCCAGCGCACCGACCACGGCCAGCGTCACGCCCAGCACCCACAGGCTTTGCGGGAGCAGGCTCGCGCCCAGGAACTCGATCGGCTTGTCGCCCGAAAACGGCGGCAGCGAATGGGTTGCCTTGCCGAGGAATATCTGCACCAGGCCGCGCAGCGTGAGCGAGGCGCCGATCGTGATGATGATCAAGGTGACCACATGCGCGTTCTGCGCAGGCTCGATCACGGTCTTCTCCATCACCAGACCCACCAGGCCGGTGGCGACCACCGCGATCGCAATGGCGAGCGGCAGCGGCATGCCCCCGCCCGCCAGCAGGGCGGCAAACATCCCGCCCAGCATGATGAATTCGCCCTGCGCGAAGTTGATCACGCCGCTGGTGTTGTAGATGATCGTAAAGCCCAGCGCGGCCAGCGCATAGGCCGAACCGACCGTCATTCCCGAGAACAGGAACTGCAAGAATTGTGCGAGCATGACTACCTTATTTCAGCAACTGCCAGTCGCCGTTCTTGACCTCGACCATACGGAACGCGGACAGGTCCAGTCCCATGTGGTCGGTCGGCGACATGTTGAAAACGCCGGTGGTGCCGACGAATCCCTTGGTCCCCTCGAGCGCGGCGCGCACTTTCTCGCCATCGGTCGAACCGGCACGCTTGATCGCATCGACCGACAGGTTCAATGCATCGAGGGCGTAGCCGCCGAAGGTCGAAGGCTCGGCCTTGTAACGCTCGCGGTAGGTCTGGTCGTAGCCGGTGACGACCGCTTTCTGCACGTCGCCCGCCGGCAGCGCTTTCGCGATCAGCAGCGCCGGGGTCGGCAGGCGCACGCCTTCGGCTGCCTTGCCGGACAGCTTCAGGTACTCGTCGGAAGCGACGCCGTGCGACTGGTACAGCGGCACCGAGGTCATGCCGAGCTGGCCGTAGTTCTTGGTCACCACGGCAGGACCCTGGCCCAGGCCGAACACGAATACGGCCTGCACGCCCGGGGTGCTCTTGATGCGGGTGAGCTGAGCGGTGATGTCGGTGTCTTTCGGGCCGTAGGTTTCATCGGCCACCAGCGTGACGCCGTACTTGCCGGCGACGTGCTGCGTTTCCTTGCGCCCGGAAGCGCCGAAGCCGCTGGTCTCGGACAGCAGGCCGACCTTGGTGATGCCGCGCTTTTTCATGTCTTCGAACACCTTCTCGGCCGCCATGCGGTCGGTGTGCGGGGTCTTGAACACCCACTTCTTGACCGGGTCGATGATGACCACGGCGCCGGCCAGCGAAATGAACGGCAGCTTGGCGCGCTCGACCAGCGGCGCCATGGCCATGGTGGCGCCGGTGGTGGTGCCGCCGATCAGGATGTCGACCTTGTCCGATTCGATCAGGCGCTTGGTGAAGGAGTTGGCCTTGCCGGCGTCGCTGCCGTCGTCGTAGTGCACCAGCTCGAGCTTGCGTCCCAGGACGCCGCCGGCGGCATTGATTTTTTCGACATACAGTTGCAGCGTCTTGAGCTCGGGGTCGCCCAGGAAGGCGGCCGGGCCGGACACCGACAACACCGATCCGATCTTGATGGGTTCGGCGGCCGATGCGGCGGCCGCGGCCAGCGCGATCGAAGCGAACATGACGGTTTTTTTGAATATATTGCTTAGCATTGCTGTCTCCTGGTTATATGGATTGCGGTCTTTTAGTGGTTCAGACTCGTTCGATGATGATGGCGATGCCCTGGCCCACGCCGATGCACATGGTGCACAGGGCGTAGCGCCCGCCTGTGCGATGCAGCTGGTTGAGGGCGGTCGTCACCAGGCGCGCGCCGGATGCGCCGAGCGGGTGCCCGATCGCGATCGCGCCGCCGTTCGGGTTCACATGCGCGGCGTCGTCGGCCAGCCCGAGGTCGCGCGTGACGGCCAGCCCCTGCGCCGCAAACGCTTCGTTCAGTTCGATGACATCCATCTGGCCGATCGTCAGGCCCGCCTGCGCCAGCGCTTTCCTGGACGCCGGCGACGGACCGAAGCCCATGATGCGCGGCGCCAGCCCGGCAGTGGCCATGCCGACGATGCGCGCGCGCGGCGTGAGGCCGTAGGTAGCTGCCGCGGCGCTTGACGCGATCAGCACCGCGCAGGCGCCGTCGTTCAGCCCCGAGGCATTGCCGGCGGTGACAGTGCCGTCCGGCCTGACCACGCCCTTGAGCCTGGCCAGCGCCTCGAGCGAGGTATCCGGACGCGGATGCTCGTCGGTGTCGAACACGCGCGATTCGCCCTTTTTCAGGTGAATGGTGACCGGCACGATTTCGTCGGCGAACACGCCGGCCGCATTGGCCCTGGCCCAGCGCTGCTGGCTGCGCTGCGCGAATGCGTCCTGGTCGGCGCGGTTGATGTTAAATTCCTGCGCCACGTTTTCGGCCGTTTCGGGCATCGAGTCGATGCCGTGCGCCGCCTTCATGTGCGGGTTGACGAAGCGCCAGCCGAGCGTGGTGTCCTCGATTTTGGCGCTGCGAGAGAATGCGCTGTCGGCCTTGCCCATGACGAAGGGCGCGCGCGTCATGCTCTCCACGCCGCCCGCGATGATCAGCTGCGCTTCGCCGGACTTGATGGCGCGTGCGCCGATGCCGATTGCATCCATGCTCGAGCCGCACAGGCGGTTGATGGTGCTGGCCGGGACTTGCACCGGCAGCCCGGCCAGCAGCGCGGCCATGCGCGCCACGTTGCGGTTGTCTTCGCCGGCCTGGTTGGCGCAGCCGTAATACAGGTCGTCGATGGCGGCCCAGTCCACGCCCGGGTTGCGCGCGATCAGGGCTGCGATCGGAAGCGCGCCCAGGTCATCGGCGCGCACGCCGGCAAGCGAGCCGCCGTAGCGCCCGAAAGGGGTGCGGATTGCGTCGCAAATAAAGGCATCTGTCAGTTTGGTCACGTGTGCTGCTCCTGTCATTGTTTCGGACGCTTGTCGATGACGCGCCGGGCCTTGCCCGTCAGGGTGCGCTCGATGCCCTCGGGGCCCAGCAGCGTCACCTTGGTCGTCACGCCGACGAAGGTCTTGATGTTGTATTCCAGTTCGCGCGCGAGCGCGCCGGTTTCTTCCTGCGAAAGCGCCACGTCCACCCGCAGTTCGCCGTGCACCTCGAGCTTGTCGAGGTGGCCGTCGCGCGAGACGATCAGCTGGTAATGCGGCGCCAGGCGCGGCATCTTCAGGATCAGTTCCTCGATCTGGCTCGGAAATACGTTCACGCCGCGGATGATCAGCATGTCGTCCGAGCGGCCGGTGATCTTGTCCATCCTGCGCATCGCGCGCGAGGTCGGCGGCAGCAGGCGCGTCAGGTCGCGCGTGCGGTAGCGGATGATCGGCAGCGCTTCCTTGGTCAGCGAGGTGAATACCAGCTCGCCTTCGGAGCCGTCGGGCAGCACTTCGCCGGTGACAGGGTCGATGATCTCGGGGTAGAAATGGTCTTCCCAGATCACCGGGCCGTCCTTGCTTTCGATGCACTCGCTGGCCACGCCCGGGCCCATCACTTCCGACAGGCCGTAGATGTCGACCGCGTCGATGGCGGCGCGCGCCTGGATCTCCTGGCGCATCGCGTCGGTCCACGGCTCGGCGCCGAAAATGCCGACCTTGAGCGAGGACTCGGCCACGTCGAGGCCCTGGCGCGTGAATTCCTCGATGATGTTGAGCATGTACGAGGGCGTGACCATGATGATCTCGGGCTTGAAGTCGCAGATGAGCTGGACCTGTTTTTCGGTCTGGCCGCCGGACATCGGAATCACCGTGCAGCCGAGACGCTCGGCGCCGTAGTGGGCGCCCAGGCCGCCGGTAAACAGGCCGTAGCCGTACGATATGTGCACCATGTCGCCGGCGCGCCCGCCGGCGGCGCGGATCGAACGCGCCACCACGTCGGCCCAGGTGTCGATGTCCTTCTTGGTGTAGCCGACCACGGTGGCCTTGCCGGTGGTGCCGCTCGAGGCGTGGATCCGCACCACCTGCTCGCGCGGCACCGCGAACAGGCCGAACGGGTAGTTGTCGCGCAGCGTCTTCTTGTCGGTGAAGGGAAACTTGGCGATGTCGGCCAGCGTCTTCAGGTCGTCCGGATGGACGCCGGCCGCGTCGAACGCGGCGCGGTAGTGCGCCACATTGTCGTAGGCGTGCCTGAGCGACCATTTCATGCGTTCGAGCTGCAGGGCCTGCAGCTCGTCGCGGCTGGCGCGTTCGATCGGCTCCAGGTCGCCTGGGGCGGGGGTGCGTTGGACCATCGTAATCTCCTCGTTCTGTTTAAATCAGGCCTTCGGTTCGACCACCAGACCGCTGATGCGGTGCGACTTGCCGCGGAACAGGGCGATGAGGCGCCCTTCCTGGTTGCTTACCTTGATATCGTAGACGCCGGTTTTTCCGCCCAGCGCCTGCTCGAGCGCTTCGGCCGTGAGCAAGTCGTGCTCGCGTCCCGGCGCCAGGAAGTCGATGCTGCAGCCGGCGGCAACCGTGTTGTAGTTATGGGAATTGCAGGCCATCGCAAACGCGCTGTCGGCCAGCGTGAAGATGAAGCCGCCGTGGCAGGTGCGGTGCCCGTTGAGCATGTCGGCGCGCACCGTCATCGTCATGCGCGCAAAGCCGGGACCGATTCCGGTCAGCTGCATGCCCAGCGCCTGGGTGGCGGTGTCGCGCTCGTACATGGCGTTGCCGGCCAGTTCGGCCAGCGCCTGGGGATCAAGGTATGGCACGGCGTCGGCCTGTGAATCTCTATGCATGAATGCGCGCTCCGTTTGCGAGTTTGCGGCGCAGCAGCGGCGAGACGCGGTAACGGTCCTCGCCGTAGCTCGCTGCCAGGTTGGAAAGTACGGTGACGATGTGCGCCAAGCCGACCGCATCGGCCCAGGCCAGCGGACCGCAGGGGTAGTTGACGCCCTTTTGCATCGCGATGTCGACCGCCTGCGCGCTGCATACGCCCTGGTTCACGGCGTCGGCCGCTTCGTTGGCGAGCATGGCGACGGTGCGCATCACGGCCATGCCGGGAACGTCGTCGATGCGGGTGACGCCAAAGCCGGCGGCCTGGAACAGGCCGACCACGGCGTGGTAGGCGGCATCGCTGCACTGGTCGGCGCGCGCCAGTGCGATGCGCTTGGCGCCGGCGAAGTCGAGCACAAGGTCGAACAGTACGGTGTCGGGATGCGTGTTGGCGCGTGCGCGTTCGGTGGCGCTGCGCCCGTCGCTCAGGAACACGGCCGCGCCGTTGCAGTGGAACGCAGGCGCCTCATGCTCGCCGGCGCCCGGCAGCGGCTTGCGGTGGCCGACCGTGAAGCCCGCGCTTCTCAAGCGCTGTTCCATCGGTGCCGTGACCGCGCCTGACGCGCCCGGCTCGATGCTGATACTGACCACTTCCGGCCTGGCCTGCGGCGCCTCGGTCATCGGCTCCGGCCGGGTCGCGTCGTCGCCGTAGCAATAGAAGCCGCGGCCGGACTTGCGGCCGAGGAAGCCGGCGTTGACCAGTTCCTGCTGCAGCACCGAGGGCGCGAAACGCGGGTCGCAGAAATAGGCGTTGAACACCGAGTTCGTTACCGAGAAATTGATATCGTGGCCGATCAGGTCCATCAGCTCGAAGGGACCCATGCGAAAGCCGCCGGCCTCGCGCATCACCGCGTCCAGGGTGGCCGGATCGGCGGCCTGTTCGAGCAGCAGGCGCAATGCTTCGCCGTAGAAGGGACGAGCCACGCGGTTGACGATGAAGCCGGGGGTCGATTTCGCGTGCACCGGGCTCTTGCCCCACGCGGCGGCGGTTGCGTGCACGGTATCGGCCACTTGCTGCGCGGTGGCCAGGCCGCTGATCACTTCGACCAGCGCCATCAGCGGCACCGGGTTAAAGAAGTGCATGCCCACCAGCCGCTGCGGCAAGCGCAGCTTTGCGGCAATCGCGGTGACCGAAATCGAGGAGGTGTTGGTGGCCAGGATGCAGTCATCGCCGACGATCGCTTCCAGCTCGGCGAACAGGCCGCGCTTGACGTCGAGGTTCTCGACGATCGCCTCGATCACGAGCGCGGCGCCGGCTACCTGGTCCAGGCTGGCCACGCCGGACAGGCGTGCGCGCGCTGCATCGGCATCGGCGCCGCTCATGCGGCCCTTCTCGACCAGCTTGCCGTACACCTTGCCGATGTCGGCGATCGCCTTGTCGACCGCTTCGGGGCGGGTATCGAACAGTTTGACGCAATAGCCGGCCGCCGCCGCCACCTGCGCGATTCCGGAACCCATCGCGCCGCTGCCGATGACCGCGACCACGCTGCCTGCAACAAGTGCACCCATGTTCATTCTCCCTTGAAGTGCGCGGGGCGCTTGGCGACGAAGGCGGCCACGCCTTCGCGGTAATCGTGGCTGTAGCCGAGTTCGCGCATCATCTCGCCTTCCAGCTTGAGCTGCTCGGGCAGGGTGTTGGCGTAGCTGGCCTGGAATGCCTTCTTGGTGAAGGCCAAACCCTTGGTCGGTGCGGCGGCGAAGTGCTCGGCCATCGCCAGCGCCTCGTCCATCAGGGCGGTATCGGCCACGCTCTTCCAGATCAGGCCCCATTGTTCGGCCGTCTCGGCCGACAGTTTCTCGCCCAGCATGGCTAGCCCGGTGGCGCGCGCCGGCCCTATCAGGCGCGGCAAGATCCAGGTGCCGCCGGTGTCGGGGATCAGGCCGAGCTTGCAGAACACTTCGACGAAGCTGGCCGACTTGGCGGCCAGTACGATATCGCAGGCCAGCGCCAGGTTGGCGCCGGCGCCGGCGGCCACGCCGTTGACGGCGCAGATCACGGGCATCGGCAGCGAGCGCAACGTCAGCACCAGCGGGGCATAGAATTTTTCCACCGATTCGCCCAGGTCCACCCCTTTGGCGCCCGGTTCGACCGCGCGGTCCGACAGGTCCTGGCCGGCGCAAAAGCCGCGCCCGGCGCCGGTCAGCAGCAGCACCCGCACCGACTTGTCGGCCTGCAGCGCGTCGAGCGCGTGGCGCACCTCGAGGTGCATCGCCTGCGTGAAGCTGTTGAGCTTTTCGGGACGGTTCAGCGTGAGCTGCGCGATCCCGTTTTCGATCTGGAACTTGATGTTTTCGTAGTTCATTTTGTCTCCGCCTGTTTTTTATGCAGTGTATCCCGATTATTCGGCCTGATCAAAATCGATGGTGACCTTGTCGGTGACGGGAAAGCTCTGGCAGCTCAGTACGAAGCCGCGCGCGATTTCGTAGTCTTCGAGCGCGTAGTTGACATCCATGTCCACCTTGCCGTCGACCAGCTTGCAGCGGCAGGTCGAGCAGACCCCGCCCTTGCAGGAGTAGCGCATGTCGATGCCGGCGCGCAGTCCGGCGTCGAGGATCGATTCCTTGTCCTTGTCCATCACGAAGCTGGTGTGGTTGCCGTCCATGATGACGGTGACCTCGGTCTCGTGCGGCACCGCCGCGTCGTGCTGGCGCGCCTTGTGCTCGTGCTTCGGGATGCTGGCGGCGAACAGCTCGATCTTGATGTCCTGCTTGGGCATGCCGGCTTCCTGCAGCGCGGCCGATACCCCCAGCATCATGTCTTCCGGGCCGCAGATGAAGGCGGCGTCGAGATCCTCCACGCGGACCCAGTGCTGCAGGAACTGCGCGCACTTTTCCTTGGTGATGCGCCCGTTGAACAGCTCGATGTCCTGCTGCTCGCGGCTCATCACGTAGGCCAGGGTGAGGCGCTCGAGGAAGCTGTCCTTCAGGTCCGTCAGCTCTTCCTTGAAGATCACCGAGGACGAGGCGCGGTTGCCGTAGAACAGGGTGAAGCGGCTGTTCGGTTCGGCCAGCAGCGTGGTCTTGATGATCGAGATGATCGGCGTGATGCCGCTGCCGGCGGCGAAGCCGACGTAATGCTTGCTGTTGCCGGCTGCCAGCGGCAGGTTGAAGTGGCCCATCGGCGGCATCACCTCGAGCGTGGCGCCGCTCTTGAGGGTGTCGTTGGCCCAGGTCGAAAACACCCCGCCCTGGGTGCGCTTGATGGCCACGCGCAGCACTTTTTCCTGTGCGGCCGAGCAGATCGAGTAGGAACGGCGCACGTCTTCGCCGCCGATGTGGGCGCGCAGGGTCAGGTGCTGGCCCTGCTGGTAGGCGAAGCTTTCCTCGAGTTCGGGCGGCACCGCGAACGTCACGACGATGGTGTCGCGCGTTTCCTGGCGTACGTCAGCTACGGGTAAAGGATGGAATTTGCTCATGTTCTGGCCCTAGTGGCACTTGAAATAATCGAAAGGTTCGCGGCAATCGAGGCACTTGTAGAGTGCCTTGCACGGCGTCGAACCGAACTGGCTGGTCAACTCGGTGTGGCTCGAACCGCAGTTCGGGCAAACCACCGTCAATTTCGGGGCGGCGCCGCGCTTGACGCCGCCATGCAGGCCACTGATGTCGATCACCTGCTGGGCCGGCGGTGCGATGCCGTAGCCCTTGAGCGCGGCCTTGCCCGCGTCGCTCATCCAGTCGGTGGTCCATGCGGGCGAGAGCTGGTTCACCAGCCGCACCTGTTGCACGCCGTGGCTGCGCAGCGCGTCCGTTACCGCCTGGGCGATCACCGCCATCGCGGGGCAGCCCGAGTAGGTCGGCGTGATGGTGACCACGCATTCGTCGCCGGCCCACTCGACCGCGCGCACGATGCCCAGGTCCACCACCGAGATCACGGGAATCTCGGGGTCGGACACCTGGCCCAGCCAGCTCCAGACCTGTTCGGTGCTCGCCGCCTGCGCGCTCATTACCACTGCGCTCCCGGGTAGGCGCGCTGCAGGAACTGCATCTCGGCCAGGATGAACCCGAGATGCTCGCTGTGCCTGCCCTGCTTGCCGCCCCTTTGCATCCATGCGCTTGGTGCCGGCATGACCAGCGTGGCCTCGGCGAAGATCTCGCCCACGTGCTCGAGGAAGGCGGCGCGCAGCGGCTCGGATGCCGGCGCCACGCCCTGCTCCACCATCGCGTCGTCGACGCCGTCGTAGATGAACATCTCGCCGCTGTACATCCACAGGTCATTGGCCGCGGCCTGGGTCAGGGCATGGCTGTGGGCCGTGCCGTCGCCCATGCGCACCACCAGGTCGCCGCTGCGGCGCAGGTGGTAGGTCACTTCCTTGACCGACTTCTCGGCGATCTGGGCGATGCGCGCGTCGCTCGACTTGAGCAGGCCCTGCATCAGGAAGTAGTGCCAGCTGTCGAAGTAGAACTGGCGCATGATGGTCTCGGCGTAGTTGCCGTTCGGCTGCTCGACCAGCAGGCAGCAGCGCAAGTCGTGCGCGTCGCGCAGGTAGGCCAGCTGGTCCTCGCCGCGTCCGCCCCCTTCGAGCTCGCCGGCGTAGGCCAGCCACATGCGGGTCTGGCCGAGCAGGTCGAGCGCGACGTTGGTGAGCGCCATATCCTCTTCCAGCGCGGGACCCTTGCCGCACAGCTGAGAGATCTGCTGCGACAGGATCAGCGCGTTGTCTCCCTGGCGCAGCAGGTACTCGAATTTGTCGTTCACGGGCGCGCTCACAGGTTCTTTACTTCTTCCGGCATCGGGAAGAAGGTTGGATGGCGATAGACCTTGCTGTTGGCCGGCTCGAACAGCGCGCCCTTGTCGGCCGGGCTGCTGGCGACGATGTCGGCCGCGCGCACGACCCAGATCGAGACGCCTTCGTTGCGGCGCGTGTAGACGTCGCGCGCGTTGTTGACCGCCATCTCGGCGTCCGATGCGTGCAGGCTGCCGACGTGCTTATGCGCCAGTCCGTGCTGGCTGCGAATGAAGACTTCCCACAGGGGCCATTCTTTGCTCATCTGATTCTCCAGTTCTTGCGTGTGGTTTGGGCGCGTGGCGCCGGTCAGGCTGCTTGTGTTTTTGCCGCTTGCTTGTCGGCGTAGGCGACCAGCGCGTCGCGGAACCATTGCCCGCCCTCGTAGGCCTTGACGCGGGTGCGCAGGCGGTCGCTGTTGCAGGGGCCATTGCCTTTGAGGACATTCTGGAATTCGGACCAGTCGATCTCGCCGAATTCATAGTGCCCGGTCTCGGCGTTGAATTTCAGGTCGGGGTCGGGAATCGTCAGGCCCAGGTACTCGGCCTGCGGCACGGTCTGGTCGACCATGCGCTGGCGCAGCTCGTCGTTCGAGAACAGCTTGATGCGCCACTGCGCGGACTGCGCGCTGTTGACCGATTCGGCGTCGGACGGGCCGAACATCATCAGCGACGGCCACCACCAGCGGTTCAGCGCATCCTGCGCCATGGCCTTCTGTTCGGGCGTGCCCTTGGCCAGGCTCATCATGATGTCGTAGCCCTGGCGCGCGTGGAACGATTCCTCCTTGCACACGCGCACCATGGCGCGCGCATACGGCCCGTACGAGCAGCGGCACAGCGGAATCTGGTTGATGATGGCCGAGCCGTCCACCAGCCAGCCGATGGCGCCCATGTCGGCCCACGACAGAGTCGGGTAATTGAAGATGCTCGAATACTTGGCCTTGCCCGAATGCAGGGCGGCCAGCAGATCGTCGCGCGAGACGCCCAGCGTTTCGGCGGCGCTGTACAGGTACAGGCCGTGGCCTGCCTCGTCCTGGATCTTGGCCAGCAGGATCGATTTGCGCTCAAGGGTCGGCGCGCGGGTGACCCAGTTGCCTTCGGGCAGCTGACCGACGATTTCGGAGTGTGCGTGCTGCGAGATCTGACGGATCAGGGTCTTGCGGTAGGCCTCCGGCATCCAGTCCTTGGCCTCGATCTTCACGCCCGCGTCTATGCGCGCCTGAAATTTTTGCTCTTCCTCGCCCATCTCGGCGATCGATTGGACTTTGTTGAGGCCGGTTTCCACCAGTTGTGCATACATCTTGAGTCTCCCGTTTGCAATTCCGTTGACAGATAATACGATACAAAATCTAATTTGTATACGCTTGACTTGAGTCATTTACAGAATTTGTATCCGATGAGCCAAAATGCGTGTGAAAATAGAGCGACCGCCGCTTGGCCCGACCAAGTACACTCACGCTTGCATAATCAACCATCTTGCCGCAGGTTATGCTTATGGGTGAGCCACACCAGGAACCAGATGAAGATGACACAACAGACCAGCAGTGAATGGATTGCCGACTTCCTCGCCAGCGATCCGCCGCGTTCGAAGTCGCTCGTGCTGACGATTTTCGGCGACGCCATCGCGCCCCACGGCGGCACCATCTGGCTGGGCAGCCTGATCGAGCTGCTGGCCCCGCTGGGCGTGAACGACCGCCTGCTGCGCACCAGCGTGTACCGGCTGGTGCAGGAAGGCTGGCTGGTCGCCAACCGCGACGGGCGGCGCAGTTCGTATTCGATCCTGGACGCGGCGCAGGCCCGCTTCGAGCGCGCCTACCGGCGCATCTACGCGCCGCTCAGCGTGCACTGGGACGGCAAGTGGACCTTGCTGCTGTCGGCCAGCGGCAGCATCGAGGCGCCGGCGCGCGCCCAGTTGCGCAAGGAACTGCTGTGGGAGGGCTATGCCATGATCGCACCGGGCGTGTTCGGCCACCCGGCCAGCGACAGCGAGGTGCTGGAAGAAATCCTGGTGCGGGTCGGGGTCCAGCGCAAGCTGTTCGTGTGCAGCGCGACCGAACTGGCGGCGGTGTCGACCCGTCCGCTGCGCGAACTGGTCGAGGAGGGCTGGGACATGTCGGACGTGATCGCCGGCTACCGCCATTTCATCGAACAGTTCGAGCCCCTGCTGGCGCTGCTGGCCAAGGGCGAGAAGCTGCACGCCGAGCAGGCGTTCGTGATCCGCACCCTGCTGATCCACGCCTACCGCCGGGTCCAGCTGCACGACCCGATGCTGCCGATCGAGCTGCTGCCCGATCCCTGGCCCGGCTCCGAGGCCTACGAACTGGCGCGCGCACTGTACCAGCACACCTGCCGCGCGGCCGAACAGCACATCCTGGCCGCGCTGCGGCGCGAGGACGAAAACGCGCCCGGCGCGGAGCCCTCGTTCTTCCAGCGCTTCGGGGGCGTGCGCTAGCGCTAGCTAGTAACCGCCCCTGCGCGTGCGCGGATCGGCCATCGGATTGCGGATCGATTCGAGTGCCAGGTCGAGCTCAAGCGCCGGCCAGTACAGGCGCGTCGCGCTCAGGCACTCGACGCGGCAGATCTGGGCCACGGTCGCATCCTCGAAACGGGGAAACTCGACAAACGGCAGGTACAGTTCCTCGCCGCCGAACTGGAGCCAGAAACCGTGCTGGTTGATGCTGGTGACCGCGGCGCACGAAAAACAAATGGAAGGCATGGCGATTCTCCACTGCCGCGGGCGCCGGCCGCTTGCGCAGGCCGCCCGCGACGGCCTGCTTATGAACAGCGCTGGACCACCATGCTGGCTGCCTTGAGCAGCGCCATTTGCGATTTTTCGAGGTGCGCGACCTGCTCGCGCATCCCGCTCAGCATGGCGCTGGTGAGCTCGAATTCGGCCGGCGTAGTCCAGCCCGGAAAGCGGATGATCTTGATGAGTTCAGCGAGCGTGGTGCCCTTGCCCAGATGCGCCAGCGCGTCGCTGAGCGCCGTGATCTGTTCGTGGATAATCGCGACGTGATCGAAGTCTGCTTCCATGATGCCCTCCTGTCGGTTGTGCCAGCCAAAGGCGGGCACGGCGGCGCGACATGCGCGCAGCCGGGATCCACGGTAACAAATTAGCGAACTCATGCGTTGACGTGGCGCAGGAGAGGCTCAGGCCACCCGCGCTGGCGTGCTACTTGCGGCCGGCGCCGATCAGGAAGTTCTGCATCGGCGCCTCGGCCACCGAGGCCCACATGTTCTGATCCTGACGGAAGCGCTTCCACGGCTCGTAGATTTTCCTGAACTTGGCGTTGCGCGCCGCTTCCTCCTCCATCACCGCCTGCGAGTGCTTGAAGGCCGCATCCATGATGGGCCTGGAAAACGTATGCAGCTTGGCGCCGTTCTTGATCAGGCGCGCCAGCGCCGCCGGGTTCTTGGTGTCGTACTCGGCCTGCATCACCACGTGGGTCTCGTAGCTGGCCACCTCGATCGCCGCCTGGTACAGCTTGGGCAGCTTTTCCCATTCCTTGATGTTGATATAGAAGGACAGCTGCGGCCCCGCTTCCCACCAGCCCGGCGCATAGTAATGCGGCGCCACCTTCAGCAGGCCGAGTTTTTCGTCGTCGTAGGGGCCGACCCACTCGGCCGCGTCGATCGTGCCTTTTTCCAGGGCCGAGTAGACGTCGCCGGCCGGGATCTGCTGCGGCACCGCGCCCATGCGCTCCATCACGCGCCCTGCGAAGCCGGCGATGCGGATCTTCATGCCAGAGATGTCGGCCAGCGTCTTGATCTCCTTGCGGTACCAGCCGCCCATCTGGGTGCCGGTGTTCCCGGCCAGGAAACTGACGATGCCGTAGCCGCGGTAGAACTCGCGCAGCAGCTCGCGCCCGCCGCCCTGGACGAACCAGGCGGTCTGCTGGCGCGAGGTCAGCCCGAACGGCACCGCGCAGTCGAATGCGAAGGTGGGATCCTTGCCGAAATAATAGTAGGACGCCGTGTGGCCCATTTCAACCGTGCCGGCCTGCACCGCATCCATGACCTGCAGGCCGGGGACGATCTCGCCGGCCGCGAACGAGCGGATCTGGAACTTGCCTCCGGTGAGCTCGGCGACGCGCCGGGTGAATGCCTCGCCGGACGCGAAAATGGTGTCCAGCGTTTTCGGGAAGCTCGACGCGAGGCGCCAGGTGACGGCCGGCATGGCCTGCGCCAGGGCCGGTGCCGCGACGGCGGCGCTGCCCGCGCCCAGGGCGGTTTTTTTCAAAAACGAACGACGTTCCATACATGCTCCTACAGTGATTGTCGGTCAATTGTAGCCCGGCCTTGTCGATTTCGTCACGAGCGCGGCGCGGATTTAGTATCATCCGGGCTCATCCTCCCTTAAACAACAGGACTTACCATGTCTATCAAGATCAGCAGCCAATTCGACGGCGGCGCCATCGAGGTTGTCAGCGCCACAAGCGCCGAGGCCATCGAGCTGAACATTCGCAAGGATTCGCACGCCGACATCGCCCAGTGGTTCTACTTTCGCCTGCAGGGCGCGCAAGGCCAGGCCTGCGCCATGCGCTTCCTGAACGCCGGCAAGAGCGCCTACCCGGCCGGCTGGGACGGCTACCAGGCCATGGCCAGCTACGACCGGGTCGACTGGTTCCGGGTGCCGACCGAGTTCGACGGCAGCGTCATGACGGTCAGGCACACCCCGGCCATGGACAGCGTGTACTACGCCTACTTCGAGCCGTACTCATGGGAGCGCCACCTGGAACTGCTGGACCGCGCGCAGATGTCCGAGCACGTGCGTATGCATGACCTGGGCAGCACCGTGGACGGGCGCGACCTGAACCTGCTGGTCGTGGGCGACCCGGCGGCAAGCAAGAAGGTGTGGGTGATCGCGCGCCAGCACCCGGGCGAGACGATGGCCGAATGGTTCGTCGAAGGCATGCTCGACGCCCTGCTCGATCCGGCCGACGGCTTCGCTCGCCAGTTGCTCAGGCAAGCCGTGTTCTATGTGGTGCCGAACATGAACCCGGACGGCGCGGTGCGCGGCAACCTGCGCACCAATGCCGCGGGCGCCAACCTGAACCGCGAGTGGAACAGCCCCTCGCTCGAGCGCAGCCCCGAGGTATTCCTGGTCAAGAACAAGATGAAGGAGACCGGCTGCGACCTGTTCCTCGACGTGCACGGGGACGAAGGCTTGCCGTACGTGTTTACCGCCGGCAGCGCTGCCTTGCCCACCTTCACCGCCGAGCAGGCGGCGCAGGAGAAGCGCTTCAGCGACGACCTGAAGATCGCCAGCCCCGATTTCCAGGACGTGCACGGCTACCCGGCCGCGCCGTATACCGACGAAGTGCTGACGATGGGCTCGCCGCACATCACGCACGCCTTCGGCTGCCTGTCGCTCACGCTCGAGCTGCCGTTCAAGGACAACGCCAACGATCCCGATCCGCAGACCGGGTGGGACGGCGCACGCAGCGCGCGCCTGGGCGCGGCCGTGCTGCAGCCGATCCTGCAGTCGCTGCGCGCCATCAAGTAGAGGCCGAACGCCAGCTTCCCGCCGCCCCACCGTCGTTTCCGCCATGGGCGAAACCGACTTCCCGCGCAGCGACCGGCGGGAGTGCGCCCATGC
>JBAQKU010000648.1:0-7003 GCA_049301315.1 Telluria sp.
AGGCTGGCCGCGCCGCCGCTGGCCGACGCCGGCCTGCCGCTGGCGCACCTCGAGGTGCGCAGCGAGGGCGACATCAACCCCCAGGCGCTCAAGGTGCAATCGGGGCTGGTGGAGGGGCGCAAGGTGACGCTGGAACAGGTGCGCGAGGCGGGCGAACGGCTGTACGGACGCGGCGACCTGGAACGCGTCGAAACCGAAGTGCGCGACGCGGCCGGGCTGCGCACCGTGCTGATCAAGGCCAACGAGGCCGAGTGGGCCAGCAGCCGCTTGCGGGTCGGCCTGGAACTGGCCAGCGATTTCGACGACGCCAACAGCTTCGCGCTGAAGTTGATGCATGTGCGGACCTCGATCAATCCCTGGGGCGCGGAACTGCGCACCGCGATGGGGATTGGCGACAGGCGCGATTTCGCGATCCAGTTCTGGCAGCCGCTCGGGCCCGGTTCGAGCTGGTATGTGGCGCCGTCGGCCCAGTACGGATCGTTTTCCAGCGACCTGTTCAGCATCGGACGGCGCGCCGCGCGGGTCGGGCACAGCGGGTACGCCGCGAGCATGGTGCTCGGGCGCGAGCTGGGAACCTGGGGCGAGCTGCAGGCCGGCCTCACGCGCCGGCGCGCCAGCTTGCGCGTGGTGGTGCCCGAGAACCCGGAGCGGCCGGTCGAACGCGCGCTCGACACCACGCAGTTCGTGCGCTACCGCGTCGATACGCTCGACTCGCTCGGGTTCCCCAGCCGCGGCTTCCTGGTCGACGCCGCGTTCGAGCATTCTGCGGGCGATGGCGGCGCCGACCCTTCGCTGGCGCGTTCGTCGGTGCTGGCCATGAGCGCCTTCCACACCGAGGCGTGGGCCGGGCATGTGTATGGCGAATTCGCGCGCGCCCAGCGCGGCTCGGCGCCGCTCAGCCTGGGCGGCTTCCTGCGCCTGTCGGGCACGCCCACCGATGCGCTCGAGGGGCGCAGGACCGCGTTTGCCCGGCTCGTGATGGCGCGCCGCGTGGGGGTGCTGCCGGTCACGCTGGGCGGCACCGTGCGGGCCGGATTCTCGTTCGAACTGGGGGGCGGGTTCGACCGCGAGCTGCCCTTGCGCGGCAAGGCGCTCAAGCAGGCCGCGAGCGCCTTCCTGTCGGTCGATACGCGCTTCGGGCCGACCTATCTTGGCGCGGGCGCGACCAAGGACGGCAACCGTGCGCTGTATGTCTTCCTCGGCCCGATCTGGTGATCCTAGCCTAGTCTTCCGGCTCGGTCCTGATCTTGGCGAGCGCGCGTTTTGCGGCCTGGCGCTGCGACGCCGGGCCTTTTGCATGCGGGCCCGCCGAGCGCTGCCTGGCCGCGACCGCGAACCGATTGCGCGGCTTGCCGGCCTGCTGCGACGGCTCCACGTGAAAGCGCATCTTCTGGCGTGTCGCCAGTGCCTTGTCAGCCATGACGGCCCTGTTTCCTTCCCATGGTAATTACAGCACGTAGCGCGAGAGATCCTCGTTCTCGGCCAGCTTGTCGAGCCGCTCGTTGACGTAGGACGCGCTGATCGACACCACCTGGCCGTTGTTTTCGCTGGCGCCGAACGAGACTTCCTCGAGCAGCTTTTCCATCACGGTGTAGAGCCTGCGCGCGCCGATGTTCTCGGTGCGCTCGTTGACCGAGAACGCGATTTCGGCCAGTCGCGTGATGCCGTCCGGCGCGAATTCGACCTTCACGTTTTCGGTCGCCAGCAAGGCCTCGTACTGCTTGGTCAGGCAGGCGTCGGTGCTGGTCAGGATGCATTCGAAGTCGGCGATCGAGAGCGACTCGAGCTCGACCCGGATCGGGAAGCGCCCCTGCAGTTCCGGGATCAGGTCCGACGGCTTGGCCAGGTGGAAAGCGCCCGATGCGATGAACAGGATGTGGTCGGTGCGGATCATGCCGTACTTGGTGTTGACGGTGGTGCCTTCGACCAGCGGCAGCAGGTCGCGCTGGACCCCGGCGCGCGACACGTCGGCGCCGCCGACTTCGGAGCGCGAGGCGATCTTGTCGATCTCGTCGAGGAACACGATGCCGTTCTGCTCGACATTCTGGATCGCCTTCTGCTTCATTTCGTCGTCGTTGATCAGCTTGGCCGCCTCTTCGTCCACCAGCAGCTTCATGGCGTCGCGGATCTTGATCTTGCGCGGCTTCTTGCGCGCCGCGCCGATGCCCGAGAACATCGACTTGATCTGCTCGGTCATCTCTTCCATGCCCGGCGGCGCCATGATTTCCATCTGGGGGCCGGCCTCGGCCAGTTCGATTTCGATCTCGCGCTCGTCGAGCGCGCCTTCGCGCAGGCGCTTGCGGAAGGTCTGGCGCGTGCTGTCGCCTTCCTTCGGGTCGGCGCTGGCGGCGCTGACGTTGAAGCCGAAATCGCGCGCCGGCGGCACCAGGATGTCGATCACGCGGTCTTCGGCGGCGTCCTCGGCGCGCTGGCGCACCTTTTTCATTTCGCTGGCGCGGGTCTGCTTGATGCCGATGTCGATCAGGTCGCGGATGATGGTGTCGACGTCGCGCCCGACGTAGCCGACTTCGGTGAACTTGGTCGCTTCGATCTTGATGAAGGGGGCGTCCGCCAGCCTGGCCAGGCGGCGCGCGATTTCGGTCTTGCCGACCCCGGTCGGTCCGATCATGAGGATGTTCTTCGGGGTGATTTCGTGGCGCAGCGGTTCGGCCACCTGCTGGCGGCGCCAGCGGTTGCGCAGCGCAATGGCGACCGCGCGCTTGGCCTTGCCCTGGCCAACCACGTGTTTGTCGAGTTCCGAGACAATTTCAAGGGGTGTCATGTTCATGGTGTGTTGGCAGCGATTAGTCGAGCGTTTCGATAATATGGGACAGGTTGGTGTAGATGCACAGCTGGCCGGCGATGGTGAGCGACTTCTTGACGATCTCGCTTGGTGCCAGCTCGGTGTTCTCGTGCAGCGCCTTGGCGGCCGCCTGGGCATAGGTGCCGCCCGAACCGATCGCGCCGATCCCGTCTTCCGGCTCCAGCACGTCGCCGTTGCCGGTGATGACCAGGGTCGATTCGTGGTCGGCCACCAGCAGCATCGCCTCGAGGCGGCGCAGCACGCGGTCGGTGCGCCAGTCCTTGGCCAGTTCGACCGAGGCGCGCAGCAGGTTGCCCTGGTGCTTCTCGAGCTTGCCTTCGAAGCGGTCGAGCAGGGTGAAGGCGTCGGCGGTGCCGCCGGCGAAGCCGACCAGCACCTTGCCCTGGTACAGCTTGCGTACCTTGCGCGCGGTGCCTTTCATGACAATATTGCCAAGCGTTACCTGGCCATCGCCGCCCAATGCGACCTGACTGCCGCGCCGCACGCACAGGATCGTGGTGCCGTGAAATTGTTCCATATATCTGCCTTTGAGTTGTCTAGCATCCCAAAAAATGGGGGTGGTAAACGAAATTGCAAGATACGGCGTCGCACCTTGCTGGAAGGCAAAGGCGGCGGTCAGTATTTGTGCGGAAAAAGACGTGCCACGCCCGTATACCCAAGCAGTTTGAATAGTGCGGCGACCAGATGGTTCATATCGCGAAATTCGATGTTGCGCTGGTCGCTGGCAAGCGCGCGCAGGCGCGTGAGCAGCAGGCTGGCGGCGCTGTAGTCGACCCGCGCCAGGCGCGAGCAGTCCAGCACCACGCTCTGGACCTGGGCGGCGTAGGCGTCGATCGCGTCGAACAGGGCGGGGCTGGCGCCGTCGATCACGGCCGGCAGCAGGAAGCGGTCGGACGAGGAGGGCGCGCGCGCGCTGGCGGCGGTGGCCACGTTGGCGGGCGCCTCGAACGAGGGCGGCGACACTTCGTAGGTCACGCAGTAGTCCATCGCCGTTTCTTCGAAGTCTTTTTCGCGGTTCATCAGCTGCAGCAATTCGAGCCGCAACAGCCACGGCGCTTCGCTGGCGTCGCGCTTGCCGATCTGGATGGTGGCGCGGATCAGCTCGGCCAGTTCGGCCGCGCCGGCCACGATCAGTTCGCGCCCGCAGCCGCGCAGCCGCCTGAGCGCGCCCAGCGCCAGCGCGCAGCCCTCGGGCGTGACCTCTTGCACGCGCGCCAATTCGAGCCGCACCGCGGGGCTGGTGGCGGCCAGTTGCAGCAGCCGCTCGAGCTGCGGCGCGATGCTTTGGTCGAGCAGGCCGGTGAAGGCTTCGGTCGGGGTCACGCCGGAAGGGGGCTGGCGCGCGCCGCCCGCGGCCAGCGTGGGAGCCCAGGTCGGAGGCGAGGTCTCGAAGCGGCTGGCGTAATCGATGGCCACGCTGTCGAACTGGTCCTGCTTGCCGCTCACCTGGTACAGGTCGAACAGCATCCACCACACGGTGCGGTCAAGCTGGCCGACATCGGCCAGGCTGTCCAGCAGCATCTGCTCGGCCACGTCGAGCTGGTCGTTGGCGAACATGATCGCGATCTCTTCGATCACGGGCGTGGTGGTGGCGTGGGCCGGCGCGTCGACGAGATCGTCGTCGGCCAGCAATTCGGTGGTCGCCAGTTCCAGCATGGGCAGGGTGGGATGCTGGCCGCCCTCGGCGCCGGCGGGCGTGCGCGCGGCGCGCTTGGGCCCGCTGCCCCAGGCCGGCTCCGGCGTATTGAAGATATCGTCCGCCATGGCCGATTCGATGGCGTCGATCTTGGCTGCGGTGGCGCGCGCGATCTCGCGCAGGCGCGCGCGCTCGGCTTCGGGGTCGGGCGCCAGGCGCGAAGCTTCCCCCGCGCGCAGGCGCGAATCGGACGCCGCCGCCTCAAAGCCCGGCTGTTCGGTCTTCTTCTTGAAAATGGAGAAAATCCCCACGCCGTTCCCTGTCTGTTGATACTCCGCTTTTCGTCACGGTAGCACGGGCGCGCCGGCTGCGTGGCGCGCACGTGTGAGCCCCGTCAACTACTCACGGCGAACCGTTAGTGTATCCGATGGGCAAGATTTTCGTTCGCACTGTTGGGCAGAAAACAAAAAAGCATGCGTGATCGGCCGCATGCTTTTTCGTCGGATGAGCGGCGCGCTCAGTCGCCGTACAGCTTTTGCTTCAGTTCGCGGCGCTGCTGCGCTTCCAGCGACAAGGTGGCGGTCGGGCGCGCGATCAGGCGTGGGATGCCGATCGGCTCGCCGGTCTCTTCGCACCAGCCGTAGTCGCCCGCGTCGATCGAGGCGATCGACTGCTGCACTTTTTTCAGCAGCTTGCGTTCGCGGTCGCGCGTGCGCAGTTCGAGCGCGTGTTCTTCCTCGATCGTGGCGCGGTCGGCCGGATCGGGAACGAGCACGGTTTCGCGCAGGTGTTCGGTGGTCTCGCCGGCGTTTTTCAGCAGGTCTTTTTCAAGCTGCTGCAAGCGCGCCTTGAAAAACGCGAGCTGCGCCGGATTCATGTAGTCCTTCTCGCTCATGGTCCGGATTTCTTCTTCGGACAAGATACGGCCATCTAAGGTCGCAGCGGGGGTCGATTTCGTTGTTTTAGTCATGACTTCACTTACCTTCGATACGACAGTGGTTTTCATTTTATCAGCTAACTCGGCCACAACACCTGGAACCACGGGGGTGTTCGCGCGCGAAGCACTGTCCTTCGCGGCTGGCCGGGCTGATTCCTTTGCACTGGCTGCGCTGGCCGGCTGCGGCACTGGCGTCGCCTTCATTTTCGGGACCTGAGCCTTTTCCACTGGCTGCGCGGCTCGCGCCCTGCTTATTTTTTCCGCCGCCTCCCGGATTGCGGGAGTGCGCCTGGCCGCCGCTTGTGGCGCCGCCCTGGCTGTTGCCGGCGCCGCCGTCTTGCTGGCGGGGCTTGCGCTCCTTGCCTTCAGCGGCGCCTTGGCCACTGTCTTTGCGGCCGGCTTGGCCACCGCCTTCACGGCCGGCTTGGCCACCGCTTTCGCAGTCGGTTTTGCCATCGCCTTCTTCGCAGCGGGCTTGGCCGGCCCCTTCGCTGTCGCCCTGGCGTCCGGCTTCACAGCAGCTGCGGTTTTCTTTGCTGGCGCCGAGGCGGGCACCGACTTGCGCGCTGCACTGCCCACAGCCACGGTGCCTGGTTTCTTGGCGTTTTTCGTCATGCTCAGCTTCATATTGCCATCCCGATGTCTTCCCCTCGCCGCAATGGCGTGTCGGCAATTCAGTCGTCAAACAAAGGCAATGCACGAAAGCTCGGCGCGTCAGATACAGCCGGTTGGACCGTGCATCACGAAACCGGGATAGTTTATACCAAACATTGTTCCAAGCCGCGGATAAAGATATCTTTCGGCAAATTTTTGCCGATAAAAACCATTTTGCTGCCACGTTCCTCGTTTTCACCCCATTTTGCCCCCAGGTCGCTGCCCATAATCTGGTGCACGCCCTGGAATACCACCTTGCGGTCGGCACCCTCCATCAGCAGCACACCCTTATAACGCAGCATGCGCGGGCCGAACACCTGCACCAGGCCGCCCAGGAACTCGTCGAGGCGGGCCGAGTCGAACGCGCGCTCGCTCTTGAACACGAAGGCGGCGATGTCGTCGCTGTGGTGCGCGTGGTGGTGGTCCGCGGCATGGTTGCACGCGTCGGTGTGAACATGTTCGTGGCCGCTCTCGTCCTGTTCCAGGAAATCCGGGTCGATCTCGAGCTTGTCGTTCAGGTTGAAGCCGCGGATGTCGAGCACCTCGGCGAGCGGGGTGCGTCCGAAATCGGAGTGGGTGAGGGGCGCGCGCGGGTTGATCTGACGCAGGCGGGTCTTGAGCGCGGCCAGCTGCGCGCTGTCGACCAGGTCGGTTTTCGAGAGCAGGATCCGGTCGGCGAAGCCGACCTGGCGCTGCGCTTCCTCGTGTTCGTCAAGTTGGGCCATGGCGTGGCGCGCGTCGACCACGGTCACCACGGAGTCGAGCATGTAGTGAGCGCCCACTTCCTCGTCCACGAAGAAGGTCTGCGCCACCGGACCCGGGTTGGCCAGGCCGGTCGTTTCGATCACGATGCGGTCGAACGCCAGTTCGCCCGCTTCGCGCTGCTGCGCCAGGCGCGTGAGCGCCACGATCAGGTCGCCGCGCACCGTGCAGCAGATGCAGCCGTTGTTCA
>JBAQKU010000649.1:0-2433 GCA_049301315.1 Telluria sp.
CGGTGTGGGTGCACGGAGCGGCGGCGGACCGGCTGGTGGCGCAGGGCAGCGGGCCGATCGGACTGAGCGCGGGCGAACTGCCGGTCGCCGCGCGCGCCGTGCTCAATGGCCTAGTGAACTGTAACAGTTAAATCGGTAGCGCCTGCCGCGCATGCGCCGCGCATGGCTGCGTTGCAAATGCTCGCGATAGCTCGCTATCGCTGCGCTGTGCGCCTTGCCCTGCACGCCACACGCGCGTCCTTCGCTCCCAATTCAACTGTTTCAGTCCACCTGGGCGAACTCAGACCAGGCGGCCGGCCGCGATCGTGATGGTGCGTGCGCAGCGCGCAGCGATGGAGCGGTCGTGCGTGACCAGCACCAGGGTCGAGCCGCGCTCGCGGTTCAGTTCGAACATGAGATCGATGACGGCCTCGCCGGTGGCCGCGTCCAGACTGCCGGTGGGCTCGTCGGCGAACAGCAGCGGCGGCTCCGTCACGAAGGCGCGCGCGAGCGCCACGCGCTGCTGCTCGCCGCCCGACAGGTACTTCGGATAGTGTTTCAGGCGGCTCGACAGGCCGACCCGGCCCAGCATCGCGGCCGCCTTCTCGCGCGCATCGGTCTCGCCACGCAGCTCGAGCGGCAGCATCACGTTTTCCAGCGCATTCAGGTGCGCCAGCAGCTGGAACGACTGGAACACGAAGCCGAGCTTGCACTTGCGCAAGCTCGCACGGCCGTCCTCGTCGAGCGCGAAGATGTCGACACCGTCGAGGATCACCTTGCCGCTCGAGGGGCTGTCGAGTCCTGCTAGCAGGCCCAGCAATGTCGACTTGCCCGAGCCGGAAGCGCCGACGATGGCGAGCGTCTCGGCCCGTTGCACTGTAAAATCCACGCTGTGCAAGATGGTGAGCTCGCCGCTGGCGTCGGCCACGCGCTTGGACAAATTGATCACGTCGATCGCCGCCGGCGACCCGGCCAGATCGGACACGATACTTTTAGACGCTTCGGGAATATCACGCATGCTTGTTTTTCTCAAAAAATGGACGATGTGCGCACTGTGGCTGGTCGCCTCGGCAAGCGCCCATTCTGCACCAAAAACCGTGCTGGTGCTCGGCGACAGCCTGTCTGCCGAATATGGCCTGAACCGCGGCAGCGGCTGGGTCGCGCTGCTGGAACAAAAGCTCAGGGCCGAAAAGATCGACGCGCACATCGTCAACGCCAGCATCAGCGGCGAGACCACCAGCGGCGGGCGCGCGCGCCTGCCCGCCCTGCTTGGCCAGCACCGTCCCGCCGTCGTCGTGATCGAGCTGGGCGCCAATGACGGCCTGCGCGGGCTGCCGGTGCCCGCCGCCGAAGCGAACCTGCGCGCGATGGTCGGCATGGCCAGGCAAAACAAGGCGCAGGTGTTGCTGGTGGGCATGCGCATGCCGCCCAACTACGGGCGCGCCTACACCGAGCGTTTCTTCGGCATGTACAAGAAGCTCTCGAAGGACCTGAAGGCGCCGCTGGTGCCGTTCATGCTCGAAGGCGTGGCCGAGCGGCCGGCGCTGTTCCAGGCCGACCGCCTGCATCCGAGCGCCGAGGCGCACCCCATCATCCTGGCCAATATCTGGCCACAATTTTCCACACTGGTCACATCCCGATGAAGTATCCAGCCTTACTTGGTTTTACCGACATCCTGCCCGGGCTCGCGCAGTTCGACGCCATCATCGATGTGCGCAGCGAGTCCGAGTTCGCGCTCGACCATATTCCGGGCGCGATCAACTGCCCGGTGCTGAACGACGAAGAGCGCGTGCGGGTCGGCACGATGTACAAACAGGTCAACTCGTTCGAGGCCAAGAAAGTCGGCGCCGCGCTGGTGTCGCGCAATATCGCGCGCCATATCGAGCAACTCTGGATCGGCAAGCCGCGCGACTGGAAGCCGCTGGTGTACTGCTGGCGCGGAGGCAACCGCAGCGGATCGATGGCGCACGTGCTGGCCAAGATCGGCTGGCCCGCGATCCAGCTCGACGGCGGCTACAAGGCGTATCGGGCACACGTGAGCGAGGCGCTGTCGGCGCCGCCGGCGCTTTCGTTCAAGGTCATTTGCGGCACCACCGGCAGCGGCAAGAGCCGGCTGCTCGAAGTGCTCGACACGGTCGGCGCGCAAGTGCTCGACCTCGAGCAGCTCGCCGCGCACCGGGGCTCGGTGCTGGGCGACCTGCCGAGCCAGCCGCAGCCATCGCAGAAGATGTTCGAGACGCGCGTATGGGACAAGCTGCGCCACTTCGACCCGGCGCTGCCGGTATTTGTCGAGTCCGAGAGCAAGAAGGTCGGGCAACTGCGCGTGCCCGACGCGGTGATCGAGCAAATGCGGCGCTCGCCGTGCGTGTCGGTGAGCTTGTCGCGGCCGAACCGGGTGCGGCTGCTGATGGAAGACTATCATCATTTCGCCAGCGACCCTGCGACGCTGAACAC
>JBAQKU010000650.1:0-15648 GCA_049301315.1 Telluria sp.
ACGGGCAGCATCAGCGGGCACCACTACCGTCAAGCCAAAAACGAAGGAAAAGAAGGATTAACAACACTTCGCTTCACCGGCCAAGATAATTGACGCCGACCGGCCAAGATAGTTGACGCCAACCACGGCGTCGAGTTTGGCATCGGGGAGTACGAGAAGATGGCCGCCATTATGCATCAGATCAAGGGCAAGGCGATCGTGAGCTTGAACGATCATCCGGACATCCGGCGCATCTTTGCTGCCTTCCAGATGGACACGGTGCCAATTTCGTACACTGTGGGCGGCGGTGGCAAGGCGGTCGACCGGTCCGAGGTCATTATCTACAGCTGGGACCGGGAGTCCGATCCGGTGGGGTTGTTCTGATTGTCCCGGCGACTTTGCGTAGTGCGGTCATTATGCAGACGTCTGCACTACGTGATAGCGGTCAGCAGGCCGTGGGGTATGCGCGCGTCGGCGTGCCCCTGGATCCAGGGCCCGCACGATCACCCGAAAGCCGACGCCGTGCATGGTCATGAAGTCGGCGGCCTGGTAGCGATCGCAGCGGAGGTGCATCAAAATTCCTTCCTCAACTATACGGGCGGTCTCGAGGTTCGGGCGGGACGATGGCGGGGGCATGATCGGCTCCGGATGCGAATCGTTCACCTTAGCAGCGCAGTGGCGTCCGGGGCTTGAGGTTCGCCAAGGTGCGCAGCCGCTCGGTTGAGCATGTTCTTTAGCGCGATATTTTAAGCGTAACTTTTGGCGTAGCTTTTAAAAAATGATGCGCGCTTTCATAGGGCGAATACGCTGCTGCATCATCGTAGTGACTTTGGAGAGATTTCTTTCGGCAGCCGCGCCGTTTTCAGTCGGTTGGAACGTCGTCATTAGTCGCACCACACATCAAGGCCGTCACTCTACCGCTTTCGCACCGGCCAACACGAGCCAGTATGCGGCTGTCATCTTGCCGAATTGAAATGGGCTGCGCCAGGCCCGGCCTGCATCCCTTGCGCCGGCCGCCCTCTTGTTCCGGTATGGGGAACAATGTTTCATTGATGTTCATTTTGGAAAAATTGTGGTTAGATTCGGTACTGGATTGCAGGGGCGCCGGAGCATCGCCAGGCCGAAAAAAATTCCGAATGAAAAAATCCACAGGCGGAGCAAGACCTGCATGCCCGGGCAGACATGGCGACATCGATTGTGAACCGACAATCCGCATGGTGCAGCGGGAGCCTGCTTTTTTAAGAAAGGAACGCCTATGAGCGACACGCAGACAAGTCCTGCGCTGACCGAAGCACCGACGACCCAAGTAAGTCATGGCGAACTGGCGAAGACCTTTTTCGTCATCGGGGCGACCTCGTTTGGCGGCATGTTTGCCGCAACCCAGCAACTGGAAAAAGAGCTGGTGCACAAAAAAGGGTGGCTCACGGTGGAGCAGCAGCAGACGCTGATGGTTGCCGCGACCCTGATTCCAGCCCCCAAATTTCTCGCCTTCGGCGGCCTGGTGGGCTTTCGCATGCGCGGCTGGCTGGGCAGCCTGATTTCGATTTGCGCCCTGCTGGCGCCCGGCGCCAGCCTGGTCCTGATCGGCGTCATGCTGCTCAACCCCGAGCTGTTGGGCGGGCCGCTGGTGAAGATCCAGCGCGCGGTCGGCATTGCGGTGGTCGGCCTGTTGCTGGGCAACGCCTATCACCAGGTCAAGGGTTCCAAGCTGAAGGGCCGTCCCAAGCTGGTCGGCATCGCGCTGACCTTGGCGGTGTTCGGCGCCAGCCTGGCCGGCGTGCCGCTGCTGCTTGCCGCGCTGGCCGGATTCGTGATCGGCGTCATGGTCCTGCGGCCCGCGGAGAAGCGCACATGACGGCCGGCGCGGTCGGCCTGGCCGACATCTTCGTGGTGGTCTTGCTCAGTACCTTGCTGTCGGTCGGCGGCGGCAACGGGCCGCTGGCCGTGATCCAGGACCGCTGGGTCGGCACCGGCCTGCTCGATCCGGCGCTGTTTTCCTGGGCGCTGGCGCTCGGCTACCTGTGCCCCGGCCCCAAGGCGGGCTTCCTGGCGGGGATCGGCTACTACATGGGTGGCGTGCCGGGGGCGCTGGCCGCGCTGTTCGGTGTCGCGATTCCGACCATGGCCGGATCGGCCGCGGTGTCGTACGGCTACCAGAAGCTCGAGCCGGTGATCCGGCGCATCGCGCTGCCGGCCAGCTTCGTCGTGGCCGGCATGATCGCGGTGGCCGCGTGCGACACCGGCCGGCCGATGAAACTGTCGCTCACCGAGATCGGGGCCGCCGCCGTGGTGGCGGTGCTGGTCGGCTGGCGCAATCTGGACCCGGTCATCGTGGTGCTCGGCGCCGCCGTGGCCGGAGGCGGGTGGTGGCTGCTCGGGTGACGCGCGACCCGTGCCGGAAATGGCAGGCCTGAACGCCTGCCGCTGTAGCTTGTGTATACAAACTTAACTCACTTCACTGGAGGCACAACGTGGACAGACTAGGCATCAAGTTGTTGGCGGCAGCGGCATTCTGGGGCGTCCTTGCGGCGCCGGTCCTGGCAGCCGACAAGGCGCCCTTGTCGCTCGAGGAGATCGCGACCTATCAGGGGAGCGATCGCAACGAGCGCCTGCTCGAGGGCGCGAAGAAGGAGGGCGAGCTGCAGGTCTATCACGCCTATCCGCAAATGGCGGCCGTGATGAGCGCCTTCACGAAAAAATACGGCATCAAGGTCACTTCATGGCGCGCCGGCTCGGAGAAAATCCTGCAGCGCCTGGCCAGCGAGGCGCGCGCAAAAAAATACACGGTCGACGTGGTGCAAAACAATGCGCCTGAAAACGAGGCGGCGCATCGCGAAAACCTGCTGCAGGAAGTGAAATCGGCCCATCTGAAGGACCTGGTGCCGGGCGCCGTGCCAAGCCACCGTGGCTGGGTCGGCATCACGCTCGACGTCTTTTCCGCGGCCTATCATACCGGCAAGGTGAAGAAGGAAGAACTGCCCAGGACCTACCGCGACTTGCTCGATCCGAAATGGAAAGGGCGCCTCGCGGTCGAGGCGGAAGACCAGGCATGGTTTGCGACGCTGACCGAAAAACTGGGCGAGCCGCAGGCCTCCAGGCTGTTCGGCGACATCGTCGCCGCCAACGGCATGTCGGTGCGCAAGGGACACTCGCTGCTCACGTCGCTGGTCGCTTCGGGCGAAGTGCCGCTGGCCTTGTCGGTGTACAGCTGGAACCCCGAGCAGGTCAAGGCCAAGGGCGCGCCCATCGAGGGCTTCCTGATCGAACCGGTGGTGGCCCAGTTTAGCACGCTGGCAATGGCGAAAGCGGCGCCGCATCCGAACGCGGCGGCGCTGTTTTACGACTTCGTCCTGAATGAAGGCCAGCAGATCTTCGCGGACATGCACTTTGTGCCGACCAGCAAGAAGCTGCCTTCGCCGATCGGCAAGGTGGCGCTCACGCTGGTCGATCCGGGCCGCGCGCTCGACATGCAGGAAAAGTGGATCAAGGCTTACAACGCGCTCACCGGCGCGCACTGATCGGCGCGCGCCGCCGCGCTCACAGGTCGAGCACCAGTTCCTCGGTCCCGGCCTGCGCGCGCGAGACGCAGATCATGATGTTGGTATCGAATTCGTCGTCGTCGAGCACGTAGTCGCGGTGATCGGCCTTGCCGGCCAGCAGCGTGGTCCTGCATTCGCCGCAGGTGCCGCTCTCGCAGGAACTCGGGGCCGGTACGCCGCGGCTGCGCAGCGCGTCGAGGATGGTGACGCCGGGCGCCACCGCGACCGTGATGGCGCTGCGCTCGAGGCGTACCGTGAAGTGGGTGTCGCCGGCGGCCTTGGGGTCGTCGCTGGTGCCGAAGTCTTCGAGGTGCACGCTGCCTGCCGGCCAGTGCCGGGTCAGCTCGCGCGCAGCCTGCATCAGGCGGCGCGGTCCGCAGCAATACAGGTGCGTTCCTTCGGCATAGGCGGCCAGCACCGGTTCCAGCGCGAACGCGCGCGCCGGGTCGCCGTGGCTGTGGTGTACCTTCACCCGGCCGGCCAGTTCGGGCGCCGCCAGTTCGGCCAGGAACGCCGTGCTTTCAGGGTGGCGCGCACAATAAATCAGTTCGAACTCGGCTTGCGCGGCCTGCAGCTCGTGCACCATCGCCAGCAGCGGCGTGATGCCGATGCCGCCGGCCAGCAGCAGGTGGCGCCTGGCGTTTTGCGCAAGCGAAAAATAGTTCAAGGGAGCTTGCACCGTCAGCGTGGCGCCGGCGGCCAGGTCGTCGATCATGCTGGCCGAACCGCCCCGGCTTTGCTCGTCGCGCTTTACCGCAATCAGGTAGTGGCGCCGCTGCGAAGGCGCATTGCACAGCGAGTAGCGGCGTACCAGGCCGTTCGGGGTGGTGACGGCGATATGGGCGCCGGCCTCGAAAGGGGGCAGTTCGCGCCGGTCGTCGTAGGCCAGTTCGAACAGCGTGACGCCCTGCGCGATCTCGCTCTTGCGCTGCACTGTGAGCAGCATGAATGTGGCGCTGGCGCCGGTGCCGATAGCTTGGTTCATGGTTTCCGTCTCGTCGTTTGTCGGTCAGGCGGGCAGCCCCACCTGGTGCTGCAACCGCACGTCGTGCGCGCCGTCCGAGGAGGCGATCGCGGCGGCGCAAATCTCAAGGTTTGCCAGGCCCCAGCGCCCGCTGTGCAGGGCCGGTGCGGCCCCGGTGATGACGTCGTAGAACTCGGCCATCACGAGCTGGCGCGGGCTGATGTCGGCCGGCAGTACGATTTCGCTGCGCCCCTGCGCGCTGTAGACGAACAGGCCTTGCGGCGACTGGCGGATGTCGCCGCGCTCGCAGCTGACCAGCGTCATGCCGAAAAACGGCTGGTAGGGCGCGGCGCCGGGGATGGCGCTCCTGGCGCGTTCCTGCTTGGCGCGCAATTCCTCTTCCGGCGTGGCGCCGGGCACCCGGCGCTGCACGGCGCGGCTTTCGGGGGGCTGCATGAAACCCCATTCGCTCACGTCGAAACACAGGTCCATGCTGGAGAACTTGCCGTAGCCGTTGTAGACGGCGGTGGCGGCCGCGCCGTCGGCAAAGTCGAGGTAGGCGACGTGCGCGCCGATGGCGCTGCGCTCCGGATCCCAGTCGAAGGTCTTGGCCCTGACGTTGCTGACGATGCCGCCGCACAGCAGGCGCAGGATGTCGAACTGGTGCGAACCCTGGCGGAACGTGACGCCGCCGCCCAGACCGGTGTCGAGTTCTTCGGGCCGGCGCGGACGGTAGATCCAGTCGGTGTAGCACCAGGTATTGACCATGCGCACCCGCCCGAGGGTGCCGCCGGCGATCAGTTCGCGCATGGCCTTGATCGGCATGTCGTAGCTGTGCGAATGGCCCACCAGCAGGTGCACCCCGGCCTGTTCTGCGGCGGCGATCATGGCGCGCGCCTGCGCGATCTCGATGGCCATCGGTTTTTCGACCAGCACGTGCTTTTTCGCGGCGCAGGCCAGCGCCACGTGCTCGGGATGCAGATCGGTCGGGGTGGCGATGTAGACCGCGTCCAGTCCCGGATGGGCCAGCAGTTCCTGCACGCTGGCGTAGGCGGGAACGCCAAGTTCGGCGCCGGCCTGCTGCCTGACATGGGCCACCGGGTCGGCCAGCGCCACCAGCCGCAAGCCGGGGTGGGCCGCGATCGCCGGGAAAAAGGCGCGTCCCGCCGCGCCCAGGCCGACGATGCCGATATTGACCTGCTGCGCGCCGTTCATGCCGGCTCCGCTGCCGCGCCTGACTCGGCGTCCGCCATGGCCATTTCATCGGCCGCCAGGTTGTCGATCATGGCCAGCAGGGTGCGCCGGGTGGCGGCCAGGTCGTCCTGGGGCAGGCCGGTCAGGGCGATCTGGTTGACTTCCTCGGCCGCCGGCACGATCAGGTCTTTCAGCGCGGCGCCTTTGGGGGCGACGAAGATGCGCACTTGCTTGCCCATCTTCTGGCGCGTGATGTAGCCGTTCTTTTCCATCGCCTGCAGGGCGCCGAAGGTGGTCGGCTCGGTCACGCCGGCCTGTTCGCTCAGTTGCTTTTGGGTGATGCCGTCGGTTTGCCACAGGATGCGCAGCAGCGTCCAGTGCCCGTACAGCACGTCATGCTTGCGCAGGCGCAGTTGCAGCGAGCGCGAAAAGGCGCGGTAGGCGATCTTGACCAAGTGGGCGAAGCGTTCGGAGGATGCGCCTTGGCGCCACGCGGGGGCGACCTGGTTCGAAGACATGAATTTTTTCCTTTGTATTTCGGTGACGTCACAAAAACGACAGTTCGGTTCCTAATTATTGACTCTGCATCTCAATGGCTGACGCTAACAAAAAACCGCCAGAATTGCAAGAAAGCGCGCATTTTGATGATCTGCGTCAGGTTTTTTGTCACTTTGCGGTTAATTCCACAATTTTTAACTATCGAACTCGTCCTTATTGACTTCTATGATACCTAAGTATAATCTATTTTCAAAGGCCTTTTCTTGCACCACCGGGCCAGCTTGCCTCGCCCCCGGAAAGGGGAAATATCACTCGACCAGGAACCATACAGATGTTAACTGCGGAACAAAATGCCTTATTGACTGAAATTACGCCGGGCACCCCGATGGGGGAGCTGATGCGCCGTTACTGGCAGCCGATCGCGGCCGCCTCCGAGATGGAGCAGGTATGGACGCGCCGCGTGCGCCTGCTGGGCGAGGACCTGGTCTTGTTCAAGGACCGCCAGGACCGGCTCGGCCTGATCAAGGAGCAATGCCCGCACCGCCGCGCCTCGTTCGCGCACGGCATTCCGACCAGGGACGGGATTCGCTGCCCGTATCACGGCTGGGAGTTCAACGCCCAGGGCAAGTGCATCGACCAGCCTAACGAAGTCGACAATCCCGCTTTCCGCGACAAGGTCGCCACCGACGGCTACCCGGTGCAGGAATTGGGCGGCATGTTGTTTGCCTATCTGGGGCCGCTGCCGGCGCCGCTGCTGCCGCGCTTCGACGGGTTTGTCCATGAGGGCACGATCCGCATGATGGGCCGCGCGATGCTGCCGATCAACTGGCTGCAGATCATGGAAAACTCGCTCGACCCGATCCACACCGAATGGCTGCACGGCCATCACTACGAATTCCAGAAGGAGCAGGAAGGAATCAAGGTCGCCATCAGCGCGCGCCACGAAAAAATCGATTTCAAGGAATTCGAGTTCGGCATCACCAAGCATCGCCTGCTCGAAGGCCAGTCGGAAGACTCCGACGACTGGCGCACCGGCCACCCGATCCTGTTCCCGCAGATCCTGGCGGTCGGCAACGGGGACGAGGCGGCGCGTTATTTCTCGTTCCAGATGAGGGTGCCGATCGACAACGAGAACACCATGCACCTGTGGTACAACGCCTATGTGCCGCCGAAGGGCGCCGTGGTGCCTGAACACCTGACCTCGAAAGTGCACGTCTACGATGTGCCGTTCAAGGACAAGAACGGCGAATTCATCGTCGACAATGTCGACGGCCAGGACATGATGGCGTGGATCTCGCAGGGCGCGATCGCCGACCGTACCCAGGAAAACCTGGGCGGCTCCGACAAGGGCGTGGCCATGTACCGCCGCGTGCTCAAGCGCGAACTGAAAAAAATCGAGAGCGGCGAAGACCCGATCGGCGTGCTGCGCGACCCGCGCCGCGACGTGCGCATCGACCTGCCCAACGAAAAGAAGAAGCACCACAACAGCGACGGTTTCGCCAGCTTCATGTTGCGCACGCATGCCAAGTATTCGCCGATCGCCCCTGACCTGGTCCAGATCTTCGAAGGCGAGCGCGCGGCGCAGTATATCGAGCCGGCCCAAGAGCGCGAGACCGCCAGCCTGTACTGACACCAAGCCAACCACCAGGAGACAGCATGAGAAACGAAGCAGTTCCCATGAGCGAGCAGGAAGCCAGGCAAAAAATCATCGATGGCGGCCTGATCCTCGAAATGGAAGGACAGGGCGATCTGACGCGCGGCCATATTTCGGTGCGCGTGCCGGGCAACCCCAACCATTTCTTCATGAAGCCGCACAGCTACGGTTTCGATGAAATCACGATGGACAATATGGTCATCTGCAATCTCGACGGCGAAAAGGTCGGCGGGGGCGGGCGCCGCCACAGCGAAGTGTTCATCCACTCCGAGATCTTCAAGGCGCGCCCGGACGTCAACAGCGTCATTCACACCCATCCGGACCATGCGGTGGCCTTGAGCGCGACCGGGCGCCAGGTGCTGCCGATCAGCCAGCCCGGCACCGCGTTCGCCGACGGCGTGCCTTACTACACCGACACCATCGACCTGATCCGCACCAAGGAAATGGGCGCCGGCGTTGCGCGCGCACTCGGTTCGCACAAGGCGGTGCTGATGCGCAATCATGGGGTGGCGGTGGTGGGCGCCGCGGTGGAAGAGTCGGTGATCCTGGCGATCATGCTCGACAACGCATGCAAGGTCCAGTTGCTGGCCGAGGCGGCAGGCGGCATCGGGGAACAGTTCGGCGCCGACTATATCAAGGCATTGCACGACAACATCACCAAGCCCGAACAATACACGATCAATTTCGCGTATTTGAAGCGCAAGGCCCATCGCTGGGCCGGGCGCTAGCACCAAATAATAATAACTATAAAACCATTCCTATCCCATTTGGAGACAACATGAAACGAGTACGCATCAAGTTGCTGGCCGCCGCGCTGTTCAGCTGCGTCTTTTCCCTGCCCGCCCTGGCCGCCGACAAGGCGCCCTTGTCCTTGCAGGAAATCGCCACCTACCAGGGCGCCGACCGCACCGAACGCCTGATCGAAGGCGCCAAAAAGGAAGGCGAGCTGTTCGTGTATCACGCCTACCCGCAAATGTCGGCCGTGATGAACGCCTTCACCAAGAAGTACGGCATCAAGGTCACGTCCTGGCGCGCGGGATCGGAAAAGATCTTGCAGCGCCTGGCCAGCGAGGCGCGCGCGCAGAAATACAATGTCGACGTGGTGCAAAACAATGCACCTGAAAACGAAGCGGCGCATCGCGAAAACCTGCTGCAGGAAGTCAGGTCGGTGCATCTGAAGGACCTGGTGCCGGGCGCCGTGCCAAGCCACAAGGGCTGGGTCGGCATCACGCTCGACGTCTATTCCGCCGCCTACAACACGGGCAAGGTCAAGAAGGAGGAATTGCCGAAGACCTACCGCGACCTGCTCGATCCGAAATGGAAAGGGCGCCTCGGGATCGAGGCGGAAGACCATGCATGGTTTGCCACCTTGACCGAAACGCTGGGCGAGCAGCAGGGCGCCAAGCTGTTCCGCGACATCGTCGCGGCCAACAGCATGTCGGTGCGCAAGGGCCACTCGCTGCTGACCTCGCTGGTGGCGTCGGGCGAAGTGCCGCTGGCCCTGTCCGTCTACAGCTGGAATCCCGGCCAGCTCAAGACCAAGGGCGCCCCCATCGAGGGCCTCCTGATCGAGCCGGTGGTGGCCCAGTTCAGCACGCTGGCAATGGCGAAAGCGGCGCCGCATCCGAACGCGGCGGCGCTGTTTTACGATTTTGTCCTGAGTGAAGGCCAGCAGATCCTGGCCGACATGTACTTTGTGCCGACCAGCAAGAAGCTGCCTTCGCCGATCGGCAACGTGGCGCTCACCCTGATCGATCCGGCGCGCGCCCTGGACCGCCAGGAAAAATGGATGAAGGATTACGCGGCGCTGACCGGCCACTGACCGATCGCGCAAGGCGCGCTTGCCTGCAAGCGCGCCCGTTAACGCTATTTGGGCACCCGCTTCAGGACCGAGGCCGAGGAGCGGTTCTCGGTGTCGAGCCCCCTTCCCTCATCGAGCGTTTGTTGCACGTCGTTTGCCGCCAGCGGCCGGCTGAAGTAGAAGCCCTGGATCTCGTCGCATTCATGGTGGCGCAAGTAGGCCAGCTGTTCGCGCGTCTCCACCCCTTCCGCGATCACCTGCAGTCTCAGGTTGTGTGCCAGCGAGATGATCGATACCACGATGGTCGCATCGTCCGGATTGGTAGCGATATCGCGCACGAAGGACTGGTCGATCTTGAGCACGTTGATCGGAAAACGCTTCAGATAGGCCAGGCTTGAATAGCCCGTGCCGAAGTCGTCCACCGAGAGCTGGATTCCCAGGGCCTTGAGGGCGTGCAGCGTCGTCACCGCCTGTTCCACATTGTGCATCACAACGCTTTCCGTCAGTTCGATTTCAAGGCGGGAAGGTTCGAGCCCGCTTTCCTCGAGCGCGGCGGCGATGGTGTGCACGATATCGGGCTGGGCGAACTGAATGCCGGACAGGTTGACCGCCACCCGCAGGTGGCCGAAGCCGGCCGCCCGCCATGCCGTGTGCTGTGCGCAGGCCGTGCGCAGAACCCAGGCGCCGATCGGAATGATCAAGCCGGTTTCTTCGGCCAGGCCGATGAAGTCGAGCGGCGAGACCATGCCGAACTCGGGATGCTGCCAGCGGATCAGCGCTTCCGCGCCAACGATCTTGCCCGATTTCAGGTCAACCTGCGGCTGGTAATGCAGCAGGAATTCATTGCGCTCGAGCGCGGT
This sequence comes from Telluria sp., assembly GCA_049301315.1. Taxonomy (GTDB): domain Bacteria; phylum Pseudomonadota; class Gammaproteobacteria; order Burkholderiales; family Burkholderiaceae_D; genus JBAQKU01. Next base: position 10,490 of record JBAQKU010000650.1, read on the forward strand.
GCGCAGCGCGCCTTCGATGCGCAGGCGCGCCTGCGTGCGCGTGTTCAGCGCCGGTTCGAAGAACTGATAATTGTTGCGTCCCATTTCCTTGGCACGGTACATGGCGATGTCGGCGTGCATCAGCAAGGTCTCCGCCGTCTTGCCATCGCCGGGATAGGCGGCAATGCCGATGCTGCAGCTGACGAAAAATTCGCGGCCCCGGATCGAAATCGGTTTTGCCACCTGCGCCATCAGGTTCTCGATGGTGTTGGGTGAGAGGTGTTCGGACTGATACTGCGGCAGGATCAGGACAAACTCGTCGCTGCCCAGGCGCCCGACCGTGTCGGCGTCGCGCACCGCGTCCTTCAGGCGCTCGGCGACCACCTTGAGCAGCACGTCGCCGGAGGCGTGGCCGGCGCTGTCGTTGACGAACTTGAAGCGGTCGAGGTCGATGAACGCGACCCACACCGCGCTGTTGTAGCGCGCCGCATACGAAATTGCCTGCTGCAAGCGGTCCTGCAACAGGTTGCGGTTCGCCAGCCCGGTCAGCGTGTCGAAGTTGGCGCGAAATTCGAGCTGCTCCTGGTAGCGCCGCGTTTCGGTGACGTCGTAATTGACATGGACAAAATGATGCACCTCGCCTTTCTCGTCGGGCACCGGCGCGACATAGATCTCGTTCCAGTACATGGTGCCGTCCTTGCGATAGCTGCGTACGGTCGCGTGCGCCTCGCGGCGCGCCTTCATTGCCGCCATCAGTTCGATGGTGCCGGGCTGATCGACATCCTTTCCGTCGAGCAGGCGAAACGACTGGCCCACGATTTCCGCGGCCCGGTAGCCGGTGATGCGTTCGAACGCCGGATTGACATATTCAATGAGGTAGTCGGGGGCGCTGGCGCTGGTGATGAAGATCGCGTTGGCGCTGGCCTCGACGGCGCGGTGGCGCAACTGCAGTTCCTCGGTGGTGCTGTGCAGCTGGGCGGTGCGCTGCTCGACCATGCGCTGGACCAGGCGCGCGCGCCCGGCTTGCGCCTGCAGGTAGGACACGCTGACCAGGGTGACGAGCATGCCGCCGGCCAGCACCAGCAGCGCGTTCGCATTCCTGCCCACCGACCATGGCTCGCGTGAAGTGACGATCAGCCACGGCCGTCCCGCGGTGTAGATGGTGTTCGACACGCTGCTCAGTGGGGTCGCGCCCGTCACGCGCGCCAGGATGGGAACAAAGGGCCTGGCGCTGGTCCGCGCTGGGCCGCTGCGAAACACAAGATCCGGTTCCAGCGGCGCCGACGCGGCATATACGCTGACATGGATATCGGGCCTGGACAAGAGGCCCGCGCGCTCGAAAATCTGGGCCGAAAATTTTCGTGCGTCGAAAATGGCGGCGGTGTCGCCGATGAACGCGCGCTGCCTTGCCTCCACGTCGCTCAATTGCACCCCCTGCCGGTAAACCGGCAGCAGCAGGGTAAATCCCTTGCCCATGAGATCGGGATGCGGCAAGCGTCTCAAGCCGCTTGCCGACACCAGCCCGGTGTTGACGGCGCGCAGGATGGCGAGCGCTTGCGCCGGCTCGGACAGCGAATCGTAGCCGATCGTGACGACATTGCCTTCACGCGGTTCGACATACTCATTGACCAGGTAGGGGCCGGGCCCGGTTGCGGGAACCGGCCTGCCATCGCTTAACTGGGTGATGGTAAAACCCGGATAGCGCTTGCGCATTGCCTCCTCGTACGCGCGCCTTTGCCCGGGCCTGATGTAACGGTGGAAAACGAAGCTTTGGATATACGGATGGTCGGCCAGCAGCGGCTGGGCGATCGCATGGAATTGCTCGGCACTGATGGGAGTGCTGCTGATCGCAAACAGCAGGTTGATCGTCCTCAGGCTATTTACGGCCTGGTCGAGACTGCGCTCGAAAATCCTGATGCGCATGTCGGCGGCGCGCGCAAACTCGGTATTGTCCCTTGCAGACTCGAGCTTGTAGACCTGGGAAAACAGGAGCGCGGTCAGGACAATTCCGAGGACGAACGCAAAAACCGCGCTCTTCGGCATTGCCGCGGCTGAGTTTTTCAAGTCGGTCGGCGCGGCGGAAGGTGGCATCGCAATTAGCCGTACGCGTGAATGTGTGGACCGGTCGCCAGATGGTCGGTGGCTTCACCGATTAACGATTCGATCAGACAGACGCACTAAAGTTCGATACAAACTCGGAATGACGGAAAGACCGCGCGCCGATTCTTAACGGGCGTTCAGAAACCTGTCCACCGTTTCCGCGCTGATCACCCCGGATCTTGCGGTGACTTCACCGTCTGCGTTGAACCAGTAGCTGCGCGGAAGTTCCCCATGCCACTTCTTGTCGATGGCGTAGCGCAATTGCTCGGGCGGCTCGGCGCCGAAGGCCCACGCGCTGTCCTTCAGGCCGAAGGCGGCAAGCCTGCTTTTCATCAGCGCCGCTGCCTGTTCGTCGGCCAGCGAATCGGTTCCCAGGGTGACGATCCTGAGGTGCCTGTTGCTGCGCTTTTTCCTGGACAAGGTGTTCAGGCTGGCCTGGCAGAACTCGCAATCGAGTGACCACAGGATCAGCACGAAAGGCTTCCCCTTGTGCCCGGCGATGACCTCGGCAAAGTTGTCCGTCCTGAATTCGCGGATCGTTTGCGCGCTGCTCGCCTGCATTGCGAGCAGCAGCATCAGGCCGGCGGCAAGTGTCAGAAGTTTTTTCACCGTGTTGCTCCGGTGACGGGCAGGACGCGCACGCCTTCATTTTGGGTTCGCCACACCAGGATCATGCCCGACCCGCTCGCGAGCAGGTGAGGGTGATCCGAGTTGCCCTGGGTCGAGGCCAGTGCGGCCTGCTTCCACGACAGGCCGCCGTCGTCCGAATAGCGTGCAAGAATGGCGGTCGATTTTCCGTCGAACTGTTTCCATACAATCGCGACTGCTTTTCCCTCGGCCGCCACCTCGGCATGCGCGGCCTGCGCCGAACCCAGGCTGACCGGCGCGCCGGGCGCAGCGCCTTGCCTGGTGGCGGCATGAAACACGCCGCCCTCGTCGCCCTTGGCATTGAACCAGACCTGGTGGCGCGTGCCGTCGCTCCCGTAGGCGAGCGCGGGGCCGTGATGCGGGCAAGCGTCGAGCCGCCAGTCGTCGAACGTCGTGCGCACCAGTGGCGCAGCTGGTCCGTCCGGCCTCAGTTCGCGCATCGCATGGTCGCGCACGTTCGGCTCGAACACGTGCCGCCACATGGCCACCGCCGTGCCATCCTGGTTCAGGGCCAGCGCGATGCGGCAGCATTCGCAGGAATGATCGGCCAGCCTGAAGTCGCCGCGAAAGCTGGCGCCGCCGTCCTCGGACACGGTGTAGTAGATCGCCGCGCCGCGGTATGTTTCCTTGCGGGCCTTGGCCGCTTCGGCGTCGCGCTTGTCGACCCAGGCGATATAGATGCGCCCGCTCCTGTCCACGATCATCGATTCGAAACGATGCGTGATCTCGTCGCGGTTCGCATGCACGGTGGCGGGCGCGGAAAACGTCTGTCCGCCGTCGAGCGAGCGGACGAAGCGGATTTCACCGGTGTAGGGTTTGCTCAGTGGCCTGGTGTAGGCGATGTAGATCTCGCCGCGGCTGCCGAACGCCAGCTTGGGCCGGCTTTCGCCTTCGGCCGCGACCGCTTCGGCCACCTGCGCGATGCGCTTCGGGGCAGACCAGGTGCGTCCCATGTCGCCCGACACCTGCAGCAGCAAAGGGTGCTCCGTGCCGCTGTCTGTGCTGGCGATCCAGAGCCGTCCTTGCGCATCGAGCGCGGCGGAGGTTCCCAGTGCCGCCTTGGCGCCCTTGTGCCCGGCATGCTCCATCCGGGCCTGCGCCTGTGTGGCGAGGGCGCCGCACGCGAGCAGCCCGAGTATCCTGAAAAAGTGTGCAATGTTCAATGTGTGCCTCAATAGTCGAATCGTAGACTGGTAAAAAAAGTACGCTGCGGGTACGGGTTGGGATTCACGTAGTACTTGAAGGAGCCGATATTGTTGACGCCGGCCGATGCGCTCCAGCGCGGCGCCACGCGATAGACGATCTTCGCGTCGAGGACGCTGTAGCGGCTGACGCCGCCATACACGCCGGGGTTGACGTCGTTGTAGCGCCGGCTTTCCGTGTTGAAGAGTGTATTGTGCTGGCGCCCGCTGTAACGATAGCTCGCGCTGTACGACAGGCGCTCCGATGCGCGCCAGGTGCCGACCAGCGTGGCGCGCCAGTCCGGAATGCGCGGCTGGTCGGTGCCGGCCAGGCCCGGGTTGCGGCTGTCTTTCACAATCGTCGAGTTGGCATAGGTGATGCTGCCGTTCAGGTCGAACCCCGGGCGCAAGACGTCGCGCAGGTTGAGCACTGCTTCAACCCCGTAGGTGCGCACCAGGTCGACGTTCTGGATGCTCGACACGGTCGGCGTCACGGTGGTGTCACGCTGCGCGATGAGCGCGTCGCGCTTGTCTTCCCAGAACAGGGAAGTGCGCAGCATGCCGCGCCCGAGGCTGCGCTCGGCGGCCAGTTCGGCCGCGCGCACATCTTCAGCTTTGAGCGTCGGATCATTGTGCTTCACGTTGTCGGCCAAGCTGATGACCTGGAAAATTTCGGCCACGGTCGGATAACGCACGGCCCGGCCCAGGGAGCCGCGCAAGGTCCAGTCCTGCCACCCGAAGTACGAAAGCGAGGCCTTGGGCGAAAAATCGGTGCTGGAGCGCTCCGCATGAACCAGTTGCCGGTAGGGAGCGGCGTTGGCGGCGTTGAAGTTGCTGCCGTCGAATGCGCGCCAGTGCTCGATGCGCCCGCCCGCCACCGCCGTCCAGGCCGGATCGGCCTGCCATGCATCCTGCAGGTAGAGCGCCTCGGTTTGGGTCTTGCCGTAGGAACTGGACGAAGGCGCCGCGCCCGCGCCGCGCCGCCAGTCGCCGGCAACGGCCGAGGTGAGCGACTTCAGTACATAGCGGTCGCGGTGATAGCCGGCGCTGATCTTGTGGCGCCCGCTGCGCCATTCGCCGCGCAGGTCGAGATTGGCCCAGCCGGTGCCGTCGCCGACCGTGAGCGTGCCGCCGCTGCTGGTGGCGCTGCGCGCGCGCTCGCGGTTTTCAGTGTAGATGCTGGCAATGGCTTGCCAGTCCCAGGCGCCGTGCGTGCGCGAGGCGAGCGCCAGGCCGTGCATCGTGTGCGTG
>JBAQKU010000651.1:0-3390 GCA_049301315.1 Telluria sp.
GCAATGGCCAGCGCCGCCGCGGCCACGGCCGGGTAATCGCGCAGCACGGTGGCATCGGCCGCCAGTTGGGCGATCGTGGCGCCGGCGCCGATACGCACGCCCTTGCTGTCGAAGCTGATGCCGCGCATTTCTGCGACATCGCTCAGGTCGATTACCGTGTTTGCCTGCATCAGGCCGCGCCGCAGTGCCGGCAGCAGGTCGGTGCCGCCAGCGAGAAAGCGGATTTCTCCGCTGCCGGCCCGCGCTGCGACGGCTTCGGCGACCGATTGCGGACGCACCAGGCTGAAGTTGGGTAGCAGTTCCATCAGGCGATTTCCTTTTCTTTTGTGGTTGCCAACGGCTTGGCGCGTGCGGCGCCGCGCTTGTGCACGGAAATCGCCTCCAGCACCCGGTCCGCCGTCAGCGGCAGTTCGTTGATCTTGACGCCGGTCGCGTTCTGGACCGCGGCCGCAATCGCCGCCGGCATGCCGGCCAGCGGTCCTTCGCTGGCCTCCTTGGCGCCGAACGGGCCGTTCGGGTCGATGGTTTCGACGATGAACACTTCGATGTCGGGCGACTCGACGAAGGTCGGCACGCGGTACTCCAGCATGCTGGCCGCGGCGTGCTTGCCGTCCTTGCCGTACACCGTTTCTTCGCACAGGCCCTGGCCCATGCCCATCCACACTGCGCCCTGCACCTGGCCTTCGACCGAAAGCGGGTTGATGGCGAAGCCGCAGTCGAGCGCGGTCCACACCTTTTCCACTTTTACCGTGCCCAGCTCCTGGTCGACGCTGACCTCGACCACCGACGCTGCATACGAAAAGCCCATGGTGGAGCCGACTGCGCCGCCTTTTTGCTTACCGCCCTGGAACTCGACGGGGCAGGTGTAGGTGCCCTTGACCATCAGCGTGCCGGTATCGACCAGCGCTTCGGCCGCGACGTCGTTGAAGCCAACGCTGCGCTCGGGCTGCCCCGTCACGATGTACGCTTCACCGAGGCATTCGACCAGTTCAGGTTCGACCTGCAGGCGGCGCGCCGCCGCTGCCATCAGGAGCTTTTTCAGGTTTTCGGCGGCGTCGATGGCGGCGTTGCCGACCATGAAGGTGACGCGCGACGAATACGAACCGTTGTCCTTGGGGGTGATGGCCGAATCGTTGGCGATCACGCGCACCCGGTTGTAATCGACGCCCAGCACTTCGACGATCGCCTGCGTGACGATGGTCGACGAGCCCTGCCCGATGTCGGAGGCGCCGGTAAGGATGGTGATGCCGGCGTCGAAATCGAGTTTCAGGATGATGGTGGCATGCGGCTCGCCGGTCCAGTGCACCGGTTTGGCCGAGCCGCTCACGAAGTGCGAACAGGCTATGCCAAGCCCGCGTCCCGGAGGCAGCTTGCCGATCCGCTCGCGCCAGCCGCTGGCCTGTTCCACCTTGTCGAGGCACTCGCCCAGGCCGTAGGACATGATCTTGAGCCCGTTGATGGTATCGGTTGGCGCGACCAGCAGGTTACGGCGGCGCACCTCGACCGAATCGAGGCCGAGTTCGCGCGCCATCGATTCCATCAGCGCTTCGAACGCGAAGCGGGTGTTGACCGTGCCGTGGCCGCGCATTGCGCCGCATGGCGGGGTGTTGCTGTAGACCCGGTAGCCGTCGTATTTGACGGCCGGAATATTGTACAGGCCGTTGAGCAGCGCGCCCGCGTACAGGATGGTGACGATGCCGTAGCCGCCGTAGGCCCCGCCGCGCATGGTCATTTCCATTTCGCAGGCGGTCACGCGGCCGTCGTTTTTCATGCCGAGCTTGATGCGGATCGTGCTCTCCGGGCGGCCGCGGTGGGTCAGGAAGGTTTCCTCGCGCGTGAGCTTCATGCGCACGGTGCCGCCGGCGGCGCGCGCCAGCAGGGCGCACACCACCTCGAAATTGAGCGTCTCGACGCGCGCGCCGAAACCGCCGCCGACGAAGGGCTTGATGACGCGGATGCGCGAGGCGTCAAGGCGCATGCAGGCAGCGAGCGTCAGGTGCACGTAGTACGGCACCTGGGTGACCGAATGCAGGGTGAGCTGGTCGCGCTGCACGTCATAGGCGGCCATCGCCGCGTGCGGCTCCATTTGTGCGTGCGCAATTTCCGCGCACTGGAAGGAGTCTTCGCGTACCAGGTCGGCCTCGGCGAAGCCGGCTGCGGTATCGCCGAACTCGTTGTGCACCTGGCGCTCGAGATTGCCCTTCTTGTTTTCGTGCAGCAGGACCGCGTCGGGTGCGCGCGCGCTTTCCGTATCGGTATAGACCGGCAGTTCGCGCACATTCATGCGGATCAGGCGCAGCGCGGCCGCGGCCGTTGCCTCGTCGACCGCAGCGACCGCAGCGACCGGTTCGCCGAAGTAGCGCACCCGGTCGCGGGCCAGCGGGAATTCGTTTTGCGCCACCGGCAGGATGCCGTACGGGACGTCGCAGCAGTCGCCGGTGATGATCGCCACCACGCCTGGCAGCGCCAGCGCTGCCTCGATATCGATGCTGATGATTTCGGCGTGCGCGTAGGGGCTGCGGTAGATGCGCCCGACCAGCGCCTCGGGCGCAAACAGGTCGGCCGTATAACGGGCGCGCCCGGTGACTTTTTCGAGGCCGTCGACCAGCGCCATGCGCTTGCCGGCGCCCTTGTTCGGTTTCGGATTCATGCGCAAGCTCCTTCCTTGTTGCCGGCGCAGGCGCAAGCGGCCGCCTGTACCGACTCGATGATTTTGACGTAGCCGGTGCAGCGGCACAGATTGCCGGACAGGGCCGTGCGGATCTGCTCGACCGATGGATCGGGATTGGCGCGCAGCAGCGCCTCGGCCGTCATGATCATGCCGGGGGTGCAGAAGCCGCACTGGGTGCCGAGCTTTTCGTTGAAGGCATGCTGGAGCGCGGACAGGCGCCCGTTTTGCACCAGCGACTCGACCGTTTCGACGTGGCGCCCGGCCACGCTGGCGGCCAGCGTCAGGCATGACAGGCGAGGCACGCCGTCGACCAGCACCGTGCAGGCGCCGCATTCGCCGCCGTCGCAGCCTTGCTTGGCGCCGGTCAGGTTCAGCGTTTCACGCAGGTAGTCGATTAACAGCAGGTTGTCGGCCACCGCATCGTGACGCGCGAGACCGTTGATTTTTGTGGCGATGACCGTTTTCAAGATACGCTCCCTTCGAATTTTGATGCCATGAAATGACTCCAATGACATCCAAGGATAGCGCAGAATTTGTTTTATATAAAACTAATTTTCAAATTATTTGAGTTTGATTGATCTGGACGTGCAGGCGCGACGAGTTGTTATTATGATAATAGTCCGTGCGAAAAAGGCTGTCGCGAAACGCCAAACGGACTTTGACTCTCTAATTAACCATATTGCCCCGTCGTTCCCGCGCAGGCGGGAACCCCATTTAGC
>JBAQKU010000652.1:0-8362 GCA_049301315.1 Telluria sp.
GTGCCGGCCGGCCCTGCGCAGCCGCTTGCGCGGCGCCTGGCGCGTCCTGGCCCGGCGCGGCCTGGTTGCTCGGGTGCGGGGATTGCTGCGGCAAAGGCAGGGGTGACGGCTTGTTACTCTGTTCAGACATTGTTTTTTACACGTATTTGGGCGCGCAAGTCGCGCAGCGAATTATAATGCGGCAAATGGAAACTCCTATTCAATTCGTCCAATGGCTGCGCTCCGTCGCGCCGTACATCCACGCCTTCCGTGGCAAGACCTTCGTGGTCGCCTTTCCGGGTGAACTCGTCACCGCCGGTGCGCTGCCGGTGCTGGCCCAGGATCTGTCGCTGCTGGTGGCCCTTGGCATCCGGGTCGTGATCGTGCACGGCTCGCGGCCCCAGGTGGCCGAACAGCTCGCGCTGCGTAACGTCGAAGGGCGTTTCCATAACGGCATCCGGATCACCGACACCGCCGCGCTCGAATGCGCCAAGGAAGCGTCCGGCGAACTGCGCCTCGACATCGAAGCCGCCTTCAGCCAGGGCCTGCCGAACACCCCGATGGCGCACGCCGCGATCCGCATCATTTCCGGCAACTTCGTGACCGCGCGCCCGCTCGGCGTGATCGACGGCGTCGACCTCGAACTGACCGGGGTCACGCGCAAGGTGGCGGCCGAGACCATCCACCCTATCCTGGCCACCGACAGCCTGGTGCTGCTGTCGCCGCTGGGCTTCTCGCCGACCGGCGAGGTGTTCAACCTGACCATGGAAGACGTGGCCGTTTCCGCCGCCATCGCACTGCACGCCGACAAGCTGGTGTTCATCAGCGAAACGCCGATGATGAAGGACGAAGCCGGGTTTGAAATCCGCGAACTGTCCTCGCACCAGGCCGAAGCGGTACTGCAGGCGGGCTTCTTGCCGTCCGACGCCGCATTCTACCTGCAGCACGCGATCAAGGCATGCAACAGCGGCGTGCCGCGCGCCCATATTGTCCCGTTCGAAATGGATGGATCGGCCCTGCTCGAACTGTTCACCCACGACGGCGTGGGCACCATGATCAGCCACGAAAACCTCGAAAGCCTGCGTCAGGCCACAATTGAGGACGTCGGCGGGATTATCAAGCTCATTGAGCCGCTCGAAGCGGACGGCACGCTCGTCAAGCGCGGGCGCGAACTGATCGAGCGCGAAATCGACAACTTCTCGGTGATCGAGCACGACGGCGTCATTTTCGGCTGCGCCGCGCTGTATCCGTTCCCGGCCGCGAAGATGGCCGAGATGGCCTGCCTGACGGTCAACCCCGAGGTGCAGGCCCAGGGCGACGGCGAGCGTATACTCAAGCACATGGAAAACCGCGCGCGCGCGGCCGGCTTCAACAAATTGTTCGTGCTGACCACCCGCACCTCGCACTGGTTCCAGAAGCGCGGGTTCAAGCCTGCCACGGTCGATGCGCTGCCGAAGGACCGACAGCACATGTACAACTGGCAGCGCAAGTCACAGGTCCTGATTAAGTCTTTATAATATCAGTCTCACCACACATACCCACATACGCCCTAGGAGCACAGATGGCCCGCACAATCCACTGCATCAAACTGAACAAGGAAGCCGAAGGACTCGATTTTCCACCCTACCCTGGCGAACTGGGCAAGCGGATCTACGAATCGGTATCGAAGGAAGCGTGGGCCGCCTGGCTGAAGCACCAGACCATGCTGGTCAATGAAAACCGGCTCAACCTGGCCGACCAGCGCGCGCGCAAGTACCTGGCCCAGCAGATGGAGCAGCACTTCTTCGGCGAAGGCGCGGATGCCGCCGCCGGCTACGTGCCGCCGCCGGCCGGCTAAGCCCGGCTGAAATACGCAGAGGACAACCCGGGTCCACGACCCGGGGCCGCTACATCGGCTTGCACTGGCGCAGCTCGCAGCGCGCCATGAACATCTTCCCGTTGTCGCAGGCCATGCGATACACCTCGACCGGCCCCGGCTCGGTCACCAGTCCCGCTCCTTCCCCGCCGGTACAGGCTTTCAGCTTGGCCATGCGCTCGACGGTTGCCGACGAAATGCCGGCACGAAACGCAATGCGCTCGATCGGCACGCCGTTCGCGTCCACCAGTTGCGCGGCAAGCACGGGCGCCGGCTTGGCCTTGGCCTCAGCCTGCTCCGGCTTGCCATGCAAATAGCTGAACGCGGAGTGGAAGGTCGAACATGCGCTCAGCAGCACGGCGCAGGACACCAGGACAATCGATCGTTTCATGCTTTCCCTTCTTGACGCCACGAAAATTTTCGGATCAGAACGTTAAGGTCTTGACGCCTTCGCTCGTTCCCAGCAGGCACACATCGGCGCCGCGCTGCGCGAACAGGCCGACCGCGATCACGCCCACGATCTGGTTGATTTCCCGCTCCAGGCCAACCGGGTCGGTAATGTGCAAGCCGGCCACGTCGATGATCTGGCCGCCGTTGTCGGTGACGAAAGCTTGCTCGCTGCCCGCCTGAAGGCGCAGCTTCGGCTGGCCGCCCAGCGCCGCCAGCTTGCGCATCACGGCGCCGCGCGCCATCGGCAGCACTTCCACCGGCAGAGGGAACTTGCCCATCACCTCAACGAGCTTGGAGCCGTCGGCGATGCACACGAAGCGCTTCGACACCGAGGCCACGATCTTCTCGCGCGTGAGCGCCGCTCCCCCGCCCTTGATCATCGCGCCGCTGGCCGTGATTTCGTCGGCCCCGTCGATGTAGACCGCAATCGACGGGGCGTCGTTGAGGTCGAACACCGCGATGCCGTGCCCGCGCAGGCGGGCTGCGGTCGCCTCGGAGGAGGCCACCGTACCCTTGATGCGCTGCTTGATCAGGGCCAGTTCGTCGATGAAGAAATTGGCGGTCGAGCCGGTGCCGACGCCGATGATTTCGCCGTCAACCACGTAATCGATGGCGGCGCGCGCCACGGCTTGCTTGAGTTCGTCTTGGGTCATGGTGGTGAAAAGTAGAAAGAATTTCGCCATTTTAGCGGATCGTCCGGCGCCTGCGGCCATTCCGCTTGAATATGATCAACAGTCTGGCGGCTTTAACCCAGACAAGAGCAAGATACGCAAAGAAACTATGAGAAAATGCCTTCCACGAAGAAATATCGGGAATTGCCAAATGAGCCAGATAAAAACGGTACTCGTAGTCGATGACAGCCGGGTCTCCCGTCTCCTGGTACGCCAGTTCATTCTGAGCAAGCAGCCCTCCTGGCAGGTCGAGGAAGCGGCCAGCGGCGAGGAAGCGCTGGAAAAAGTCGGCGTGCTGCGCCCTGTCCTGATATTAATCGACGTTAACATGCCCGGCATGGGCGGCATTGCCGCAGCCGAGCAGTTGCGCACGGCCTGCCCCGGCGTGCACATTTCGCTGGTGACGGCCAATGTGCAAAACGCCACGCGCAACCGCGCACACGCGCTCGGAATCGGCTTCATGGAAAAGCCGGTGACCGAAGCGCGCATCCACCAGCTGCTCGGCGCACTGGCCTAGCGCATGCTGAACCTGAGCGAACTGCAGCACGACGCCCTGGTCGAGATCTTCAACATCGGGGTCGGGCACGCGGCCAAGGCGATGAGCGAGATCGTCAACGAAGCCGTGACGATGTCGGTGCCCTCGATCACCTTCGTCAACCGCGCCGACGCCGCCGAAATGCTCGACAACAAGGATACCCGGCGCGTGTGCGGCGTGAGCCAGCACTACGAGGGGGCGTTCAACACCGAAGCGATCTTGATGTTCCCCGAAGACAAGAGCCTCGATATCGTGCGCCTGATGGTGGGCGAGTCGGTGCCGCTCAAGGAACTGACCGAGATGGAACAGGAGGCGATGAGCGAGATCGGCAACATCATCCTCAATTCCTGCGTCGGTACCCTGGCCAATATCTTCGATCACGAGCTGAGCGGCTCGCTGCCGCGCTACCACGTCGGCAGCAGCGGGGAAATCCTGAGCGCGTCCGGCTGCAAGGCCGATACCGTGGTGCTGATGCTGCATATCGACTTCATCCTCGAGACGCACCAGATCCACGGCTATGTCGCCTTCATCCTCGACCTCAGCGCATTGAGCGACCTGCAGGCCCAGGTGGACCGCTACCTGGCCAAGGCGATCGGTTCGGCCTGACATGACGCCAAGCGCAGAAAACCGCACCAGCATGCTTGAGAGCATACTCGGTTCGATCGCCCTGGGCGCCATCGTACTTGACGCAGAGCATCGCGTGGTGCTGTGGAACCGCTGGATGGCGCGCCATTCGGAGCACGCCCCCGAGGCCGTGCTCGGGCGCGATTTCTTCGCACTGTTTCCGGAGCTGGCCGGCAAGCGCTTAGGCAGCGCGGTGCGCCAGGCGCTGCGCGACAATTTTCCATCGGTGCTGTCGCAAACCCTGCACAAGGCGCCCTTGCCCGTGTTTTCCGATGCCGCCGCCATGGCCGGCGGCACCCGCATGCAGCAGGCCGTGACGGTGACGCCGATCGAAGTGGCGCACTCGGCGCGCCACTGCCTGATCCAGATCACCGACGTCACGCTGGCCGTCACGCGCGAGCGCCTGCTGCGCGAGCAGGCGCTCGAACTGCGTTCGCAGACCTTCTCGGACGGCCTGACCGGCATCGCCAACCGGCGCCATTTCGACGTTGCGATGGAAAAGGAAATCCGCCGCGCCAAGCGCGCCGCCACTCCGCTGTCGCTGCTGATGATCGACATCGACTGCTTCAAGGCATACAACGACCATTACGGGCACCAGCAAGGCGACGACTGCCTGATCAAGGTGGCGGCGGCGCTCGCTGCGATGCTGCAGCGCCCGTTCGATTTGATTGCGCGCTACGGCGGCGAAGAGTTTGCCGTGATCCTGCCCGATATGGACGCGCAGCACAGCATGCAACTGGCCGAGGCGATGCGCCGGCGGATCGTCGGGCTCGACATCGCGCACTGCAACGCCGGCGCGGCCCAGCACGTGACGGTCAGTATCGGCGTCGCCACCCAGACCCTGGAGCATCCGGTCGAAGTGCCTGCGCTGATCGGTGCAGCCGACCGCGCGCTGTACGCGGCCAAGCGCAACGGCCGCAACCGCGTCGCGCTGCAGGCCTGCGGGTAGAAACGAACCGCTGCCTCAGCGACGAAGCTGAGCGGCGCGCTTTTCCCTTCTGCGGTTCAGCCAGATCGTGACGCCGGTAATCATGAACAGCAAAGGCGCGATCCCGAACAGGCTGGCGAAGATCCGTCCCGGCGTGCCGAAGGCCTCTCCGGTATGCAGCGGGAACAGCCAATTGACGAAAGTGTCGCCACCGGGCGCACGCTGCGGGTCGCGCACTCTCAGCACGGCACCGCTGTAGGCGTCGATGGTCAGGCGGGTGGCGCCATCGCCCTTGCGTACCTCGCCCTCTTGCCTCATCCGCACTTCATACGGTTTTTTCGGGGAAGACATGGCCACCCGCGACACGCGCGCCTCGGGAAACTGTGCTTGCGCGATGCGCGCCGCCGCTGCGGCGTCGAGCGGCGCGCCAGCGTGCGGAACGGCGTTACTTACCTTGTCGTTAGGCGACACCGTCGCCACCGCGCCCACGACCGGCAATACCCACTGCGGCAAGTTCAAGTACAGGCCGGACAGTCCTTGCATGACCAGCAGCGGGGCGATAAAGAAGCCCGCCGCGCGATGCAGGCTGAAGTTAAGACGCGGCCACGAACCGCGATAGGACACCGTGAGCGCCTGGCGCAACGCCTTCAGGCGCAGCCGCGGCCACCACAACACCAGCCCGCTTAACCCGGCGATCGCCAGCAAGATCCCGGTGATGCCGCCGATGGTCCTGCCGACCTCGCCGGCCACCAGATAGTGATGAAAATTGAACAGGGTCGGCATCAGCAAGGGACGCGACAAGCCGATTTCTCCCCAGTTGCGCTCGCCGTTGACCCGCAAGGCGGTGGCGTCGACCATCACCTGGCGCGACACGTTCAGCGCGAACGCCGAGCGTTCGCCGGCCGGCGTGCGCCGGTACCACGCCACCACCGCCTCGTCGGGGGCAGCCGGCACGTGCAGTTGGTCGGGGCGCCCATAGCGCGGATCGGCAACCAGGAAGTCTTGCACCGCCTTCAGCCGTTCGGCCGTGCCCGGTGCGGCGCCGGGCGCCACGGTAGCGTGGAACAGTTCGGGATTGAGCGCGCTGTCGAGTTCGTGGATCCATGCGATTGCGCTGCCGGTCAGCCCGAGCAGGACGAACAGGACGCCGCACCAGAGCGCGATATACAGATGCAGCTTGCCTGTCGCGACCTTGAGCCGGCTGCCCCACGTCGGCGACGCGGGCAAGCGCAACGGCGCCGCTGTCTTGTCGCGCGGCCTTGGGTCGCAGTTGGGATCGGCCACGTCGAGCATTCGCGGTTGGGCGTTCATATTTTTTCTCTCTGACAATGATTGAAACTATATATTAAACGCGAATCATTATCAATGAGATTACGGAAAAGCGACGATCCAGATCAATCAATGCGCATGTGTGATGGCGTCCGCTTTTCGCTTGCGCCTGCAACGGGCGGCCACTGGCCAGGACAGGTATGCGAGCGGCATCGGCGCAACTGCCAGCCCTGAAAAACAACAGAGTTGGCATCTTCGGCAACTGATTCGGCCCTTTCTCGTCCCCGCCTTCCCTTATGTGCGGCTCCGAACGGACGACTTTTTCCCCATGAGTAAAATTTCAATTAGGAAACGTAGTCAGACCATCGGCATTAAAAAGGAACAGGATCATGTTACAAAATAAAATATTGCCATTTGCGCTGATGGGATTGGTACAAGCAGTCGCCTTCGCCCAAGCGCCCACCGCCGGCAGCCAGATTCAGCAAATTCCGCCGGCTCCGGTCATGCCGAAAGCCGCCCCGGTCATGCGAATCGAAGCGGGCAAGACGCCTGGTGCGCCCGCGGCGGACGATGTGAAAATCGTCGTCAACAGCCTGCACCTGACGGGCGCGCACGCCTATCCGGAGGCGCAGCTGCTTGCCCTCACGGGATTTAATCCGGGCAGCGAATTGGCCATGTCGGACCTGCTGCGCATGGCGGCGGCAATCACCGAGCGCTACCATCGCGATGGCTACCTGCTGGCCCAGGCTTTTCTGCCGCCCCAGGACATCAAGAATGGCGCCGTGACCATTTCAGTCATGGAGGGCCAGTACGGCAAGATCGAGGTGCGTAACACGAGCAGGCTGTCGGACAAGCTGGTCCACAGCCAGCTGGCCGGCATCAATAGCGGCGACGTGGTCACCAGCGCGCCGCTTGAGAGCCGGCTCCTGCTGCTGTCCGACATCCCGGGCGTCAACATCAAGTCGACTCTGGCGCCGGGCGCATCGGTCGGCGCGTCCGACCTGATCGTCGACGTCACGCCGGGGCAGCTTTTTTCAGGCAGCATCGACGCCGACAACGCGGGCAACCGTTACACCGGCCGCTACCGGGTCGGCGCCACGCTCAACGTCAATGAGCTGCTGGGCATGGGCGACGTCCTCAGCCTGCGTGTGCTCACTTCGGGCTCTGGCCTGAACTATGCGCGCGCCTCCTACCAGATGCAATTTGGCAAAGCGCGGGCAGGCGTAGCGTACAGCAAGCTTCGCTACGAACTGGGCGAGGAATTTGCGCCATTGCACGCGCACGGCAACGCCGACATCGCGAGCGCCTTTGTCAGCTACCCGCTGCTGCGTACTCGCAACAGCAACCATTACGCGCAGCTCGCCTACGACGACAAGCGTTTCCACGACCAGGTCGACCTGACCGGCTCGGTCACCGACAAGGACGCCAAGGTGTGGATGGCCAGTCTTTACGGCGATTTCCGCGACAACCTTGGCGGCGGCGGTGCGAACACGTATTCGCTCACCTTGTCGGCTGGCCAGCTCGATATCCTCACCCCAGCGGTGCGGGCGATCGATGCGGCGACGGCACGCAGCAACGGCCATTACAACAAGCTCAGTTACAGCGCCTCGCGGGTGCAGCGCGTGACCGACGCGTTCTCGCTGTCGGCAGCCATCAACGGGCAAGTCGCCTCGAAAAACCTGGATGTCTCGGAAAAATTGGAACTGGGCGGCATGAACGCGGTACGCGCCTATCCGGAAGGCGAAGCGTATGCGGACCAGGGCTATGTGCTGAGCCTGGAAGCACGCCTGCAACTGCCGAAATTTACTGCCGCGCAAAGCGGGCAAGTGCAACTGGTCGCCTTCGCCGATACCGGCACCGTCACGCGCGACAAGGACCCCTGGGCCCTGGGCCCGAACAAGCGGACCCTGAGCGGCGCCGGTGTCGGCATCGTCTGGTCAGAGCACAACAATTACCTGGTCAGGGCCTACTACGCACGCAAGCTGGGCAATGAAATGGCAACGTCCGCGCCCGACCGGTCAGGCCGGTTCTGGATTCAGGCCGTGAAATAT
>JBAQKU010000653.1:0-1808 GCA_049301315.1 Telluria sp.
ACCCTAGCGCGAGCAGGCGGTCGGCGCGCCGCCGGCCAGCGGGGCCGGCTCGATCATCGGCATCAGCGCCGGCGCCAGCGCCACCAGCAGCTGCACCGGCAAGGCGCTGGTGAAGTCGTAGTCGGCCGCCTCCGGCCCATGCACATACGCGGTCATGCTGCCGAAGAAGCGTTCGCCGATGTTGAAGACGAAAGTCGCGGAACGGTTCACGAAGCGCGATTCGATCAGGCGAGCGCCGGCGCCGTAGACCTCGAAACGCTGGTCGCCGGTGCCGGTCTTGCCGCCCACCGCGATCACGCTGCCGTCGGCCTTGACGAAGGCGGTCTTGACGCGCTTGGCGGTGCCGTCCGAGACCACGCCGCGGATTGCCTCGGCCACCACCTTGGCCACGTCGGGCGCGAGCACCTGTTCGCCGGTCTTGCCCTTGGCGGGCCTGACCAGCGTTTCGTAGGGCGTGCCTTGGGCGAAATGCAGCGCGTCGAGCCGCTGCACCGGTTTGCGCACCCCGCCGTTGACGATGATTCCCATCAGTTCGGCAAGCGCGGCCGGACGGTCGGCCGAGGCGCCCAGCGTGGTCGCATACGAGGGCACCAGCGAATCGAAGGGATAGCCCATCTTCTTCCACTGGGCGTGGATCTTGAGGAAGGCCTCGACTTCGAGCAGGCCGGCGATGCGGCGGTCCTGGGCGTGCTTGCGGTGCGTGGTAAACAGCCAGCGGTACACCTCCTGGCGCTCCTTGGCGCTGGCGGCCACCATTTCCGACAGGTTCGCGCCCTGGTGCGTGCGCAGGTAGCCGACCATCCACAGTTCGAGCGGATGGATGGTGGCGAGGTAGCCGCGGTCGGCCAGCGACATGTTGTCCGGCGCATACTGCTCGTACATGCGGGCGATGCGCTCGTCCGGCACTTCGTTTGCCGACGCCAGGTTGTCGTTGAGGAAGGCGCCGAACTGGTCGAGCGCAGCCTCGGGGGCGATCGTGCGGTGCACCGCGGCCAGGCGCACCGGGGTCGGGCGCAGGCTGGCCAGCAGCACCTTTTCAGCATCGGCCGCGGACTTGCCCTTGTACTTCGGGTAGAAACGGTTCAGGAACGCGGTGCCCTCGCGGTCGGCGAAACGGCTCAGGTATTCGGCGCGGCGCGGATCGTCGGCATCGGCCAGCAGCGTCGCCGACGAGCCCGGGGTCTGGAACATGTAGTAGCGCACCACGTCGCGCATCAGGCGCACGAATACCAGGTTGGTCGAGCTGCGCAAGGCCTCGCGTACGGTCAGGATGCGCTTGTCGTCGAGCTTGCTGAAGTTGCCGAACGTGTGCAGGCCGCCGCCGGTGAAGAAGGCTTCGCCCGGACTGCCCGAATAGGTGCGCTCGAGCGCGGCCTCGAGCATGGCGGGCAGGCCGCGCGCCTGCGGCTCGGGCAGGCCGTCGAAGTAGCCGAGCGCCCACTGCGTGAGCTTGTCTTTGGGATCGACCGCGACCTTGCGCAACTCGGCCCGCTCCATCCCGGCCAGGCGCGCGTGCAGTTGCGCGACGATGTCGAGGTAGGTCACGAGGGTGCGCAGCTTGGCGGTCGAGCCGAGGTCGAGCTTGGCGCCTTCGTTGATGTCGAGCGGCTGGTCGTAGTTATCGGTCTGCACGCGCAGCTGGTTGGCATCGCGCCCGCGCTCCATCAGGGTGAAGCTGTAGACCACCTTGGACGGGTCGCCGTTGCCGAGCATGCCCTTGCCGGTCAGCCCCGCCGCCTTGGCCCGCTCGGCGTCGCCGAGCTCGCGCAGCACGGCCGTGACGGCCTGCTGAGCGCGCGCGTCGAGCG
>JBAQKU010000654.1:0-7463 GCA_049301315.1 Telluria sp.
GCGCTGGCGCGCGCCCTGGTCACCCGGCCGTCCTGCGTGCTGGCCGACGAGCCGACCGGCAACCTCGACCGCGCCACCGCCCAGCAGATCTTCGACCTGATGCTCGAGCTGTCCAAGACACTGGGCACGGCCTTCGTCATCGTCACCCACGATATCGACCTGGCGCGCCGCTGCGACCGCGTGCTGCGCCTGACCGAACACGGACTGCAGCCAGCCGAGGCCTGAGCATGTGGATCGACACCCACTGCCACCTGGACGCCCACGAATTCGGCGCCGAGTCGCTGGGGGTGGCGCGCCGGGCCGGGGAGGCGGGCGTGTCGATGATCGTGGTTCCGGCGGTCGACCGCGCCAATTTCGGGACGGTCGCGCAATTGGCCGCCGACGCGCACAACGCCAGCTACGCGCTTGGGATTCATCCGATCTGCGTGCCACGCGCGCACGAGGACGACCTGGCAGCCCTGCGCGGCGCGGTGCAGGCGGCCATGACGGATCCGCGCTTTCTCGCCATCGGCGAGATCGGGCTCGATTTCTTCATTCCCATGCTGTGCGAGAGCGCGATGCGCGAAAAGCAGGACTACTTCCTGCGTGAACAGTTGCGCATTGCGCGCGACTTCGACCTGCCGGTGCTGCTGCACGTGCGCCGCGCGCAGGACCAGGTGCTCAAGCACGTGCGCCAGATCCGCCCGGCGGGCGGCATCGCGCACGCCTTCAACGGCAGCTTCCAGCAAGCGCAGACGTATATCGACCTGGGGTTTCGGCTCGGCTTCGGCGGCGCCATGACGTTTTCGCGCGCGCTCCAGATCCGGCGCCTGGCGGCCGGCTTGCCGCTCGAATCGATCGTGCTCGAAACCGACGCGCCGGACATCGCGCCGGCCTGGCTGCATCCGGGGCGCAACAGCCCCGAGCAGTTGCCCGCGATCGGCGCCGCGCTGGCCGGGCTGCGGGGCCTGACGCCTCAGCAGGTGAGGGCGGCCACACTGGACAACGCGCTGGCGGCGCTGCCGCGCCTCGCCGCCATCCTGCCTTAGAAGTTGTAGCGCGCGGTCAGTTGGGCCGAACGTGGCGCCCCGGGCTGGTTCAGGTTCTTGCTGCTGCCGTGTCCGGCCACGGTGTAGCTGCGGTCGAACAGGTTCATCACGTTCAATTGCAGCTCGACGCTGCCCACGCGGTAGTACGCCATGGCGTCAGCCGTGACGTAGCTCGGCAAGGTCACCGTATTGCCCGGGTTTGCAAACCGGTCGCCCACATAATTGAGCCCCGCTCCCGCACCGAAGCCATGCCCCAATGCCTTGGTGACCCACAGGTTGGCGCTGTGGACCGGGGTCAGGGTCGGGCGTTTGCCCTGGATGAACTGGCCGTCGTCCTTGGCGATCGACGACGTGAAGCGCGCATCGAGCCAGGAATAGCCGGACCACACCTTCCAGCCGTGCGACAGGTCGCCGCTGAAGGTCAGTTCAAGGCCATTGGTGCGCTGAACGCCGATCGGGACCAGGCGATTGGTTGCCGGATCGCTGGTCTTGATGTTGGTGCGCTCGAGCTGGAACAGCGATGCCGTGGCGGACGCCCGGCCCTCGAAAAGGTCGAGCTTGGCGCCGATTTCCTTGTTCGTGGTTTCTTCAGGTTCAATCTGGGCATTGCTCGCCGCGATCGGGAAGGCTTCGCCGGAGGGCTGGAACGACTTGCTGAACGACGCGTAATAAGACGTGTCCTGCGTCGGCTGATAGACCAGGCCGGCGCGCGGGCTCCAGGCGCGGTCGGTGCGGTCCAGGTTCGGTTGTCCGGCCCGGCGGTCCCTGGTCTCTTGCTTGAAATTGTCAAAGCGTACGCCAGCCAGCGCCTTCCACTGCGCCGACAGCGTGACCAGGTCTTGCACGTAGGCGCTGGCCACCGTCATGATGCCGAGATTGTCGCCGGAGGGCGCGGCAAGGGCCGCGAACGGCACCACCGGCGACACTGGATTGAACAGCGACACGGTAGCGGCATTGGCCTGATTGCGCACCACCTGGTCCTTGTTCTGTTTGCCGACCTCGATCCCGTACAGGAGCTGATGCTGCATGCCGGCCAGCGTGGCCTTCTGAACCAGCTCGGTCTGGTTGAAATAGCCGTCTTCCTCGCGTTTTACATTGCCCCGAGTCAAGGAAGCCGTTTTTGCGGTTTCGTTGACCGAACCGACCAGGGTGTTGTTGCGATCGAGCGAATAGTTGTAGCTGCGGAAGGCATTGCGCACCGACCATGTGTCGTTGAAGCGGTGATCGAGCGTGAAGCCGAGCGCCGTCACGCGCGCGTGCGAATAGTCGAAGTCCTTGGCATTGGCGGCGCCGTAGTAGGTGCCGGCCGGGACGTCGACCGGCAAGCCGCGATAGGAGGGAATGCCGAAGTCGGTGACCCGGCGGTCATCGAGGTATTCGCCCTGGACCAGCAGCTTGGTGTTGGCGCCAAGCTTGACCGACAAGGAGGGCGCGAAGGCTTCGCGGTCCAGGAATTGCTGGTCGCGATAGCTGTCGGCGCGCTCCACGGCGCCGGTCACGCGAAACGCGACACCGCTGTCGCTGACGTTGCGTGCCAGGTCGAACTCGCCGCGGCGCTGGTTCCAGCTGCCGACCTGGGCGCTCACTTCGGTCTTGTCGATGCCCGGTTTCTTGCTGATGCGGTTGATCAGCCCGCCGGACGAGCCGCGCCCGTACAGCACCGATGCCGGTCCCTTGATCACTTCGACCTGCTCGATGTTGGACAGGTCGCGGTAATACAGAGCATCGTCGCGCATGCCGTCGACGAACTGGTCGGAAATGGCCGAAAAGCCGCGGATCGTCACCTGGTCGCGCTGGCCGTCGCCGGTCGACATGCCGATCCCCGGCACCGCCTTCATCACATCCTGCATCGAGCGCACGCCCTGGTCGCGCAGCAGGCTGAGCGGCACCACGTTGACGGTTTGCGGAATATCGCGCAGCGGCGCCTCGATCTTGGTGGCGCTGACCGCGGTTGGCGCATTGTACGTCGGCGGCAGTTCGCGGCTGCTTGTGATGATCACCTCGGGCAAGGCGGCAGCAGGTGTTTCCGGTGCGGCCGTCTGAGCCAATGCGGGATGGGATAATTGTTGAATTGCCAGCGCGACCAGCAGCGCCAGTTGGGTCTTTTTGAGTGCCATGATGCTCCCTGTAATATAGGAAAACGGTGGCTGGCTGGAACCTCAAACAGAGTCGTGGCTGGCTATTCGGTAAGTGAGAAAACAGTGTGGAGAGGCGGGCCATGAAAGCCTTTCCATCAACGCGAATGATTCTTATTTGCATTATTACGCGTTTTAGCTGCGACTGCAAGCTTTTTTGGCAAGGGATCAGTTCGGGAATTGCCCGCTTTCCCGCGCCCGAAAACGGCACAAGACAGGCTGGCGCAACGTGGGAAGGGGGCAGGGCGCTGCCGGGCCGAGCCGGCAGCGCGGGTCGGTCAGTATGGCGTATAGACGAAGCCGGCGGCGATGACGGTGGCGAGTGCAGTCACGTTTTCGTTGCTCTCGCTGATAGAACTGAGTACGTCGGACACCGCTGCGCCGTTGTTCAGCGCGCCGACCCAGAAATCGAAGCCAGCCTGCTCCGCAGGGCGGTGCAAGACGTTCTCGTAAAACTTGGCAACCAGCTGAGAAGTGGACGGCGCGGTCCCATACACGGTCTTGAATTCGGCCGATGCGACAAAACCAGCGGCCACGTCCTTGAGCGAGGTTCCCTTGTCCATCACACCCATCCAGAAGCCGACGCCGCCCGCGTCGGGGGTACGGTTGAACGCGGCCTGGTACACCCGGTAGGCCTGGCCGCCGTTGCCGGCGCCGTCGAACGCGAGGGCGCTGTCGGCAAACACCACGCGTTCGACCGAGCTCAGGGTGTCGGTACCGCTCACGCCGGTTTTGTCGGCCACGGTGGTGGTGCCCGACGTCGTGGTCATGGTGTAGTTGGCGCGCACGCCTTCGAAGCGCGCCGAATCGATTCCCGCATCTCCGTTGAGGCGATCGTTGCCGCTGCCGCCAATCAGGATATCGTTGCCCCCACCGCCGTTCAACGTGTCGTTGCCGGCGTAGCCAAGCAGCGCGTCGGCGTCTGCGCTGCCATTGAACGTGTCGTCCCCAGCAAAGGAGAACGCATACGTTTCCTGCGTATCGTTCGCCATTTCGACAAACGATTGCAAGCGGGTGGCATCGGCCGTCATGCCGCTTACGGAATAAACCAGGGCGCCGTTGATGTAGAAGCTGGTTCCGGTGGCCGTGCCGGAGATCACGCCGGCGCTGGAAGCGGTAAAATTGCCCTCGAACGATTGCTGGTACAAGGTGTTCTGGATAATGATCTCGGTCGCGGTCGACTTGGTAACCACCCAGTCCCAATCCTGATTGGAGAGAAAACTGAATTTGCTCGCCACATTTATGATCGCCATGGTCACTCCTTTAAATGAGATTCAAATAAAGTTAACAATTTGAAATAAATTAACATCAATGACGAAGAGAGTCAACGGTTCGCTGTTGACGTACCGGGCAGTGCCAGCAGTGCTATATCGCACCCGTTACGGGCAACGGGTTGACGAACTGAAACAAATAATATCTACTGTCAGAAGCGCGCCGAGACGTGCATTTCTTGGTAGTTCGTTAATTTTATTGGGCTTTATTCATGCCGCACGCCAAAGTGCTCAGTCCTGAGCTTTTCAAAACGGTCAGAAGAGATGTGGCAAGATTCATCAAGAAAAAACTTCGGGGGATGGAAATCGACGTCACCGATATGGAACTGCACAATTCATCCCAGACCAAGACGCTGCGCGTGTATGTCACGCTGAGCCGTACAACGAACCTCAAGGCGCTGTACCTGGCCGAACACATGATCTGCAAAGAGCTTCAACAAGAATTCGCCTTGCAGCCGCACGCGTTTTACTGGCGCTATCTTCCCGAAGAAAAGACAGCGGATGAGCAACTGCCTTCCCCATCACCAGCAACTTGAACACATCCGACATGGCTAGTCAAAAAATACTTGTAGTCGACGATTCGCTCTCGCAGCGCCTGGTCCTGAACGCACTCCTGACCCAAGAGGGGCACAGCGTGATCATGGCCAACGACGGGATAGAAGCGATCGCCAAGGCAAAAAGCGAATTGCCGGACCTGATCATCATGGACATCGTGATGCCCGGCTTGAACGGTTTCCAGGCCACCCGCGCCATCACCAACGATGAAACGACCTGGCACATCCCGGTTATCTTGCTCACGAGTAAGGACATGGACTCCGACCGGATCTGGGCCCTGCGCCAAGGCGCGACCGCCTTCCTGAACAAGCCGCTCGACCATGCCGCCTTGCTTTCACTGATCAAGACCCTGGCGTAGACACGTTCGGTCCGCCGAAAGCTGCTGCCCCGGCCTCGATGCGATTGAGGGGGCCAGACATCGCCTCTGCCAGTATTGGATTGTTGGGCTTGGTGGATATCCAGCACGCCGCGTGCTATCAGGAACTGATCTGCAGCCGTGTCACGTGGATAGCACAGGTGTGCTACATTCAAGCATGTAGACGGAGGCCACAATGGCAACAACGACAACGATTCGCTTGCCAGAAGACTTGAAAGCGCGTATTGCAAGCGCAGCCGAACGCGCAGGCAAGACAACCCACAGTTTCATTCTTGAAGCCATAGCGGAAAAGGCGGAGCTCGAAGAACAGCGTGCCGATTTCGATGCGGAGGCCAATGCTCGATTCGCCAAGGTCGTGGAATCAGGGGGAACGATATCCTGGACCGAGATGCGCCACTACCTCGAAGCGCGCCTGGCGGGCAAGCAGATAGCACGTCCGGTCGCGAAGAAAAAGCGGGCATGACATGGCGCATGTCGAGATGGCGCCAGAAGTTCTGGATGACTTTGATCGCATCTTTGAATATCAGGAGCAACATCAGGTCGCCGATGGGGCGGCGCGCATCACGGAAATCATGCACGCGATCGATGTTCTTGCGTACAACCCGCTCATTGGCCGGCCGGTGTCGAGCGGTAAGCGTGAACTGGTAATCGGGCGAAAGGCGCTCGGTTTCCTTGCCTTGTATCAGTATGTGGAAGAAATTGATACCGTGTTTGTGCTGGCCGTACGCAGCCAACGCGAAGCAGGTTACGCGCGAACACAGTATTGATCGTGGTTGCTCCACCCTAAGGAACGCCAATTGCTCAAGAAATCGGGCATTCTTCATCGTTTAAGCTATCTCTTTGTCATCCATTGGAGAACTAAAATGGTTAGCAAGAACACGATTTGTCTTTGGTTCAACGGCACCGCAGCAGAAGCCGCGCAGTTCTACGCCGAGACGTTTCCGGACAGCGCGGTGGGAACGGTTCATCTCGCGCCGGGCGACTATCCCGCGGGCAAGCAGGGCGACGTCTTGATGGTCGAGTTCACCGTGATTGGTATCCCTTGTATCGGCCTCAACGGTGGCCCCGCATTCAAGCACACCGAGGCTTTCTCCTTCCAGGTTGCGACCGACGACCAGGCCGAAACCGACCGCTTGTGGAACGCGATTGTCAGGAACGGCGGCCAGGAAAGTGCATGCGGCTGGTGCAAGGACAAGTGGGGCCTGTCGTGGCAGATCACGCCGCGCGCCCTCACTGCAGCGATCGCCGATCCTGATCGGGCGGCGGCCAAGCGCGCGTTCGAGGCGATGATGCAGATGGGAAAAATCGACATTGCTGCAATCGAAGCGGCCCGCCGCGGTTGACGCTCATTGATCGTTTTTCTCTGCCGGGAACGGCTGCATCAGGCGCCAGGTGCCGATGGACGACTGGCCGCGAATGTCAGCAGCACAGCGTTAGCGGCCATTCAAGTTTTCTTTTGACCGGTCGCTTTAGCTGTCTTAGTTCCTGCCGGCAATGGCGTCAACATCGCGCTCACAGCGGCTCACCCTTCCAGTATGTTACGGCTACCAAGAGTACGATCAAACCGCAGAGATGCGTCACCAATGCTAGTTGTCCAAACGGTGCCAGAAGTATCTGGCCGCCGATGAGTGACAAAATAAAGACGATGTACACCGCCCAGCCTTGCCATGCTGTTGGAAGACCCCATCCGAATTTCCATCCATTCCTGGCCGGACGCGATGGAAACCAGTATTGTTTTTCTCGCATGTATGTTCCCCTGTGCTTGTGAAGAAGTCCTATGGCAACCATCGGTTCACAGACATGATGCCATACCACTTCTCCCGAAAATGCGCAGATTTCCACACCGCTCAATGACCCCCCACGTTGGGGCTTTCGTCCGTCTTCACATGGGAGCGACCATGCGATGTCCGCTTGGGAAAGCTTTCCCGGGGCTTTAAAGTAATTTGTTGTTATTTAGGTACGTCATTGGTCTCTGGTTGGCGTCAACTATCTTGGCCGGTCGGCGTCAATTATCTTGGCCGGTGAAGCGAAGTGTTGTTAATCCTTCTTTTCCTTCGTTTTTGGCTTGACGGTAGTGGTGCCCGCTGATGCTGCCCGT
>JBAQKU010000655.1:0-5392 GCA_049301315.1 Telluria sp.
GGCGCTGGCAGCGCCAGGCAATCCGGCCCCGTTGACGCCGGATTCCTGAGTGTGCCGGCAGGACAGGCAGGCTCAGCTGTCGCGACCGGCTTGGCCGGCGCGCCCTGGGTCTTCGGCACGCTGCTTATCCGTTTCTTGCGCGCGGCGTCGGCCGCGAGCTTTTGCTTTTGTTCTTCCGGCAGTTGCTGGTACTGCTCCCATTGCGCCGACTTGCTGCTCGGATCGATCTTCTTGGTGCGCGTATAGTTTTCACGCGCCAGCCGGCGTTGCTGGGGAGTAAGCCTGACCCACTCGCGCATGCGCTCGTGGATGCGCTGCTGTTCGTCCGGGCTCATCGAGGAAAAACGGTTGGCGATTTCCAGCCATTTCTGCCTGCGCACCTCTTCCATCTTGTCCCACTCGGCGGCGAGCGGCTCGAGCGCGAGTTGTTGGGCCGCTGTCAGTTGCTTCCAGGATGAATTATTCGGTGCGGCTTTCGCCGCTGCACCCTTGGCGCCTGTCGCGGCAGGCGCGCCAGCCGGCTGCGCGAAGGCGGCGCTGGCGACGAGGACGGCAGCAGCGGCCAAGGCTGCCTGCAGGCAGGCGCGAAGTTTGATCCCGGTCATCCTTATTGGGCTCGCTGCGCGAGATAAGCATTGAAGCCGTGGTCCAGATAGGCCGTCAGCGGCAGCTCATCGGACAGGACCGCGGCGTCGAGTTCCGCAATTTCCACGATACGCTGCTGCTCTTCATATTGATAAATGCCGGCCAGGCCGGCCACCAATGCCAGCAGCGGCAAGGCGACGCCGAGGCGACCGAGCGAGGCAGGCGTGAACCAGGAGCCGATACCGCCGGCCAGCGCGCGTTGGGCGAGCCGTTGCGGGACATGCGCCTTCTTGCGCGATAGCGCCAACTTGCGTGCCGAAGCGAGCCGTTCGGTGGTCGATGCCGGCAAGGTGCCGAGTTTTTCGTTCAGCGCGTGGCGCACCTTGTAAGCTAAGTTGAGTTCGTCGGTATTCATCACAGTTTTATTCCCTTGGCCTTCAGAGCGTCGGCGAGTGTGTGAGTGGCACGCGAGCAATGCGTCTTCACGCTACCCTCGGAACACCCCATCGCTTCGGCTGTTTCAGCCACGTCCATGTCTTGTAAGTAACGCATGAGGAAGGCTTCCCGTTGACGCGATGGGAGCTTTTGTACCTCAGCATCAATGAGCATCAGCAGTTGCATGCGCTCCACCTGGTCGGCACTCGACTCCGCTGCCGCCGACCCTTCTTCCGCTTCATAGGAGTCGAGTATATCAAATTCGTCATCAGGGTCTTCGCGCTTGCCCAAGCCCATGCCGGAAAACAGGCTTACCCACGTATTGCGGACCTTTTCGCGCCGGAAGTAGTCCAATATGGTGTTCTGCAAGATGCGCTGGAACAGCATCGGCAATTCGTTGGCCGGCTTGTCTCCGTATTTTTCGGCAAGCTTGATCATCGCGTCCTGCACGATATCGAGCGCCGCTTCGTCCTTGCGCACGGCGTACACGGCTTGCTTGAACGCGCGCCGTTCGACATTCTCAAGGAAATCGGATAATTCTTTGTCTGTGGCCATGCGGTGAGGGAAGGTGTGAAGCACCTCAGGTACATAGCCTGTGGCATATGGGAAATCTGACGCATCCTAGCAAGAATCCCCAAGTTTTGCAGGATATTTAAAGCAAACGGGGTAAAAAGCGCCATTTTCCCGCCGAATTGCCTTGACCAAAATGGTGCAACGCAGTAAGGTATATGTCACGCTTT
Organism: Telluria sp.; assembly: GCA_049301315.1. GTDB lineage: Bacteria > Pseudomonadota > Gammaproteobacteria > Burkholderiales > Burkholderiaceae_D > JBAQKU01. The sequence continues at coordinate 1,761 of JBAQKU010000655.1, forward strand.
GCAACCTCGAAGCTCTATGGTCAGGTCGTGACCGGCACACAAGGCCATCCACGGCATGACGCGCTTTCATATGTAGGCAGTTTGCTCTAACCCGCGCCACAAGCGCGAGAGATCCGCAACGCCGCCACAGAAACTCACGCCAAACGAGTTGCGTTTAGCGCCGGTTCGTAACGTATCTATGGGTACGTGAAAGATCGACGTGACCGCAGAAAGAAGGGAAGCTTGAGAACTGTCGCGCCGGGCGTATTTCGCTAGGACAGAGCATCCGATCACCTCCCAATGGGTCTTGAAAGGAATGTATTCATGAGTAACGACACCGCAGTTCCCATCACGGGCGCTGAGATAGTAGTGCGTTGTCTGGCGGAAGAGGGCGTAAAACACGTCTTCGGTTATCCGGGCGGGGCAGTTCTCTACATCTACGACGCCATCTTTCAGCAAGACAAATTCCAACACGTCCTGGTACGCCACGAGCAGGCCGCCGTGCATGCGGCAGACGCCTATTCGCGCAGCTCGAACACCGTCGGCGTTGCGCTCGTCACCTCCGGTCCGGGAGTCACGAATGCCGTCACCGGCCTGTCGACCGCGTACATGGACTCGATTCCGATGGTCGTCATCTCAGGTCAGGTGCCCAGCCACGCGATCGGGCAGGATGCGTTCCAGGAATGCGACACGGTCGGCATCACCCGCCCCGTCGTCAAGCACAATTTTCTCGTCAAGGATGTCAAAGACCTCGCCGCGACGATGAAGAAAGCCTTCTTCATCGCCCGCACCGGCCGTCCGGGTCCGGTGCTGGTCGACATCCCCAAGGACATCAGCATGCACAAGTGCGTCTACGACTATCCGAAGGATATCGAGATGCGCTCGTACAAGCCGGTCGACAAGGGCCACGCAGGCCAGATCCGCAAGGCGGTGCAACTGCTGCTGCAGGCCGAACGCCCGATGATCTACACCGGCGGCGGCGTAATCCTTGCCAACGCGGCCCCCGAGCTGAACAAACTGGTCGACCGCCTCGGCTTTCCCTGCACCAGCACCCTGATGGGCCTGGGCGGCTACCGTGCGTCGAGCAAGAACTTCGTCGGCATGCCCGGCATGCACGGCACCTACGAAGCGAACATGGCGATGCAGCACTGCGACGTCCTGATCGCCATCGGTGCGCGTTTCGACGACCGCGTGATCGGCAACCCGAAGCACTTCGCAAGCAATCCGCGCAAGATCATCCACGTCGACATCGACCCCTCGTCGATTTCCAAGCGCGTCAAGGTCGACATCCCGATCGTGGGCAACGTCAAGGACGTGCTGATCGAGTTCCTCGCGCAGCTCGACGCGGCCGACGCCAAGGTCAACGCACCGGCCGTGAAGGACTGGTGGAAACAGGTTGACGAATGGCGCGGGCGCGACTGCCTCAAGTACCAGGATTCGGAGCTTGTCATCAAGCCGCAATCGGTGGTCGAAAAAGTCTGGGACATCACCGGCGGCGACGCCTTCATCACCTCCGACGTCGGCCAGCACCAGATGTGGGCGGCCCAGTACTACAAGTTCGACAAGCCGCGCCGCTGGATCAATTCCGGCGGCCTGGGCACGATGGGCGTGGGATTGCCGTACGCCATGGGCGTGCAGATGGCCAACCCGGACGCCACGGTTGCCTGCATCACCGGCGAAGGCTCGATCCAGATGTGCATCCAGGAGCTCGCCACCTGCAAGCAGTATCACCTGACGCCGAAAATCATTTTGCTCAACAACCGCTTCCTCGGCATGGTGCGCCAGTGGCAGCAGATCGACTATGGCTCGCGCTATTCCGAGTCCTACATGGATTCGCTGCCGGACTTCTCCAAGCTGGCCGAATCGTTCGGCCACGTCGGCATGAAGATCGAAAAGCCGGGCGACGTCGACGGCGCCCTGAAGGAAGCCTTCGGCATGAAAGACCGCCTTGTGTTCATGAACTTCATCACCGACCAGGAAGAAAACGTATGGCCAATGGTCAAGGCCGGCAAAGGCCTTTCCGAAATGCTGCTCGGATCGGAGGACCTCTGACATGCGCCATATTATTTCTGTCCTGATCGAAAACGAAGCCGGCGCCCTGTCGCGCGTGGTCGGCCTGTTCTCGGCGCGCGGCTACAACATCGAAACGCTCACCGTGGCGCCGACCGAAGACCCGACCCTGTCGCGCATGACGGTCGTCACCTCCGGCTCGGATGACATCATCGAGCAGATCACCAAGCACCTGAACCGCCTGATCGAAGTGGTGAAAGTGGTGGACCTGACCGAGGGCGCCCACATCGAGCGCGAGCTCATGCTCATCAAGGTGAGGGCGGTCGGCAAGGAACGCGAAGAGATGAAGCGCACCGCCGATATTTTCCGCGGCCGCATCATCGACGTCACGGAAAAGACCTACACGATCGAGCTGACCGGCAACAAGGGCAAGCTCGACGCGTTCATCGACTCCATCGACCGCGCTTCGATTCTCGAAACGGTGCGTACTGGTGGTTCAGGCATCGGGCGCGGCGAACGCGTCCTCAAAGTCTGAGCATTGCCCCAAGACCTACCCATACATACTCACCACACAAAGAATATAGGAATAAATCATGAAAGTTTTCTACGATAAAGACTGCGACCTCTCCCTCGTCAAGGGCAAGAACGTTGCCATCATCGGCTACGGCTCGCAAGGCCACGCGCACGCACAGAACCTGAACGACTCGGGCGTGAACGTCACGGTCGGCCTGCGCAAGGGCGGCGCCTCCTGGACCAAGGTCGAGAAGGCCGGCCTCAAGGTGGCCGAAGTAAACGACGCGGTCAAGGCGGCCGACATCATCATGATCTTGCTGCCCGATGAAAACATCGCCCAGGTCTACAACGAAAACGTCGCGCCGTACGCCAAGCAGGGCGCGGTGCTGGCCTTCGCGCACGGCTTCAACGTGCACTACGGCCAGGTCGTGCCACGCGCCGACCTCGACGTGATCATGATCGCACCGAAGGCGCCGGGACACACCGTGCGCGGCACCTACGCACAAGGCGGCGGCGTGCCGCACCTGATCGCCGTGTACCAGGACAAGTCGGGCGCAGCGCGCGACATCGCCCTGTCGTACGCCATGGCCAACGGGGGCGGGCGTGCCGGCATCATCGAAACCAACTTCCGCGAAGAGACCGAGACCGACCTGTTCGGCGAACAAGCGGTGCTGTGCGGCGGCGCGGTCGAGCTCATCAAGGCTGGCTTCGAAACCCTGGTCGAAGGCGGCTACGCGCCCGAGATGGCCTATTTCGAGTGCCTGCACGAGCTCAAGCTGATCGTCGACCTGATCTACGAAGGCGGCATCGCCAACATGAACTACTCGATCTCCAACAATGCAGAGTACGGCGAATACGTCACCGGTCCGAAGATCGTCACGGAGGACACCAAGAACGCGATGCGCCAGTGCCTGAAGGACATCCAGACCGGCGAATACGCCAAGAGCTTCATCCTGGAAAACAAGGCCGGCGCTCCGACCCTGATTTCGCGCCGTCGCCTGACCTCCGAGCACCAGATCGAAGAAGTGGGCGCCAAGCTGCGCGCGATGATGCCTTGGATCGCCAAGAACAAGCTGGTCGATCAGTCGAAGAACTAAGTTTGAAGCGTCCTTTCCGCCATTGGCGGAAAC
>JBAQKU010000656.1:0-7887 GCA_049301315.1 Telluria sp.
TCCGAGCCCTCGCTGAACACTGCGGCGCTGCTCGGATTGTTGCTGGCGATTCAAGAATCCGGCTCGATCGCACAGGCCGCCAAGGCGGTGAAGCTGTCCTACCGCTATGCCTGGGGCCTGCTGCGCGAGGCCGAGAGGCTGTTTGGCCAAAGCCTGCTCGACACCGGGCGCGGGCGCGGCACGCAGTTGACGGCGCTGGCGCAAAAGCTGGTGTGGGCCGACCGCCGCATCGCGGCGCGCCTGTCGCCGACGCTGGAAAGCCTGGCGTCGGAACTTGAGAGCGAGCTCGGCAAGATGGCGGCGGAAAAACTGCGCATGATCCGCATGGACGCCAGCCACGGCTTCGCGGTGGCCGCGCTGATGGTCCACCTGAACAAGATCGAAATGCCGGTCGAGCTGCGCTACCGCAACAGCACCGACGCGGTTGCCGCGCTGGCGCGGCGCGAGTGCGACCTGGCCGGATTCCCGGTGCCGACCGGCCAGTTCGAGCAGGAGACGATCGCGTCGTACCTGCGCTGGCTCGATCCGGCCCAGCACTGCCTGATCCATGTCGCGCTGCGCGACCAGGGATTGTTCGTGGCGGCCGGCAACCCGCTCGGGATCGGCAGCGTGGCCGACCTGGCGCGTCCCGGCGTGCGCTTCGTGAACCGGCAGTCCGGATCGGGCACGCGCATGCTGCTCGAACTCATGCTCGAGGCGGCCGCCGTGTCATGCACCGGCATCAGCGGCTTTAACAACGCCGAATTCACTCATTCGGCAGTGGCCGCCTACATCGCCAGCGGCATGGCCGACGTCGGCATCGGCGTGCGCACCGCGGCCCAGCGCTTCAACCTTGACTTCATCGCGCTGGCGCGCGAACGCTATTTCTTCGCGCTGCCGATCGCCTCGCTCGAGGAACCGCTGATGCGCCAGCTGATCGCGATCCTTCAACTGCCGGTCTATCACAGCGACGTCGACCAACTGCCCGGCTACGACGCGACCGACACCGGCAAGATCCTGTCGCTGGAGGAAGCCTTCGGCGCCCCGCGCGCATAGACAAGCGGCGCCAAATGTAAGACAGCCGTGAATTCTCTGCTATAGTGTTTCCGTAGGAAAATTCCTACATCCATGAAGCAACGTCAAGGCGCCCACAAGAACCGGCAATGGATTTCTGCGTAAAGACGAGCACAAGGACCAATACCAAATGGCCTTACATAGACAATCGATCCGAACGGTGGTCGCCGGCGCCATCACTGCAGCGATTCTGACATCGGGCATCATTTATGGCCTGAACCACTGGGCTGGCCAAAGCGCGGGCATCGAATTGCGGCTGGTTGAGCTGAAAGGCGAACTGCACCGCTTGAGCGCCCTGGAATGGGAGGTCATCGCAAGCCGCCAGGTCGACGCCCGCGGCGGAGTCGAGCTGCTTGCGATCAAGGCGCGGATCGACCGTATCGGAGCCGAGATCGGCCGCAGCGGCGCAGACGGCGCATCGGGCGAAGTGAAGCGGCTGTACCGGGCCTACAGCGGCGCGCTCGATCGCGAATTCACACTGGTCAAAGAGAAGCGGATCGACGAAGCGGTCGAATTTGACGAGGCAACGGTGGACCCCTTGTTCGACAAACTCGTGGCGCGCATTTCGGCGCTCGGCGCGCGCAAGGCGGCGGAAAAAGAGAGGATCGCCCTGGTCGCGGACATCGGAATGGTGTTGTCCCTGCTGTCGGCCGCCGCGTTCATTTCTTTCCTGTTTGCCCGTTTCTCCGCTTCCCTGGCCAGGCAGGCGCACACGCTCCAGAATGCCTTGACCAGCCTGCAACAGGCGCATGAGCACATGCTGCAGTCCGAGAAGCTCGCAGCGCTCGGTCAACTGGTGGCCGGGATCGCGCATGAATTCAACACGCCGCTGGGCGCGATCGGCGCCGCTGCCGGCAATAGCCGCAAGGCGCTCGCATCGATCCTGACGGAACTGCCAAAGCTGCACGAGCGGCTGGACCGGCACACCCGGTCCTTGTTCACGGCGCTGTTCATCGACGCGCCGGCGCGCAAGGAACTGGTCACCTCGAGCGAGCGGCGCCCGGTGCTGCGCACGCTGGTGCAGCAACTCGAGGCGGCAGGCATTGGCAACGCCCCGGGCCTGGCCAACCGCCTTCTCGACCTTGGCGTGCAAGACGAGCTGGAACAGGTCATGCCCTTGCTGCGCCATGGCGACAGCGAATGGCTGCTGGGCCTCGCCTACGAAATGCGGCGCCTGCAGGCCAACAACGACACCATCGCCACCGCGGCGGGGCGCGCTTCGAAGATCGTGTTTGCGCTGAATAACTATGCGCGGGTCGAAAACAGCGCCGGCAAAACCGCCGTCGACCTGCGCGAGAGCGTGGAGACGGTGCTGGAATTGTACAAGAGCCGGATCCGCGAAGGCGTGGAGCTGGAATGCCATTTCGAGGCGCTGGCGCCGATGCCGGCCCATGCGGACGAGCTGATCCAGGTATGGGCCAACCTGGTCCACAACGCCCTGCAAGCAATGGATGGCAAGGGCAGGCTGCAACTGGCCACCGGCGCGCGCGACGGGCAGGTCGTCGTGAGCGTCACCGATTCCGGTCCCGGCATCGCACCGGACATACAGGCGAGGATCTTCGAACCGTTTTTCACCACCAAGGCGCGTGGTGAAGGCAGCGGACTGGGGCTTCATATATGCACCGAAATCGTCAGCAAGCACGACGGAAGGATCGAGGTGAACAGCCAGCCTGGCCGCACCACCTTCGAGGTCTGGCTGCCGGCTCCGGTGCCCGCCAACACATTCGCCGGAGAGTCCCATGTTTGATCCTTCCAGACCGAAAAAACCCACCATCCTGTGCGTCGATGACGACACCCTCGTCTTGCGCAGTCTGCGCGAACAACTGCAACGGGGCCTGGGCTCGGTGTGCGATATCGAAGTGGCGGCCAGCGGCGGGGAAGCCTTGCAACTGCTAGAGGAGCTGGCGGCCGAAGGCACCGACGTGCCGCTCCTGATCTCCGACCAGATCATGCCCGGCATGCGCGGCGCGCAGTTGATGGAGCAGGTCCACGAGCGCTACCCGGCGATGCTCAAGATCATGTTGAGCGGCCACGCCGACGCCGCCGCGGTCGGTCACGCCGTCAACCAGGCCAACCTCTACCGCATCGTGAAAAAGCCGTGGCAAGAGCTCGACCTGCTGCTGACGATCCAGGAAGCCCTGCACAAGGTGGAGCGGGAAAGAAAGATACAAGGCCATACCGCGGCGCTCGAGGCGGCAAACGCGGAACTGAAGCAGTCGATAGAACTGCTTCATGCCATCATGGATGCCACCGTCGACGGCCTGCTGGTGGTGGACCTGCAAGGCACGCTGGTCCAGTGCAACCGGCAGCTGCTCGACCTGTGGACAGTGCCACCGGAACTGCTGGCAGGCGACTCCGCGGCGCCCCTCGCAGCCCATTTGCGGTCCCAGCTGCGCGATCCGGACGCGCTCGCGATCGACGCTGCGACAGCGCCGCAGCAAGCGGTCATGCTCGAACTGAGCAACGGAAACATCATTGAATATTCGAGCCGGGCGCACTGCATCCAAGGCAGGCAGATCGGCATGGTGTACGGCTTTCGCGACGTTACCGAGCGCGAGCGCAGCGCCACGATCATCAGCCGCCAGGCCCTGCTCGACCCTGTCACCGGGCTGGCCAACCGCCACCACTTCGACAATACGCTGGTTGCCGCATTGGAGCAGGCGCGGCAAGCCGGCACGCCGCTGGGCGTGCTGTTTGTCGACCTCGACCGTTTCAAGGGCGTCAACGACACCTACGGGCATGCCGTGGGCGACGAACTGCTGTGCTGCGTGGCCGAGCGGCTGCAAAATTGCGTGCGCGACTGCGACCTGCTGGCGCGCTGGGGCGGCGATGAATTTACCGTGCTGCTGCCCCAGCTGCGCACGCCCGAAGAAGCATGCATCGTGGCGCAGCGCATTCTCGATGCGCTCGCGTCGCCAATGCAGCTCGGCGGGCACGCGCTGCACACCAGCGCCAGCATCGGCGTTGCGGTATTCCCCGACGATGGGGACGACGCGCAGACGCTGTTGAAGAAGGCCGATATCGCGCTGTACCAGGTGAAGGAACACGGGCGCAACGGCTACCGGCGCTGCGGCGGCGACAAGACAAGCTGAGAATCAAGGCCGGCGTTTCTTCCAGTCGTAGTCCGGCCCGGTCACATCGACGCCGGGATGGCCCACCGAATCGGGATGCTCGGACACCATCGTGATGAAGCCCACGCCCTCGCCGGCGCGCTGCCTGGCCCGCAGCTGTTCCATGAACGCCATGGCCGGCACCATGTCCTTGGTGTCGAACGGCTTGGCGTGCGCGGCGCTGTGTCCGTTGTGGTAAACGGTCCAGTAAACCATGTACATCATGTCCTCCGGTACCTGTTAACAGACAGCGCGATCGCCGCTTGGTTCGCCGGTTTCGCTCGGCTAGCGCGATTCCGCCAGCATCGGCCGCAGTTCGTGCCACACCATCTCGGCGCTCATCTTTTGCATGCAGTCCTGGTGCCCGAGCGGGCATTCGCGCTGGCGGCATGGCGAGCATGCGAGCCGCAGCGACATCGAGCTGGCGAGGTCGGAAAACGGCGGCGCATGGTCGGGATCGGTCGGGCCGTACAGCGCAATCACGGGGCGATTGAGCGCGGATGCGATGTGCAGCAGCCCGGAGTCGTTCGACACCACCGCCGCGGCCCGCGCAATGAGCGCAATGGCTTCGTCCAGCCGGGTCGCGCCGGCCAGGTTGAACACGCCGGCCGTGCCGAGCGCGGCGCTGATCTCGTCGCACACCGGCTTGTCCTTGGGCGAGCCGAGCAGGACCACCTGCGCCTCGGGATCTGCCTGCATGATCGCTTTCGCAAGCGCCGCAAAATGGGCCGGCGGCCAGCGCTTGGCGGCGCCAAATTCGGCGCCGGGCGCGAACACCACCAGCGCCCTGCCGCGCGCAATCGCCAGGCGTGCGCACAGCGCGTCGATCCGGGCGGCGTCCACCACCAGCTTCGGGCGCGGCAGCGTTGCGGGCAGCGGTGCGCCGGGCGGCTGCGCCAGCGCGGCGTAAAACGGGACCATCGGGCGCGGCGGCGTGTCGTCGTGGTGCATGACGTTGAGCAGGCCGTAGCGCATCTCGCCCTTGTATCCGACCCGCTCGCCGATTCCGGCCAGCCAGGGAATGAGCGCGTACTTGAGCGTATTGGGCAGCACGTAGGCCTCGCCGTAGCCGCGCGCGCGCAGCACCTTTGCGTACTTCCAGCGCTCGCGCAACTGCAGCGCGCGGTGCCGGAACGGTGTTTCCAGCACGCTGTCGACTTCGGCCATCGCGCGCCACACCGGCGCCACCGAGGGCGGTGCGAGCACGTCGATCGGGCGCCCGGGATGCCGCTGTTTCAATACCTGCAGCAGCGGCTGCGCCATCACGGCGTCGCCGATCCAGTTGGGCGAAATGACGAGGGTGCGCCGGGTCATTCGGCGGCCTTGGCAAATTGCAGGCGGTACAGGTTGGCGTACATGCCGTTCGCCGCCAGCAGCTCGTCGTGGCGGCCCGCTTCGACGATGTGGCCCTGCTCGAGCACCACGATGCGGTCGGCCCGTTCCACCGTCGAGAGCCGGTGCGCGATCACGAGCGTGGTGCGCCCCGCCATCAGGGTGTCGAGCGCGGCCTGCACGGCGCGCTCGGATTCGTTGTCGAGCGCGGAGGTGGCCTCGTCGAGGATCAGCAGCGGCGCGTCCTTGTAGATGGCGCGCGCAATGGCCACCCTCTGGCGCTGTCCGCCCGACAGCCGCATGCCGTTTTCGCCGATCGGGGTGTCCAGGCCTTCCGGCAGGGCGGCCACCACCTCGACCAGGTGCGCGGCCTTGACCGCGGCGGCCAGCCGCTCGTGGTCGACGGTCTCGGCGCCGTAGGCGATGTTGGCGCCCAGCGTGTCGTCGAACAGCACCACGTTCTGGCTGACCATGGCAAGCTGCGCGCGCAGGCTGGCCAGCGCGATGTCTTCGTACGCCACGCCGTCGAGCAGGATGCGCCCGGCGTCCGGCGCGTAGAAGCGCGTGACCAGGTTCACGAAGGTCGACTTGCCGCCGCCGGACACGCCCACCAGCGCCACGGTCTGGCCGGGCTCGATGTCGAGCGTGACGTCGCTGAGCGCGAGCGGGTTGTTGTCGGAGTAGCGGAACGAGACGTGTTCGAACCGCAGGTGGCCGCGCGCCCGTCCGATCACCTTGCTGCCGGGGTCAGGCTCGAGCGGCGCGTCGATCATGGCGAACACGGTTTCGGCCGACGCCATGCCGCGCTGCATGGGGCCGTTGACCTCGACCAGCGCCTTGAGCGGCTGCAGCAGCATCAGCATCAGGGTAATGAAATTGGTGAACTGGCCGACGCTCATGTCGGAGCGGATCGCCATCACGATCACCACCGACACCGCCAGCGCGGTGGCGATCTGCGTGATCGGCACGGTGGCCGCGGCGGCCACCGTCATGCGCTGCGAGAAGCCGCGCAGCGCTTCGCTGCGCGCCTCGAAACGCTTGCGTTCATACCGCTCGCCCGAGAACACGCGGATCACCTGGTGGCCGCGCGCGGCCTCTTCCACCACCTGCGTCATTTCGCCGGTAACGCGCTGGTTGTCGCGGTTCAGGCGGCGCAGGCGCCCGGTGGTGGTGCGCACGATCACGGCCGTGAGCGGCACCACCACCAGCGCGATCAGGGTGAGCTGCCAGTTCAGCAGCAGCAGCGCGATCAGCAGGCCGAGCACCACCAGCGAGTCGCGCACGAAGGCCAGGAACACCGAGTTGATCATGTCGACCACCTGGCGCACGTCGGCGATCACGGTGTTGATGATCTTGCCGGTGGACTCCTCGTGAAAGCGCGCCACCGGCAGGCGCAGCAGGCGGTCGAAGACCATCGCGCGCAGGTCGTTGAGCACGCGGCTCATGACCCAGTTGTTCAGGTAGGCGGTGGAGAAGGTGAAGACGCCGCGCAACACGAAAATCGACAGCAGGATCAGCGGCACCAGCCACAGGCTGAACTCGACCTTGTCGGGACCGAAGCCCTTGTCGAGCAGCAGTTCGAGCGATTTTCCCAGCAGCGGCTGGGTGGCGGCGGTGCCGGCCATGGCCAGCAGCGCAAGCCAGGCACGGGTGCGGTAGGGCCGTACGATTCTCAGCAGGCGCCTGGCTATGCTATTTTCCATCGTTTTCTTTCGCGTTCAGGCAAAAGCCCATGAGCAGGAATATCATCAGCGCGTAAAACATGCTGCCTTTGACCGACCAGAAGATCACTTCGGTCAGGCCGAAGCTGAAGTAACTTGTCACCACCAGCAGGCCGGCCAGCGCCAGCGCCAGCTGCTGCTGGCTGACGCTCTCGTGGCGCGCCAGCACCCTCGCAAAAAACATGAACGGGGCCAGCAGCGTCACGCTCCAGGCCAGCAATCCCGGTATGCCGCCGGTCACCAGCGACTGCAAGGCGTCGTTGTGAAGGTGCGGCATCGGCAGCACCACCGGGTCGAGCCGGCCCTGCTCCACGTAGGCGCGCAGGTGGTTCGGGTAGGCCAGGCGGTCGACGCCGAGCAGCGGACGCTCCTTGATCAGCATGGAGGCGCCCTTCCACAGTTCGAGCCGGATGCCGACGTTGGTGAAAGCGCTGCCTCCGGCGACGTACGATTCGACGTCGGCCACGCCTTGCGCGACGCGTTCGCGCACGCCGGTGTCGGGCACAAAATAGCTACCGGCGAGCAGCACCGCGCCAAGCGCCATCAGGGCGCGCACGCGGCGCGCGCTCAGTACGTGGCTGTAGCGCACGAACAGGAAGGCCGCCAGCGCCAGCGCCACCCAGCCGCCGCGCGTGCCGGTCAGGATGGAGCCGAGCAGGCCCGCGATCGCG
>JBAQKU010000657.1:0-2672 GCA_049301315.1 Telluria sp.
CCAGAGGTTAAGTTGTAAAAGCGGGTGTCGAAAGATGCCTTGGAAGAGGCTTGAGCCGAGTGGATCGAAAGACCCATGCTCGGTTCTTAGGGGGCTTGACGCGGGCAACCGCGTCGGGCTACCCGACTTGCAGGTGCGGAATATGTCCAGGTCTTCCAAAGGCACGGTAAAACAACCGGGCAAGAAGGTGAGTCAGAAAAATGGCCTGAATCGCGCCATCCTGGATCAGGGATGGGGCGAGTTCAGGCGGCAACTCGACTACAAGCTGGGGTGGAATGGGGGCATATTGCTAACCGTGCGACCGCATCACACCAGCCAGACTTGCCCGTGCTGCGGCCACGTCTCGAAAGACAGCCGGCAAACTCAGGCGAAATTTCTGTGCGTCGATTGCGGGTATGAAAATCATGCCGATGTCGTTGGCGCGATAAATGTTTTAGAGCGGGGATACCGCTTGTTAGCCTGTGGAGAGCCGGCGCAGTCGGGCCACTCGAAGAAGCAGGAACCCACCGAAGCGACTACGCAGCGTATCGCGTAGCGCCGTAGGAATCCCCTTCCTTCAGGGAGGGGAGGATGTCAACAGTCCGGTGAACAGACCGCGGCGAGGTCGTGCAGCGCTCCCGCAATCATCACGTCCTGCACCTGGCGCGCATCCAGGCCGAGTTCTTGCGCCAGGCCGGACGCGATGCAGGCCACCCTCAGGTGATGCTCGGAGATCGCCGGGTGCAGGAAATCGATGGCGCGCGCCAGGCACATCACCATGTCGAGCAGGGCCACCTCGATGTGGTCCACGCCCGCCTGGCCATCATGATGTGCGGACGCTGCCATGGGCTTAGTGTGCCTCGATCAGCGGGTAGAACGTGGTGTTCTCGCTCTGCATGCGCTGGTGCAGCACTTTGAGCACGCGATTGGCATCGGCCCGGAACCCTTCCGGGTCCTGCAGCACATGCGGCGGGCTGTTCCACTTGCGCGCAAATGCGAGATAGCCGGCGGCGATGTTCTTCATCTCGTCCTGGAATTTCTTGCCCATCTTGGCCAGCGCCGCATCGTTACTTTTCTGCAGCGCGGGGTACAACACGCTGTCTTCCACCGCCAGATGCAGCTTGATGATCGAGCTCATCGACACGACAAGGCCCGCTATCTGCGCCGCGTTCTCGACGATGCCACCCTTCACGCAATCCCTCAGGGTGGCAATGCAAACAAGGATGTCAACGTGCTGCTGCTTGAATTTGTCGATGTTCATCAGATTTCCTTCGGTCAGTTCCAGGACCAATTTTATGATCAGTTCGCTTAAAGATGCAATAAAAATATATCTTTATTCGGAAACGACTTGATCTCAATTGCCTTTCGCGCCAGCCAGGCGCGCCCGCATGGCCTCGGTCATCTCGACATTGCCGTTGGCGTCGATCAGCATGACCTGGTCCAGGCCAAGCCGTTCGGCCATGGCGCGCCAGTGCCGCGGCCCGCCGATGAAGAGCGGCTTGGAGTTGCCGTCCGAGCGCAGGCCGGCGTCGGGGCCGCCCGAGGTGATGATCGTGACCGACGCCACCAGGTCGACCGTTTCCCCGCTGCGCGGATCGATGATGTGCGGGTGGCGTTTGCCATCTTTCATGAAATAGCGTTCGTAGTCGCCGCTGGTGCCGATCGCTTCATTGTCGTGCAGGGCCAGCGTGGCCACCGAGCCCGCCCCGCGCGGGTCGCGAATGCCGACCTGCCAGGCCCGCCCTCCCGGCTGCCCGATGGCCAGGATGTTTCCGCCGATATTGATCAGCGCCGCCTTCACGCCCGCCTCGCGCAGGATGCGTGCGGCGCGGTCCAGCGCATAGCCTTTTGCGTAGCCGCCCAGGTCGATCATGACCGCCTTGTTGCGGCTCGACACAATGGTGCCGTCGTAGCGCAGGTCCGACAGGCGCGGATTGGCCTCGACCCAGCGCCTGATCTGCGCTGGGGCCGGCCCGTGCGGCGTGATCTCGCTGCTCTGGAAGCCCCACAAGCGGATCAGGTGGCCGATCGCCGGATTGAACAGGTTGTCGGAGCGCTGCGCCAGCACCGTGGCCGCCTTGAGCAGGTCGACCATTTCCTGGTCGGCCTGGAACGGCTCGCCGCGCTCGATCTTTTCGTTGAGCGCGGTCAGCATGCTCGGCTGCCAGGCGTGGAACTTGTGATGCAGGCGGTCCAATTCATTCAGCACACGCGCGCCGAGCATGTCGGCGCGCGCGCGCGGCTCCCCATGGATGCTGATCTCGACCTCGGTGCCGAACACCCTGCCCTGGGTGCGGAAGGTAAGGTCATCGGGCGTGCAAGCCGACAGCAGGCATTGCAGCAGCAACAGGTATGCGCCACAGGTCCAGGTCCGAAACGTCGCCATGGTCCCCTCCGCCGTTGCCGCCTAGATCGACTTGCTGATCATGTAATCGACCGCCGCCTTGACCTCCTCGTCCTTGAGGCCCGGGTTGCCGCCGCGTGGAGGCATCATGCGTACGCCGTTGATTGCGTTGCCGTATACCGTCTCCTTGCCCTGCGCCATGCGCGGGCCCCAGGTCGCCTTGTCGCCGACCTTCGGCGCACCCATCACGCCCGCGCTATGGCAAGCCAGGCAGGTGGCGCTGTACACTTTTTCGCCCTTGGCCAGGTCGGCGGCGCTCGGCGCAGCCGTCGCGCTCGCCGCAGCCACC
>JBAQKU010000658.1:0-7497 GCA_049301315.1 Telluria sp.
GCACCGTGCTACGCCGCTAGTCCCGAATCAGCCTGTGTGGATGGGTAAATGCGGTCAGGCGCCCCTGGCGCACGAAGCCGCACAGGGTGATCCCGAGCTTGTCGGCGGCCTCGATCGCCATCGACGACGGCGCCGACACCGCCGCCACCAGCTCGATACCGGCGCGCGCCGCCTTGATGATCAATTCCAGGCTGACGCGGCCCGACAGCATCGCGCCGCAGCCAGCCGTCGCCCGCTCGCGCAACAGGCATTGCCCGATCACCTTGTCGAGCGCATTGTGCCGCCCCAGGTCCTCGGCGCTGGCAATCAGCCTGGCGTCGCTCGAAAACAGGGCTGCGGCATGGGTGCCGCCGGTAGTGTTGAATACGGTCTGGAGGCGCTGCATTTCTTCCATCAGCGGCGTCGAGCATGCGGCGTCCAGGCGCAGCGTATCGCCCACCCGTGCCAGCCCGCCCTGGATATTGCCGGCCTCGTCGACCCCGCCGCAGATACCGCAGGAACTTGCCACGAAGCCGCCGCGCCGGTTGGTGCGCACCCGAGTCGGATCGACCAGCCGCACCTGCACCACCTCGGGCGACTCGGGACAGATCGCCATCGAGGCCACGTCGCCCATCGTGTCGATCATGCTTTCGGTGAGCAGGAAACCGGCGCACAAGGCCAGCGCCTCGGGCACGGGTGCGTCACCCAGCACGCCCTCGCCTGGCAGGAAGCCGGCCGCAGCCCTGGCGTCGGTGCGCGTGCACATCAAGGTGTACAGGCCGACCTCGGCAACGTCGAGGAACAAGGCCAGTTCCTCGACCACCCAGCACTCTTCCGTCACCGCCGCTTCACCGTTTGCCGGAAAGCGGTGCGATGGAACGCAGCGCATGCCGCCCGTGTCGGGCGGCAATGCAGTCAGCGCTGGCTTGCCGTCGCGGCGCATGGGATCGCCCTCAGGCGCGCGCCCATTGCGCCAGCCGCTTGACGCTGACGCGTACGATGTCGGCGCCGGAGCCGGTGGCGTCGGTCAGCTCGATCGACATCGGCGCAATCGCGTTCAGGGTCGGCGACTTGAGGTCTTTCGCATACGGCGTTGCCCAGTGGCCGAACTGGCCCACGATCACCAGCGTGTCGGGACGAATCCCCTGCACCACGATGGCCGCGCCTTCGGTGGTGCCAAGCACGGAGGTAATCTCGATCATGTCGCCGTCTTCGATCTTCATGCTGGCTGCGGAGGCGCTGTTGATCATGATGCCGCCGTGGCCGCGCACGTTCTGCGACAGTTCGTCCATGAGCTGGATGCCCACGTTGCCGCCGGCGTGGTACTGCATGCTCTTGGTCGCGATCAGCCAGAACGGGAAATCGGCCGGCTTGTGGCCCTGGCGCACCAGCTCGCGCTCCCAGATCTCGGGGAAATCGTGCCAGACCGGCAGCGGCTGGTATTCCTCGAGCTGCTCGTCCCACCAGCGCACGTCCGATTCATGCAGGCGGTTGCCCAGTTCGCGCCCGGAGCGCATCAGGCGTTCCTGGTACGGCAGTTCAAAACGCAGATTCTGCTTTTTCATGGTCGGATACAGGTACCAGCCGCTGTGCGGGTACGGCCGGCTCATGATGCCGTTGGCCTTGAACCAGTCGAGGTCATGCACTTCCTCGCCGCCGCTCAGTTCATGGCTGGCGGCGTGGCACACTGCGTCCCAGACCGCGTCGACCGAGTGCATCTGCCCGGCGTCGAGCGAATAGTCGAACCCTGCGCTCTTGAGCGGCACTCCGCACGCGCCCTTGTTGATGGCCTCGTTGAACGGCTCGAGCAGGTTGGTGCGGCGCGCGATTTCGGTCGCGATCCAGGTGAAGTCGCGCGCGTCGCCCTGCGGCTTGACGGCCGGCTGGCGCAGCACGAAGCCCTGGTGCTGCCAGTACTGCTCGACGAACTTGGTCTTGCCAAGCCGGATCAGCTGCGTGCTTTCCAGGTCGCTCGCCTCGGGCAGCAGGATGTCGGCCAGGTGGTTCGTTTCGTCGGGCGTATAGGCGAAGCAGACGGTGAACGGGAACGAGGCGATCGTCTCGGTCACGGCGTTGATGTCCCAGAACGAAATGGCCGGGTTGGTGCGGTAGGCGAACCAGATCTCCGGCTTGCTGGCCTTGGGGAAGGCGGCCGGCGTCTCTTTCTGGAACATCCACGCCAGGTGCGTCGGCCCCAGCGCCTGGCTCCACGGTCCGCTGTTACCGGCCAGGGGAACCAGGGTGCGGTGCGCATTGCGCCCGGTCGGCTTCTTCAGCCACGCGCTTTTCTCGGTCGGATTGAGCTTGTTGAGCATGAAGCCGTCGGGACCGGCCGTCACGCTCTGGTGGCGGTCGTCGTGCGGCTTGTTGATCCGTACCGTGGTGCCGAGCGTACCGCCGGGCACTTCCAGCGCGCCCACCAGTACCGCGAGCATGGTGCGCGACCAGCAGCATTCGAAGGCGCCCCAGCCGTTATTCACCGTCTTGCCGAGCGTTACCGCGACCGGGCGGAACGGCAGCGCAACCCCGTCCACTTCCATGGTCTGGCCGATGCAGGCGTTGTCGAGGTACTCGTTGGCGACCTCGCGGATCTTGGCGGCCGGTACGTCGCAGATGGCCGAGGCCCATTCCGGACTGTATTGGCCCATGTGCGCGACCAGCATCGAGAAGGACGTGTCGGCCTCGATGCCGGCATGCTCCCAGCGCTCGTCGTCGGCGCCGATTTCGACCGCGGCGGCGACCCGCACGCGCCCTTCGAGCAGTGCCTCGGCGCCTGGCGTGTCGTGCGCCACCGCGGTATTGGTGCGGCTGTCCCACAGCAGCGGCTTGCCGCTCTCGGGGTCGCGCAGGAAGTAGCCGTGCGGTCCGACCAGGTAGGGCGAGGAGCTCATGTCGCGCAGGAACGCGAGGTCGAGCCGCTCGCGCGCATTCTCGTGCAGCATCACGTGGATCATCGCGAACATGAACGCGGGATCGGTCTTGGGCTTGATCGGCACCCAGTCGGCCGAGGCGCCGGCGGTGATCGACAGGTGCGGTTCGATCTGCACCCGCTTGGCGCCGCGCACGCGTGCCTTGGCGTGGCGCGCGGCCGCGCATGGCCCGCCGGTGATCTCGGTGTTGGCGCCGAACGAGACGATGTAATTGGCGTACGGGGTGTCGGCCGACACGGTAAACGCGCGGTGCCAGTACTCGCCGTACAGGTGTTCCGAGTGCACGCACTTGACGCCCTGGCCGGAGCCGAAGCTGTAGTCGATCATGCCCCAGGCGGCCAGGAAGGCGGGAAACGCGCCCATGTAGCTGGCCGGGGTGCCGCCGTGGCCGAAGGTGGCCGCCACGCGCGGCAGGCCCTGTTCGTCGATCAGCCCGCGCGCGCGGATGTCGTTGAGCTTGTCCGCGACCACGCCGAGCGCCTCTTCCCAGCTGATCGGCACGAAACCGGGATCCTCGTTCCTGCCCTTGTTCGGGTTGGTACGCTTCATCGGCGTGAGGATGCGGTGCGGGTTGTAGGTCTTCTGGATCAGGCCGTACGCCTTGACGCAAGGCTTGCCGTCGGCCGGATGCAGGCCGCGGCCCGCGGTATTGGGGCCGATCTCGGTGGCGACCCCATCGGTGACCTTGACAGTAAGCAGGTCCGGACCGGATACGCAGTTATAACAATAGGTCGGAACGAGCTGTGTGCCGGTTCCCTGCTTGGTGGTCATGAAAAACTCCTCGTAGGGGTTTATGCAGTTCTGTAATTACAGGTTATCATACAAAATAACGAATAACATCAAAAAAAGTGTATCATTTTGATGCGGGGCGCGGCCCTTCGTGGGCAGGCGCCCCGGACGGGGCTCCGTTTGTCTTGTTTACGACACGCTGGCCGGCTGCTCTTCCGGCTTCTTGGCAAAGCCCAGGTAGGTCTCGATCACTTTCGGGTTTTTCGCCAGCTCCGACGCCACGCCTTCGAGCACCATGTCGCCGGTCTCGAGCACGTAGCCGTAGTCGGCCACCTGCAAGGCGGCGCGCGCGTTTTGCTCGATCAGCAGGGTAGCCATGCCGGTCTCGCGCAGGCGGTCGATGATGTGGAAAATGTCCTTGGTGATGCGCGGCGCCAGGCCCAGGCTCGGTTCGTCGAGCATCAGCAGTTTCGGCTTGCCCATCAGGGCGCGCCCGACCGCCAGCATCTGGCGCTCGCCGCCGGACAGGGTGCGCGCTTCCTGCTTGTAGCGCTCCTTCAGGCGCGGGAACAGCTGGAACACGTAA
The DNA here is from genome assembly GCA_049301315.1 of Telluria sp. GTDB lineage: Bacteria > Pseudomonadota > Gammaproteobacteria > Burkholderiales > Burkholderiaceae_D > JBAQKU01. The sequence continues at coordinate 4,225 of JBAQKU010000658.1, forward strand.
TCCATCTGGTCGGCGTAGTCCGCTTCGCGCGCCCGGTAGCGCCGATAGCTGCCGAGCAGCAGATTGTCGGCGATGCTCATGCTGCCGAACAGTTCGCGCGTTTCGGGCACCAGGCTCATGCCGCGCCCGACGCGCCGTTCGATCTCGACGCCGGTCAGGTCATGGCCGAGGAAAGTGACGTCGCCGCTGGACGGCAGCGCGCCCATGATGGCGCTCAGCATGGTCGACTTGCCGGCCCCGTTGGGACCGATGACGGTGACGATCTGGCCGGGCTGGACCCGGATGCTGGCGCCATGCAGCGCTTCGACCTTGCCGTAGCAAACGTGCAGGTTGTTCACTTCGAGGATGGGCTTATTCATCGATACCTCCCAGGTAGGCTTCCAGCACGGCCGGATTTTGCTGTATCTCCGCAGGCAAGCCTTCGGCGATCTTGGTGCCGAATTCCATCACGACCAGGCGGTCGGTCAGGTTCATCACAAAGTCCATGTCGTGTTCGACGATCAAGACGCTCATTCCTTCCGACTTCAGTTTCTTGAGCAGGGCGGCGAGCGCCTGCTTTTCCAGGTAACGCAAGCCGGCGGCTGGCTCGTCGAGCAGCAGCAGGAGCGGATCGCAGCACAGGGCGCGCGCGATCTCGAGGATGCGTTGCTGGCCCAGCGCAAGGCTGCCGGCTTCTTCATACATGCAGTCGCCCAGGCCGACCCGCTCGAGCTGGCGCGCCGCCTCGTGCAGCAATGCCGCTTCGTCGTGCTTGTTGGCGCACACCAGGCTGCGCGCAACGCCGGCCTGGCCGCGCAGGTGCGCACCGATGGCGACGTTTTCAAGTACGGTCATGGTGGGCAGCAGCTTGACGTGCTGGAAGGTGCGGGCCACCCCGAGTCCGGCGATCTCGCGCGAACGCAGGTTGCCGATCGGCTCGTTACGGAACAGGATCTTGCCCGAGGTGGGCGGCAGCACGCCCGTCACCAGGTTGAACATGGTCGACTTGCCGGCGCCGTTCGGTCCGATCAGGCCGACGATTTCGCCCGCCTTGACGCTGAACGACAGGTTGTTGAGCGCGACCAGGCCGCCGAACTGCTTGCGCGCCTCGATCACCTGCAACAGGTCCGAGCCGGCCTTCGGCTTGATGCGCGTGGCCAGCGCTTCGGCGTGGTCCGGCGCGTTGACCGAACGCTTTTGCGGGAAGCGCTTGCGGATATACGGCCAGATCCCGTCCGGCGCGGTTTGCAGCAGCACCACCAGCAAGATACCGAACACGATCATTTCGTAGTTGCCGGAACCGCCGAACAGGGCCGGCAGGATGCCTTGCAACTGGTCCTTGAGCACGGTCAGCACGGTGGCACCGACAATCGCGCCCCAGATATAGCCGGCCCCGCCGATCACCGCCATGAACAGATACTCGATGCCGATATTGATGCTGAACGGGCTGGGGTTGACCGCGCGCTGCAGATGCGCGTACAGCCAGCCGGAAATACCCGCGATCACGGCCGCATACACGAACACCACGGTCTTCATGCGCGCGGTATTGACGCCCATCGACTCGGCCATCACGGCGCCGCCCTTGAGGGCGCGGATCGCGCGTCCCGGACGCGAGTTCAGCAGGTTGGCCGATATCACGATGACCACGACCACGATCAGCCAGATCAGGTAGTACATCTGGGTGCCGCTCGAGAGCGGCTTGCCGAACAGGCTGATCGGCTCGATGCCGCTGATGCCGTCATACTTGCCGAGCGATTCGAGGTTGCCGAATAAATAGTAGAGCGCCAGGCCCCACGCGATGGTACCGAGCGGCAGGTAATGCCCCGACAGCGGCATCGTGATGGCGCCCAGGATGAAGGCGGCGAGCGCGCTCAGCGCGATGCCCACCAGCAGTGTCAGCCATGGGTCCATCCCGTAGGCGGAAGTCAGGTAGGCGGTGGTGTAGGAACCGATGCCGACAAAGGCCGCCTGTCCGAACGAGGTCATGCCGCCCACGCCGGTCAACAACACCAGGCCGATGGCGACAATGCTGTACAGGCCGATGTAGTTGGCGAGCGTGATCCAGAATTCGGGCGGGGACGCCAGCGGCAACAGGCCAACCAGCGCGACGAATGCAATAAAAAGAGGATTCTTCATGGTTTATTCCTCGTCCACGTGGCCGGATGTGACCGAGAGCCACAGCAGCACCGGAATGACCAGGGTGAATACGATCACCTCCTTGAAGGCGCTGGCCCAGAACGAGGAATACGATTCGAGCAAGCCGACCAGCAGCGCACCGATCGCGGCGGCCGGATAGCTGGCCAGGGCGCCGACCACGGCGCCGACGAAGCCCTTCAGGCCGATCAGGAAACCGGAGTCGTAGTAGATCGTCGTCACCGGCGCGATCAGAATGCCGGACAGCGCCCCCATGGCCGCGGCCAAGGTGAACGCCAGGCGTCCGGCCTGCACGGTGCCGATTCCCATCAGCTGCGCGCCGGCGCGGTTGATCGCCGTGGCGCGCAAGGCCTTGCCGGCCAGGGTGCGCTCGAAGAACACATACAAGGCCAGGATCATCAGCAGCGACACCACCACGATGGTGATGCTCTGGCCGCTGATGGTGACCGCGCCCCACTCGAAGCGGGCTTCGGAGAACGGGGTGGTGCGCGAACCTTCCGCGCCGAACATCACCAGGCCGATGCCGACCAGCGCGAAATGCACGGCGACCGAGACGATCAGCAGCAGCAGCACGCTGGCCTGGGCCAGCGGCTGGTAGGCCACGCGATACAGCAAGGGACCCATCGGCACCACGATGGCGAGGGTCAGCGCGAGCTGAAGGATCATCGGCAGCTCGACCGCGACGACCGAACGCGCGATCGCGAACATGATTATTGGGAACAGCAGGTATTTGCCTGCGCTGATGAGCAAGATCCGCGGCAGGGCACTGACGCGCCGGGTAGCGTGGTAGCGCTTGGCCGCGTCATACAGGTCCATCAGGAATGCGGCCGCGCCGAACGCGACGAGCAGCGTCGATGCCGCGGCGAACTTGCCGCTTTGCAGGGCTGCCATCGTCAGGGCGCCGTAGGTGACGAACTCGCCTTGCGAAATGAAAATGACACGGGTTACCGAAAATACCAGTACCGTCGCCAGCGCCAGAAGTGCATAGATTGCACCGGTCGAAACACCATCCTGCGCGAGAATGGCGGCTATTGAAAAATCCATGAGTTCCTCTTCGTGATACCGGTCGATACGACTGTTGAAAATGGCGAGGGCAAAAACAGGCGCCATGATCGGCGGCGCACACCCATTACTGTATGT
>JBAQKU010000659.1:0-5401 GCA_049301315.1 Telluria sp.
GCGGCGCGACCTGGCGGCGGCGCTTGCGGCGATTTGAGAGGCACCGGCGAACAACAAGCCGCGGGCCGGTGGCGAAAAAAACCCGCGACGCGCGCGGGTTTTTTTGACGGCGTTGCCGCTTACTCGATCTCGACCGTCTCGGGTGGCGCGGTCGGCGGCAGGGTGTCGGACTCGGGGAACTCGAGCACGACGTTGTCCTTGTCGTCCAGCTCGACCGTCACGCGCCCGCCGCTGACCAGTCGCCCGAACAGCAGCTCGTCGGCCAGCGCCTTGCGGATCATGTCCTGGATCAGGCGCGCCATCGGCCGCGCTCCCATCTGCGGATCGAAACCCTTCTTGGCCAGGAACTTGCGCAGCTTCTCGGTGAAGATCGCCTCGACCTTTTTCTCGTGCAGCTGTTCTTCGAGCTGCATCAGGAACTTGTCGACCACGCGCATGATGATCTCTTCGTCGAGCGCGCGGAAGCTGATGGTCGCGTCGATCCGGTTGCGGAACTCCGGCGTGAACATGCGCTTGATGTCGGCCATCTCGTCGCCGGCCGCCTTGGAGTCGGTAAAGCCCATGCTGCGCTTGGTCAGGCTTTCGGCGCCCGCGTTGGTGGTCATGATGATGATCACGTTGCGGAAGTCGGCTTTGCGTCCGTTGTTGTCGGTCAGCGTGCCGTGGTCCATCACCTGCAGCAGGATGTTGAAAATGTCCGGATGGGCCTTTTCAATCTCGTCGAGCAGCAGCACCGCGTGCGGCTTCTTGGTGATGGCCTCGGTCAGCAGGCCGCCCTGGTCGAAACCGACGTAGCCGGGAGGCGCGCCGATCAGCCGGCTCACCGCATGGCGCTCCATGTATTCGGACATGTCGAAGCGAATCAGCTCGATGCCGAGGATGAAGGCAAGCTGCTTGGCCACCTCGGTCTTGCCCACCCCGGTGGGACCGGAGAACAGGAAGGAGCCGATCGGCTTGTCGGTTTTCCCGAGGCCGGCGCGCGCCATCTTGATGGCGGACGACAGCGCGTCGATCGCGGGCTCCTGCCCGAACACGACATTGCGCAGGTCGCGGTCGATCGTCTGCAGCTTGCTGCGGTCGTCCTGGTTGACCGTTTGCGGTGGAATGCGCGCGATCTTGGCGATGATGTCCTCGATCTCGGCCTTGCCGATGGTCTTCTTCTGCTTCGACTTGGGCAGGATGCGTTGCGCGGCACCGGCTTCGTCGATCACGTCGATCGCCTTGTCGGGCAGGTGGCGGTCGTTGATGAAGCGCGCCGCCAGTTCGGCCGCGGTCGACAGCGCCGAGGCCGAGTACTTGACCCCGTGATGCTCTTCGAAGCGCGACTTCAGGCCGCGCAGGATCTGCACGGTCTGTTCGACCGTCGGCTCGTTGACGTCCACTTTCTGGAACCTGCGCGAGAGCGCGTGGTCTTTCTCGAACACGCCGCGAAACTCGGTGTAGGTGGTCGCGCCGATGCACTTGAGCTGGCCGTTCGCTAGCGCCGGCTTGAGCAGGTTCGATGCGTCGAGCGTGCCGCCCGAGGCCGAGCCGGCCCCGATGATGGTGTGGATCTCGTCGATGAACAAGATTCCGTGCGGCATTTCCTTGAGCTGCTTGAGCACGGCCTTGAGGCGCTGCTCGAAGTCGCCGCGGTACTTGGTGCCGGCCAGCAGCGCGCCCATGTCGAGCGAATAGACGATCGCGTTCTGCAGGATTTCAGGCACCTCTTCCTGGGTGATGCGCCATGCCAGTCCTTCGGCGATCGCGGTCTTGCCGACCCCGGCTTCACCGACGAGCAGCGGGTTGTTCTTGCGGCGCCGGCACAGGATCTGGATCACGCGGTCGACTTCGTCCTCGCGCCCGATCAGCGGATCGATCTTGCCGTCGGCCGCCAGCTTGTTGAGGTTCTGGGTGAACTGGTCGAGCGGGCTTTCCTTGGCCTGGCCTTCGACCTGCGCTTCCTCCACCCCTTCCGAGGTCTTCTGGGTGTCGATCTGCTGGTCCTTGCGCACCCCGTGCGAGATGAAGTTGACCACGTCGAGCCGGGTCACGCCCTGCTGGTGCAGGTAATACACCGCGTGCGAATCCTTCTCGCCGAAAATGGCCACCAGCACATTGGCGCCGGTCACTTCCTTCTTGCCGTTCGAGGCCGACTGGACGTGCATGATGGCACGCTGGATCACGCGCTGGAATCCGAGCGTCGGCTGGGTGTCGACCTCGCCCGTGCCCGGCACGGTCGGTGTGTTGTCGCCGATAAAATTGGTCAAGGTCTTGCGCAGGTCTTCAATATTGACAGCGCAGGCGCGCAGGACTTCAGCGGCCGACGGGTTGTCCAGAAGCGCCAGAAGCAAATGCTCAACGGTAATAAATTCATGCCGTGCTTGCCGAGCTTCGACAAAGGCCATGTGTAGGGAAACTTCAAGTTCCTGCGCAATCATACTTCCTCCATCACGCACTGCAGGGGGTGCCCTGCCTTGCGCGCATGCGTTAATACAAACTCCACTTTGGTACACGCTATATCTTTGGAAAACACGCCACACACCCCCTTGCCATGACGGTGGACGGAAAGCATGATCTGCGTTGCCGTCTCGCGATCCTTGTTGAAGTACTCCTGGATGACTTCGACCACGAACTCCATCGGGGTGTAGTCATCGTTGAGCAGGGCCACCTGGTACAGCGGCGGCGGTTTTACGGTCTGCCGCTCCAGCAGTGTCTCGGTATCTTGCTTGGTTGCCATACGCTTATTCTAATGCTTTCAATGTTGATGCAATGCGTAAACCTCAGGGCATGGTCATTTGTTTTCCATATTACGCGTTTTCCGGTCAACGCGCAGATGGCGACCCGATTGAGAAAATCAAGAGTTGCTTTTGCGCATAGTGTGGGAATTTTGACAATTACCGTTCAAAAGCGCTTGACTTCAATTTTTTTTCCGCCAACAATGCGGATATTGGCTTGTACTTATGTACTTGTTGATAAGATGTGAGCAGGCTGAGGAGGGGGCAAGAGCTTCTTGCTTTTATGGCTCGTGTGATTGGTTTTTATTTGAAAGTTCTTTTTATGGCAACAGGTACAGTTAAGTGGTTCAATGATTCCAAAGGTTTTGGCTTCATCACTCCGGATGATGGCGGCGAAGATTTGTTTGCTCATTTCTCCGCTATCAACATGAACGGTTTCAAGACCCTCAAAGAAGGTCAAAAAGTTCAATTCGAAGTCACGCAAGGCCCTAAAGGCAAGCAAGCTTCCAACATCCAGGCAGCCTAAGTTCCGGCTCACGATGTGAAAAACCCCGCTCTCGAGCGGGGTTTTTTTTCGCCGGCATGCGCCCGCTGCGATGCGGGCGGCAGTGCTGGCCGCCCGCATCGCCTCGGCAATTACATGTGCTCGATCATCACTTCACCGAAGCCGGAGCACGACACCTGGGTCGCGCCTTCCATCAGGCGTGCGAAGTCGTAGGTGACGCGCTTCGATGCGATCGATTTCTGCATCGAGGAGATCAGCAGGTCGGCCGCTTCCAGCCAGCCCATGTGGCGCAGCATCATTTCAGCCGACAGGATCAGGGAACCCGGGTTCACGTAGTCCTTGCCTGCGTACTTGGGCGCGGTGCCGTGGGTCGCCTCGAACATGGCGACCGAATCGGACAGGTTGGCGCCCGGTGCGATGCCGATGCCGCCGACCTGTGCCGCCAGCGCGTCCGAGATGTAGTCGCCGTTCAGGTTCAGGGTCGCGATCACGCTGTATTCCGAAGGACGCAGCAAGATCTGCTGCAGGAACGCGTCGGCGATCGAATCCTTGATCGTGATTTCGCGGCCGGTCTTCGGGTTCTTGAATTTGCACCATGGGCCGCCGTCGATCAGCTGCGCGCCGAATTCCTTTTGCGCCAGGTTGTAGGCCCAGTCGCGGAAGCCGCCTTCGGTGTACTTCATGATGTTGCCCTTGTGGACGATCGTCACGGAAGGCTTGTCATTGTCGATCGCGTACTGGATCGCCTTGCGCACCAGGCGCTCGGTGCCTTCGCGCGAGACCGGCTTGATGCCGATGCCCGAGGTCTCCGGGAAGCGGATCTTGGTCACGCCCATTTCCTTGATCAGGAAGTCGATCAGCTTCTTGGCGCCGGCCGAACCTTGCTCCCATTCGATGCCGGCGTAGATGTCTTCCGAGTTCTCGCGGAAGATGACCATGTCGGTCTTCTCAGGCTCTTTCACCGGTGAAGGCACGCCGGTGAAGTAGCGCACCGGACGCAGGCACACGTACAGGTCGAGTTCCTGGCGCAGCGCCACGTTGAGCGAACGGATGCCGCCGCCGACCGGGGTCGTCAAAGGGCCCTTGATCGAGACCACGAAGTCCCTGAGCACGGCAAGCGTCTCTTCCGGCAGCCACACGTCCGGGCCGTACACGCTGGTCGACTTCTCGCCGGCGAAAATTTCCATCCAGCTGATCTTGCGCTTGCCGCCGTAGGCCTTGGCCACCGCCGCATCGACCACCTTGATCATGACCGGGCTGATATCGACGCCGGTGCCGTCACCCTCGATGTAGGGGATGACAGGATTATCTGGTACATTCAGCGAAAAATCGGTGTTGACCGTGATTTTCTGGCCGGCAGCAGGTACTTTGATATGTTGATACATCGTGTTTCTCCGAAGTGGACGCATAGCAGGCGGCAACGTGGTTACCTCTGTCAGGCATTTGTCTGCGATCTGAATTGGTTACATTATTTAACACGTTCGTGTGGTCTTCTATAAGACATAAGACGCGCGTTTCATATTATGCACTAGTATTTTACTAGGCGCTACGGTTTTGCGACACTACCCATTGGCTTTCCATTCAAAACTTAATTCCTGCCCCCCCTCCCGATGCCGCTCATTCTCTTCAATAAACCGTTCCAGGTCCTGTGCCAGTTCTCGCCCCAGCCGGGGCGCGCCTGCCTGGCCGACTACCTCGCCATGCCGGGCATCTATCCGGCCGGGCGCCTCGACGCCGACAGCGAGGGCCTGATGCTGCTCACCGACGACGGCCGCCTCCAGCACAGCATTGCCCATCCCGAGCACAAGGAGGCCAAGACCTACCTGGTGCAGGTCGACGGCCAGCTTGACGCGGCGCTGCTGGCGCGCCTGCAGGCCCCGCTCGACCTGGGCGACTTCACCACCAAGCCCTGCCGCGCGGTGCGGATCGCCGCGCCCGACTGGCTGTGGCCGCGCGAGCCGCCGATCCGGGTGCGCCAGGACAAGCCGACCAGCTGGATCGCCCTGACGTTACAGGAAGGCAAAAACCGCCAGGTCAGGCGCATGACGGCCGCGCTCGGCCTGCCCACCCTGCGTCTGGTGCGCAGCAGCATCGGTCCGTTCTCGCTGGCCACCCATCCCCTGATGCCCGGCGAATTCATGGAAGTGCCGGCGGACGCGATAAAAACGGGCTGAACCAT
>JBAQKU010000660.1:0-2574 GCA_049301315.1 Telluria sp.
ACCTCGCACAGGTCGAGCGGCTCGAACGCGATGCCCGCGTGCGGCTGGTTCTCGGCGCGCGCCAGCGCCAGCAGCTGGTTGACCAGGCGCGTGGCCGATTCCGAACTCTTGGCCAACTGCTCGAGCGAGCGGTGGATTTCGCCCGGGTCGAGCTGGCGCAGCGCCAGCTCCGACTGCATGCGCATGCCGGCCAGCGGGGTCTTCATCTGGTGCGCGGCGTCGGCGATGAAGCGCTTTTGCATCTCGATGGTCTGGGACAGGCGCTCGAGCATGTCGTTGAGCGAACCGACCAGCGGCGAAATCTCTTCGGGGACCTGGCGCGAATCGATCGGGCTCAGGTCGTCGGGCAGGCGCGCGCGTATGCGTTCCTGCAATTGCGCCAGCGGCGAGAGCCCGCGCGCAAGCGCAAACCAGACCAGCGCGAGCACGATCGGCAGGATGATGAACTGGGGCAGGATCACGCCCTTGATGATTTCGTTGGCCAGTTGCGCGCGCTTGTCGAGCGTTTCGGCCACCTGCACCAGCGCCGCGTGCGCCTCGTCGTCGCGCTCGGCCAGCGGGCGCAGGTTCACGTACGAGAACGCCACCCGCACCTGGGTGCCGTGCATCACGTCGTTCCTGAAGTGGACCGTGCCGGTGCGGTTATGCTCGTCTTCGCGCGGAAGCGGCAGGTCGCGGTCGCCGTCCACGTATTCGGAGCGCGGCCCGATGATCTGGAAGTACACATTGTCGACATCGTCGGCGCGCAGGATGTCGCGCGCGCTGCCGGGCAGGCGCGAGACCAGCTTGCCGTCGACTTCCTTGACCTGCTGCGCCAGCACCGTCACGCTGTCTTCGAGCGCATGGTCGAACGGCTGGTTGGCGATCGACTTGGCCACCAGGTAGGTGATCGCGATACTCATCGGCCACAGCAGCAGCAGCGGCGCCAGCATCCAGTCGAGGATCTCGCCGAACAGCGAGTGCTGGATGTTTTCATCCGGTTCCGCGCTAGGCGGCGTGTACGGCGCCTCGGCCAGGTCGGAGTCGGCCGGCAGGGCCAGGCCGGTGTCGCGCTCGTTCACTTGGGCGGTGGAGGCAGGTCGGTGCCGGCCTTGGCGTCTGAGAACCGTTCGAGGCAGTAGCCCAGCCCGCGCACGGTGGCGATGCGCACGCCGCCCGTTTCGATCTTCTTGCGCAGCCGGTGCACGTACACCTCGATGGCGTTGTTGGACACTTCCTCGCCCCATTCGCACAGGTGGTCGACCAGCTGCTCTTTCGAGACCAGCCGCCCGGGGCGCGCCAGCAGGATTTCGAGCAGGCCCAGCTCGCGCGCGGACAGGTCGAGCATCTGGTCGTTGATGTAGGCGCTGCGCCCGACCTGGTCGTACACCAGCGGGCCGTGGCGGATCACGGTGGGGCCGCCGCCGGCGCCGCGCCGGGTTAGGGCGCGCACCCGCGCTTCCAGTTCGGACAGCGCGAACGGCTTGGCCATGTAGTCGTCCGCGCCCAGGTCGAGGCCGTTGACGCGCTGCTCGATCGAGTCGGCCGCGGTCAGGATCAGCACCGGCAGCAGCGAGGCGCGCGCGCGCAGGCGGCGCAGCACCTCGAGGCCGGACATCTTGGGCAGGCCAAGGTCGAGGATCAGCAGGTCGAATTCCTGGGTCGACAGCGCGGTGTCGGCCTCCTGCCCGTTGCGCACGCAATCGATCGCATAGCCCGACTGGCGCAGCGACCGGGTCAGGCCGTCTGCCAGCACGCTATCATCTTCGGCAAGTAAAATACGCATGGGAACACCGCTACGTCAAATCGGGGGAAGGTTCTATTGTGTTTCATTTGCGGCGGCATTGCGAGCTTTTGTGCGTAAACACGCGATTTGAGATTTTTTCGAAACGATTGCAGGTTGCGCTTGCAAATACCACTGTTTTTTTATACAGTATCGTCTGTTTCCTGTGAACCCGCCCTTTTCCAAGACCGAAAGAAGATTATGGACGACAAAAAAACCGCATTAAATGCGACTGAAAAGGGCAAGGCGCTGGCCGCCGCCCTCGCGCAGATCGAAAAGCAGTTCGGCAAGGGCTCCGTGATGCGCATGGACGGCAACGCCCCGGTCGAAGAAGTGCAGGTCGTCTCGACCGGTTCGCTCGGCCTCGACATCGCGCTCGGCGTGGGCGGCCTGCCGCGCGGGCGCGTGGTCGAAATCTACGGCCCCGAGTCGTCCGGTAAAACCACGCTCACGCTGCAAACCATCGCCCAGATGCAAAAGCTGGGCGGCACCTGCGCCTTCATCGACGCCGAGCACGCGCTCGACGTCGGCTATGCGCAAAAGCTGGGCATCAACCTGTCCGAACTGCTCATTTCCCAGCCCGACACGGGCGAGCAGGCGCTTGAAATCACCGATGCGCTGGTGCGCTCGGGCAGCGTGGACCTGATCGTGATCGACTCGGTGGCCGCGCTCACGCCGCGCGCCGAGATCGAAGGCGACATGGGCGACTCCCTGCCCGGCCTGCAGGCGCGCCTGATGTCGCAGGCGCTGCGCAAGCTGACCGGCTCGATCAACCGCACCAACACGCTGGTCATCTTCATCAACCAGATCCG
>JBAQKU010000661.1:0-7186 GCA_049301315.1 Telluria sp.
GCCACTGGCAGCGCCTGCCGTGCGCCGGCGCGCATGGGACCTCGGTATCGAGTTGCAATACGTATTCGGCAGCGGCCCGGCCGGACGCATCACGCATGCCGATCTGGACGCCTACATCGCGCGCGGCCAGGGCGGCGCCGGCGCGGCGGGCAATCGTTACGCGCAGTTGCAGGGCGAGCAGGCAGTGCCGCTCATCGGCCTGCGCCGCAAGATCGCGCAGAAGATGCAGGACGCCAAACGCCGCATTCCGCATTTCGCGTATGTGGAAGAGATCGACGTCACCGAGATCGAAGCGCTGCGCACCCAACTCAATACCCGCTGGGGTGAGCAACGCGGCCGTCTCACGCTGCTGCCGCTGCTGATGCGCGCCGTGGTGCTGAGCGTACGCAGCTTCCCGCAGGTCAATGCCCGCTTCGATGACGAGGCAGGCATTGTCACCCGTTACAACCCGGTGCACATCGGCATCGCAACCCAGACCGAAGCCGGGCTGGTCGTGCCCGTGGTGCGTAATGCCGAAGCGCACGACCTCTGGTCCAGCGCGGCCGAAGTGGCGCGCCTTGCCGCGGCCGCGCGCAACGGCAAGGCGCTGCGCGAGGAACTGTCCGGCTCCACCATAACCATTACCAGCCTGGGCGCGCTGGGCGGCATCGTCACCACGCCCGTCATCAACCACCCCGAGGTGGCCATCGTCGGCGTCAACCGCATTGTGCAAAGGCCGGTGATACGCGACGGCGCAGTGGTGGCGCGCAAGATGATGAACCTGTCCTCCTCGTTCGACCATCGCGTCATCGACGGCATGGTCGCGGCCGAATTCGTGCAGATGATACGCGGCTACCTGGAATGCCCCGCCACCCTGTTCGTGGAGTAGCAATGAAAACAGCAACGACAACCCTGCTCGTGATCGGCGGCGGTCCCGGCGGCTACGTGGCCGCGATCCGCGCCGGACAGCTCGGCATTCCCACCCTCCTGGTCGAGGGCGAGCGCGTGGGCGGCACCTGCCTGAACATCGGCTGCATCCCTTCCAAGGCCCTGATCCACGCCGCCGAGGAATTCGAAAAGATCCGCCACCATGCCCAGGATTCGCCGCTCGGCATCGTGGTCGGGGAGGCGCGTATCGACCTGGCCCGCACCGTGCTATGGAAGGACGGCATCGTCAAACGCCTGACCGGCGGGGTTGCCGCTTTGCTCAAAAAGAACGGGGTGCAGGTGGTGAACGGCTGGGCGCGCATCCTCGATGGCAAGACCGTCGAGGTGCAGGAAAGCGGCAAGGCCGGCCCGGAAGGGGCGCTGCGCATCAGTTGCGAACACTTGCTGCTTGCCACCGGCTCGCAGGCGGTCGAGCTGCCCTTCATGCCGTTCGGCGACGCGGTTATTTCAGCGACCGAAGCGCTCTCCCCTGAAAGCCTGCCACGCCAGCTGGTGGTCGTTGGCGCCGGGTATATCGGCCTTGAGCTCGGCATCGCATACCGCAAGCTGGGAGCCGAGGTGACCGTGGTCGAGGCCATGGAACGCCTGCTGCCGGCCTATGACGATGAACTGGTCAAGCCGGTTGCCGCATCGCTCAAGCGGCTGGGCGTGCAGGTGCACCTCGGTTGCAGCGTGCTGGGCCTCAATACGGCGGGCGACGCGGTGCGCCTGCGCGACGCGGCCGGCAACGAATCGGAAGTGGCCTCCGACCGCGTCCTGGTTGCCGTCGGGCGCAAACCACGCATCGAAGGCTGGGGCATGGAAAGTCTGTTGCTGGACATGAACGGGCGCGCAGTCAAGGTCGACAACCAGTGCCAGACCTCGATGCGCCAGGTGTGGGCGATCGGCGACCTTACCGGCGAGCCGATGCTGGCGCACCGCGCCATGGCGCAAGGCGAAATGGTGGCCGAGATCATTTCAGGCAAGCGGCGCCATTTTACGCCGGCCGCCATGCCTGCCGTGTGCTTTACAGATCCGGAAATCGTGGTCGTTGGCATGACGCCGCACGACGCCGAGCGCGCCGGCATGGACTGCATCAGCGCCAGCTTTCCGTTCGTCGCCAATGGCCGGGCGATGACCATCGAGGGCACCGATGGCTTCGTGCGGGTGGTGGCGCGCAGGGACAATCACCTGATTGTCGGATGGCAGGCGGTCGGGCGCGCTGTGTCGGAACTGAGCACGGCGTTCTCGCAGTCGATTGAACTGGGCGCGCAGCTCGAAGACGTGGCCGGCACCATCCATGCCCATCCGACCTTGGGCGAAGCGGTGCAGGAAGCGGCGCTGCGGGCGCTGGGGCACGCCTTGCATGTCTGAGACTTGGCGCTAGGTGTGTCATCGAACCGAGATCGCGCGCGCCGCGTGCCAATCTGCTGGCTGCGACGCCTGACGGGAGAATATCGTGTCTGAAAATCCGCTTGAGCCTGGACCGCAGGACTATGACCGCATCAATGTCAACGTTGAATCGGAGCTCGCCTACTGGTCGAAAGAACTTGGCGTTCCGCGCGAGCGCCTTGCAAAAGTCATCGAGGAGGTCGGTCCGGGCGTTATGGAAGTAAAGAAAAAGCTTGGATTGCTGCCTTGATTGCCGGCGCTGGGGCGCGCCATTCTCAACACCGCCATTCGCCCTCCTTAATGCTGCAATGCAATGCCCAGGCGCACAATCACCTCGCGCCCCATCCATGGGCGAATCCACTCATCGGTACTGCGCTTTCAAACATTGCATCTTCACATCTTGTCGAGTAGCATCCATGCGTTGCCGTACCCCGGCAATAACATGTGATATTGCGACACACAATTAAGGGAGACAAATGAATACGCAAATGCCGCCTTACACACAAACGCGCTCGTTTACCACGATCGCGCTGATAGAACTTTGGGAACGTTTCGGCTACTACGGCATGCAAGCGCTCATCGTGTATTTCATGGTGCAGCGCCTTGGATTCGACGACAGCCGGGCAAACCTGGTGTGGAGCGCATGCGCCGCCCTGATTTATGTATCGCCCGCCATTGGCGGCTGGATTGGCGACAAGGTGTTGGGAACCAAGCGCTGCATGTTCCTGGGCGCGATTATCCTGACCATCGGTTACGCCTTAATGGCAGTACCAAGTGAAAATACCTGGTTCATTTTTTCCGCCTTAGGCGTTGTGGTCGTGGGAAATGGCTTGTTCAAACCGAATACGGCCAACCTGGTACGCAAGATCTACGAAGGCGACGATTCGAAAATCGACAGCGCCTTTACCATATATTACATGTCGGTCAACGTCGGCTCCACCGTGTCGATGCTGGCCACGCCCTGGATCAAGGATTATGTCAACGAAGTGTACGGCAATGGACTCGGCTGGCATGCGGCGTTCGCCGTTTGCAGCGCCGGCCTGATCGTGGGCTTGTGTAACGTCTTGCTGATGCGCCATACGCTGAGCCACATTGGCTCCGAGCCTGACGCCCAGCCCTTGCAAGTGAAGAAATTGATGATGGTGCTCGCCGGCGGCGTGGTGGCGGTCGGCTGTTCGGCAGTGATCCTGCAATACCAGGCCGTGGCGCGCGCCTTCGTCTACCTGGCGGCAATCGTCGTGCTTGGCATCTTCATTCACCTGATCCGCAAGAGTGAAGCGAGCGAACGGGCCGGCCTGATCGCGGCGTTGGTACTGACCCTTCAAACTGTCTTTTTCTTCATTTTCTACCAGCAGATGTCCACCTCGTTGGCCCTGTTCGCGCTGCGCAACGTCGATCTGGATTTTCAACTGATGGGCACGCATTTGTGGACCTGGTCGCCGGGCCAGTTCCAGGCCTTGAATCCGATCTGGATCATGTTCATGAGTCCGATTCTTGCGTGGCTGTACGCCAGGGCAGGCCGCGCCAACAAGGACCTGTCGATCGCAGGGAAATTCGCGCTCGGCTTTTCCATCGTCGCGGTGGGCTTTTTTGTCTATGGCATCGCCGGGCAATTCGCAGTGGCCGGCAAGACCTCGTCCTGGGTCATGATCATCGGATACGGCTTCTATTCGCTGGGCGAGTTGCTCGTTAGCGGCCTGGGCCTTGCCATGATCGCGCGTTATGTACCGGCGCGCATGGGCGGTTTCATGATGGGCGCCTACTTCGTCGCAGTCGGCATTTCCCAATACCTGGGCGGGGTGGTCGCCAATTTCGCCAGCGTGCCAAAAGATATCGTCGATCCCGTACAGACCTTGCCGATCTATACCAGCTTGTTTAACCAGTTGGGGGTTGCCGCGATCGTTTGTACCTTGATCGCTTTGGCGGCATTGCCGCTGATGCGGCGCTTGACGGCGACCCATCATTCGCATGGCTAGTTCAGGACGCCCATGACCATTCTGACGACGGCACGGCTCAGGCTTGAACCGATCGGCGATGCCCATGTCGATGGGCTGCATGCCTTGAACAGCGATCCGGTGGTAATGCGCTATGTCACCGGCAAACCCGACACGCGCGAGGATACGCTTGCCAGTATCGAGCGCGTGAAAGGCCGCTGGAGCGCCTTGGGCTTTTCCTGGTGGTGTCTGATCGAGCAAACGAGCAACGACATCATAGGCGCGGGCTGCATCCAGAACCTTGGGCGCGTCGAGAACAATCCCCTGGAAATTGGCTGGCGCTTGCGCCAGGATAAGTGGGGCCAGGGTTTTGCGTCGGAGGCCGCGCGCTGCATGGCGGGATTTGCCTTCGATACCCTCGACGCCAAGATACTGTATGCGGTATGCCACCCGGAAAACCTTCGCTCGGCGCGGGTAATGGAGCGCCTTGGCATGCGCTACAAAGGTCAAGAGACGTGGTACGACATGAACGCCTCTGTCTATGAAATCACGCGCGCCGAGTGGCTTGGCACGATCAATCGCGAGGCGGCTTTCAATACAGCCAAACGTATCTAGATGAGTGAACAACGAGCGCGGATCAAGGTTCTCAGCGCTGGCATTTTCAGTTTGATCCTGGTATTGGGCGTTGCCCGTTTTGCCTACACACCCCTGCTCCCGCTGATGCAGCAGCAAGCAGGGCTTGGCATTGCGCAAGCTGGCTGGCTGGCGTCGATCAACTACGCCGGCTACATGACCGGCGCGCTGATCGCCTCGCTCATCAGTGACCTGGTGCTGAAGGACCGCCTGTATCGACTCGGCATGTTGCTCGCTGTCGCCAGCACGGTCGTGATGGGGCTCACCACCGACATGACCATCTGGGCCATCTCGCGCTATGTAGCCGGCCTTAGCAGTGCTGCCGGAATGCTGCTGGGGACCGGCCTGATCCTGAACTGGTTGATCCGCCATAACCACAAAAGCGAATTGGGCATCCACTTCGCCGGGATCGGGCTGGGCATTGCTGGCTGTGCCGCAGCGGTGGTCCTGTTCAGTCCCTGGCTGGACTGGCGCCAGCAGTGGTTCGCCTTCACCGCCCTCGGCTGCCTGCTGCTGGTGCCCGCTCTGCGCTGGCTGCCGGCGCCGGACCGCAGCGGCTTGACCGCCAGCGGCCAGACGATGGAAGAGGATCCGCCCAGCGCGCTTTACCTGCGCATCTTCATGGCCGCCTATTTCTGCGCCGGAATTGGCTATGTGGTGAGCGCCACCTTCATCGTGGCGATCGTAAACAAGTTGCCGGGACTGGCCGGACAGGGCAACCTGGTGTTCATGGCCATCGGAATCGGTGCCGCGCCGGCCTGCATCGTCTGGGATCTGATCGCGCGCCGCACGGGCGACTTGAACGCCCTCATATTGGCGGCGCTGTTTCAAATCGTGGGGATCGTGCTGCCGGTCATGGCCACGGGCTTGTTTACCGCCCTGTTCGGCGCCCTGCTCTTCGGTGCAACCTTCATCGGCATGGTCAGCCTGGTGCTGACCATGGTCGGACGTTACTACCCTACCCGCCCGGCCAAGATGATGGGCAAGATTTCCCTCTTCTACGGCATCGCGCAGATCGCCGGCCCGGCCGTTACCGCGTGGCTGGCCACCGTCCTTGGCAACTATAACGCCGGCCTGTACTTTGCCGCTGGCGTGATGGTCGTCGGCACCTTGCTGCTCCTGCTGCTCAAGGCGGTGGAGAAACGCGACGCACGGGCCAAAGCCCTGGTGCGGCAATAGCTCCGTACGACCGCCGCACTGTGGTTCAGATCTGAGTCCGACAAACCGCTAGGGCGATTTCTTCGTACGGTAGTCCATTTGCGCACGACTCAGACCGAGCAGCGTCGCCGCCTTGCTGACGTTGCCGTGGGCCGATTCCAGCGCAGCGTGCAGCAATGCCGCTTCGATCTGGCCCAAGGTGGCGTCCTGGCTGCGGATGATCGTCGCGGCCCAATCATCGATTGACGCTGCGGCCCCTTGCGAAGGCTCGATCGTACGCGCCGGGTCCGGTGTCAGGGCCCCGAGTTCGCTCAGCCCGAGCAGTGTCGAATTCGCCGGATTCTCATCCACGCTGAACAGGTGGGAAATATCGATCGCGCCGCCTTCTTCGGCCAGGATGATGCCGCGCTCGAGCACATTTTCGAGTTCGCGAATATTTCCCGGCCACTGATGTGTCAGCAAAGCCTGCATGGCCCGATTGGTCACGCCGGAAACTTGCCGGCCGTGACGCGCGCACAGTTCGCGCAACAAGCGTTCCAACAGCAGCGGAATATCCGCACGCCGCTCGCGCAGCGGTGGAATCAGGATGGGGAAAACATTCAGGCGGTAGTACAAGTCCTTGCGAAAACGTCCCTCTTCGACCGCCACCCCAAGATTTTCATTGGTGGCCGCGACCACGCGCACATCGACCTTGCGGGTTTTTGTGCTGCCGAGATGTTCCAGCTCCCCGCTCTGCAGCACGCGCAGCAATTTCGCTTGCGCCGTCAAGCTCAGCAGCGCAACTTCATCGAGAAACAGCGTTCCGCCGTCCGCTGCTTCGAACCTGCCGGTGCGCGATTCGGCAACCCCCGTATAGGCGCCCTTGTCGACACCGAATAGTTCCGATTCCATCAACTGCTCGGGTATCGCTGCACAGTTCAGTTGCACGAATGGCTGGCCGGCGCGACCGCTCTTGCTGTGCACTTCACAAGCGAACATGCTTTTCCCGACGCCGCTTTCGCCCAGCAGCAGCACGGTGGCGCGGGTCGGGGCGACCCGGTTGATGCGATGGATGACGCCGAAGAATCCGGCCGAGGCGCCAATCGCGACGGAGCCTGAGCGGGCCGCGCAGCTGACCGCCGCGACGCCGGCCTCCGGCACAACGGGGGCATGAACTGCGGCGC
>JBAQKU010000662.1:0-4696 GCA_049301315.1 Telluria sp.
GCAGCGATGCGCGCGGCCGGCCTGGAGCTGGCGCAGCGCTTGTGCTGGCCGCGCATTGCGCCGCGCCTGGAAGCGCTGTACCGCCGCACTCTTTCCCATGAAAGGCCCGGCCTGCACGCGGCGCTGGTGGGACGCTTGCTGTTTCCGCTGCAGGAGGCGTGCAAGCGCCACCCCAGCCTCCGGCTGCGCAAGCGCATGGAACAGTCGCAATGGTGGAGCCCGCAGCAGTTGCGCGAACTGCAGCTGCAGCGCCTGCGCGCCCTGCTGCAGCACGCGCACGCGCACGTGCCGTACTATGCGCAGCTGTTCGCGCGCCTCGGCTTCGACCCGAAACAGGTCGACAGCCTGGACGACCTGCGGCGCCTGCCGGTGCTCACCAAGGACGCCATGCGCTCCCACGGCGACGCCTTCCGCTCCGGCGTGGCGGGCCATCTGGCGCGCTCGAACACGGGAGGCTCGAGCGGCGAGCCGCTGGTGTTCTACCTCGGCAGGGAGCGCGTCGCCCACGACGTGGCGGCCAAGTGGCGCGCCACGCGCTGGTGGGGCGTCGATATCGGCGAGCGTGAAGTCGTGGTGTGGGGCTCGCCGATCGAACTGAAGGCGCAGGACCATGTGCGCCGCCTGCGCGACGCCCTGATGCGCAGCACCCTGCTGCCGGCCTTCGACATGCCGGCCGCGCGCCTCGACAAGTTCGTGGCGCGCATCCGGCGCCTGCGCCCGGCCATGATCTTCGGCTACCCGTCCGCGCTCAGCCTGATCGCGCGCCACGCCAGCGCACGCCGGGTGGCGCTCGACGACCTCGGCATCCGGGTCGCGTTCGTGACCTCCGAACGGCTCTACGACGACCAGCGCGATGCCATCGCGAGCGGCTTCGGCTGCCCGGTGGCGAACGGCTATGGCGGGCGCGACGCCGGTTTCATCGCGCACGAATGCCCGGCCGGCGGCATGCATATCACGGCCGAAGACGTGATCGTCGAAATCCTCGATGGCGCCGGGCAGCCGGTCGCGCCCGGCGAAGCTGGCCAGATCGTGGTCACCCACCTGGCCACGCGCGACTATCCCTTCATCCGCTACGCCACCGGCGACATCGGCGTGCTTGGCAGCGCCCCGTGCGCATGCGGGCGCACCCTGCCCCTGCTGCAGCAAATCGAAGGACGCAGCACCGACTTCGTGCACGCCCAGGACGGCAGCGTCATGCACGGACTGGCCCTGATCTACATCCTGCGCGACCTGCCGCAGATCCGCGCCTTCAAGATCATCCAGGAAAGCGTGTTGCACACGCGCGTGGTGGTAGTGGCCATGCCGGCGCTCGGCGCCGCCCTGCGCGCGCAGATCGAAACCGGGTTCCAGGCCCGCCTTGGCGCCGGGGTGACGATCGCCATCGACGAAGTCAGTGCGATCGCGCCCGACCCCTCCGGAAAATTTCGCTATGTCGTCAGCAAAGTCGGTTGAACCAAAAAGGAGCGTGCCATGTTTCCGTTTACAACCGTTCTGCTGATCTTCCTGCTGCTCGTGCTGACCGCGTACCTGCTGCACAAGGTGCGCAACATGCACCTCCTGCTGCACGAATTTCGCGATGCGAGCCGCAACGACACGGTGGCGCTGTTTCGCCAGCTCGAGGCTTTGAAGGGACTGTACCTCGACCTGGGGCTGACGAAAAGCCTGCCCGCCACGCGCGGCTGGGCCGCCTCGCCCGATTTCCTGGCGCAGCTGGCGCGCCACGCGCTCGAGGAAAAGCCGCGCACCGTGGTCGAATGCAGCAGCGGCGTGACGACCTTGGTGCTGGCGCGCTGCATGCAGCTCAACGGCGCCGGCAAGGTGGTCAGCCTGGAGCACGACGAGCAATACGCCGAGCAGACCCGTGCCCACCTGGCCCGGCACGGCCTGGCGTCATTTGCCGAGGTGGTGGTGGCGCCCTTGCGCGCGCTGCCGATCGACGCGGCCAGCTGGCTGTGGTACACGCTCGATGGCCTGCCCAAGGCGACACCGATCGACATGCTGGTCATCGACGGCCCGCCGCGCGCGGTCGGCCCACTGGCGCGCTATCCGGCCGGGCCGACCCTGTTCCACCGGCTCGCGCCGCGCGCCACGGTGTTCCTGGACGACGCCGGACGCGCCGACGAGCTGGCGATCCTGGCGCGCTGGAAAAGCGAGTTTCCCGCGCTCGCCCAGAGCAGGCGCGATTGCGAAAAAGGCTGCGCGGTGCTGCGCGCCAGCCAGAACATCTCGCCTCTTCCCACCAGCATGTCGGGCAGCGTGAGCGCACGCGATTGAACTCTAGCGCGCCGGTTTTGGCGCGCCCTCGGCCTCGGCCAGGCTGCGCGCAAGCGCCGCTTCGAGCGCATGTTCGGCGTGGTAGCGTGCGCGCCCTTCCCTTTGCCGGGCCAGGTGCGCGGCCATCATCGGCGGTTCGAGCTCGACCCCGAAATCGGGCGGTGCCGGGTCGGCCTCGCCGCCGAACAGGCGCTGCATGATCATGCGCCCCACGTTGACGCGGTAATGCGAAGGTTCCCAGTAATAGGCCATCTCGCGCCGCCCGCTCGCCTGCGGCAGCGCTTCCGTGGTGATGGCGTTAAAGCCGGAAAAATCAAACAGGCGCAGGTCGCACCCTGCCGTGCGGCGCTCTGCCGCCAGCACGGCCAGCGAAGCTTGCCAGCGCTCCAGCGCGCCGCCCTTGCCGCGCCAGTACAGCGCGTCGAGCGTGCTCGCATGGGTCGGGTTGATGTACAGGCGCACCCGGGTCCCGTCGCGGCACAACTGCGCGAGCATGTCGTCCAGCCCCGTCAGCGCATCCGGCGTGGGGCCGGCGCCGCGCATGAATTCGCCCAGCCGCGGCGCGACCGCCTCGGCCGTGCCGCGCCATCCGGCAGTGCGGTCGGCCATGCAGCTGTCGTCGCGCTGCCCGAAAAACGCGAGGCTGGAGCGGCATACCGCGCCGAACGAGCCGGCCAGCACCGCGAGCGAGTCGCGCGTCATGTCGAGCGTCAGCGCGCGCTTGAGGTCGAGCAGGCCGCGCCAGGCGAAATAATGGCCGCCGGCCGCCACCAGGTCGCGGTCGAAGTCGGTGGCGCCGGCCAGCATCGAGAACGAGGGCGCGTCCAGCCCCCACACCACGGTGCCGAGGCGCTTGAGCGCGCGCGCATGGCCCGCCATCGCGACCGCGTCGCCCAGCGAGGCGCCCGAGAGCGCGCCGTTGAAAACGGCCGCGCCGGAGAAAACGGGCAGGCGCACCGGCAGGGCCAGCTCGGTGCGCGAATTGCCGAGGTAAAGCACGTCGGGCCGGTAGCGCGCCAGCGCATAGGTCTTGCCCCATGCGCTGAGCTTCTCGCGCGAGGGGCGCAGGCGCTGCAGCAGCGGCGAATCCCATTGGTGGGTCAGGTAGGGATCGACCATGTAATTGAGCCCCGCCACCCCTGTCAGCGCCAGCGTGCAGACACAGCAGAAAAGGGCGAGGTAGGCGCGCATGGCCGCTAAAACTGGAAGTAGAGGAATTCGGTGGCGCGGTTCATGCTGAACACGCAGCCGACGAACAAGGCGGCAAGCGCCAGGCTCCAGAGGCGCGCGGGCGACCAGGTGAACGCCAGGCGTCCTTTGGGACGAAATATTCTTTCAAAAGCAGGCTCGTAACGACAGAATATTTCTTGGGTGCTGGGCGCGGCGAATGCCAGCAGCATCGCCAGCGCGAGTGCCGGCACGGCCAGGCTGTCCAATTCGATCCAGCGCAGGCCGCCGTAGACGACCGATGCCGGCAGCCAGGCGGCCAGGCCTTGCGCCGCGCGCGGCAGCACGATGCCGTTGGCGCCGGCCATTGCCGACAGCAGGTCGAAGGCGGTGGCGAAATCGGGCGCGCGGAAAAACACCCAGGCCAGCATCACCGCCAGGAACGTGAGGATGCGCCCGGCCAGCGGCGCCAGCCTGACGCCGCTCCATGCCTGCCATGCGTGGTGCACGACCAGATACAGGCCGTGCAGGGCGCCCCACGCGACGAAGGTCCAGCCGGCGCCATGCCACAGGCCGCCCAGCAGCATGGTCAGCAGCAGGTTGCGGTAGCGCCTGAGCTGCCCGTGGTGGCTGCCGCCCATCGCTATGTACAGGTAGTCGCGCAGGAAGCGCGACAAGGTCATGTGCCAGCGGCGCCAGAATTCGCTGATGTCGGCGGCCTTGTAGGGCGAGTCGAAGTTAAGCGGCAGCTTGATTCCGAACAGGCGCGACAGCCCGATCGCCATGTCGGAATAGCCGGAGAAGTCGAAATACAGCTGGAAGCTGTAGGCCAGCACGCCGGTCCAGGCCTCTACCAGGGAGGGCGCCGCGCCGGGCTCGAAGACCGGGCCGGCCAGCGGCGCGATGTTGTCGGCGATGAGCACCTTCTTGGCCAGCCCGATCACGAAGATCGACAACCCGACCGCGAAATTGGCGGCCGACGGCAAATAGTTCCTGGGGTCGGCGAACTGCGGCATCATTTCCTTGTGGTGCAGCACGGGCCCGGCCACCAGGTGCGGGAAGTAGCTCACGAACAGCATGTAATGGGTGAAGCGGTATTCGCTGACCTGGCGCTGGTAGCTGTCGACCAAAAATGCGATCTGGGTGAAGGTAAAGAAGGAAATGCCGACCGGCAGCACGATGTCGAGCTGGCCTTGCCCGCCCACGCTGGCGACGATCAGGTTGGCGTACTTGAAGTAAGCGAGCAGCAGCAGGT
>JBAQKU010000663.1:0-5834 GCA_049301315.1 Telluria sp.
GCGCGAGCTCGCGCACGACCGGTTCGGCGACCAGGTGGAATTCCTTGACGCCGTCTTTCATGCGCCAGGGCAGCGACCAGCCGTTGAGGGTCACGACCGGGTTGTAGGGCCTTCCGTTGGGCGGCGCCAGCGGTGGCATCGTGTTCGGCGAGGACTGGAGCGGCGCCTCCGGCAGCGTGGCCGCGCCGGCCTTGCTGACCAGCGATGCGCCCACCATGGCGGCGCCGGCGCCGCTCAGGAATGATCTGCGCGATGTCATTGTTGTGCTTCCTTTCGTGGTTCGCCCGGCAGGCGCCCGCCGAGGGCCGCCGTCAGGTTGGTGTGCGCTATCCAGTAGTCTTTCAGGGCGGCGATGTAGTCGTTGACGGCTGCGGCCTGCTCGCGCGAGTCGGCCAGCAGCTCGAACACGCTGACCAGCATGCCGTTGTAACGCAGCAGCGTTTCGTCCGAGATTTTCTTGCGCAGCGGGATCACCTGGTCGCGGTAGTGCCGGGCCAGGTCGTACGAGCCGCGGTAGTCGAGGTAGCTTTCGCGCGCTTCGCTGCGCGCATTGGCCGCTGCCTGCGCCAGGTTGTTGACCGACTGCATGTAGATCGCTTCGGACCTTGCCATGCGCGCCGCGCCCCAGTCGAACAGCGGGATCTCGAGCGTGAGCTCGTAGCCGCGCGCCTTGGCGGCGCCGGAAGCGCTGGTTTCGGTGTAGCCCAGCTCGAGGACGTTGATGAAGCGGGTGGTTTTGCTCAGTCCGAGCGAGGCCGCGGTGTGGGCCGTGTCCAGTCTGGCGGCCTGGATATCGAGCCGCTCGCGCACTGCGGTGCGTTCGATGTCTTCAAGCGCGAGCGCAGCGTCCTGCAGTTCTGGCAGCCGCTCGGGCAGGCGGTAGCTGCTGTTTGCGCCCCACAAGCCCATCAGACGGGTCAGTTTCTCGCGCGCGGCGGACACCTGCCTGGCGGCGCGCCCGACAGCGGCGGAGGCTTCGGCATGGAAGGCTTGCTCGCGGGCCAGGTCGAGCTGGCTCCAGTTGCCGGCCTGCGCCATGCGCCCGGCCAGCTCGGCGCCTGCTTCGGCGGCTTGCTCGACCTGGTGCGCATACGCGAGGCCCTGCAGCGCGGCCACCGCTTCGTAATAGGCACGCCGGGTTTCGGCCGCATGCTGTTCGATCGCATTGGCAACTTGCAGCTTGGCCTGTTCGAAGCGGCGCGCTTCGATGCGGCGCGCCAGCGGGGCCGTGAGCAGGTTGACGATGTTGGCAGTGAGGGAACGTTCGATTTCGAGCTCGCCGCCCTGACGCGTGCGCTTGAATCCGAACGAGGGGTTTTGCAGCCGCCCGGCCTGCACCAGGTCGGCCTGCGCGATGCCGACCTCCCAATAGGTTGCCTGGAGCCCGCGGTGGTTCAATAGTGCGACCTGCACCGCGTCGTCGGCCGAGAGCGGCTGGCGCAAGATTGCATTGACGGACTCGGCCATGGCGCGCGCGTCGGCCTCGTTGCGCACCAGCACGGCGTCCTTGCCGCTGCGCGCCTTGGTCATCTGGGCCACGGCGTCGAAGCCGCGGTCGCTCGTGACCGATGCGCAGCCGCTGGCGAGCACGGCCAGTGCCGCAAGGGCAAGCAGCCTGGAACAGGCGATCGATCTCATTTGCCCTCCTTCATCTTGTGTCCAGCGTGCGGGTCGGCTGGCGTGGCCGGTGCCGCCTCAGCGGCGCGCTGCGTGGGCATCGTTGCGGCAGGCGCTTCGGTGTCCTTGGCTGTGAGCGCCATCGAATCTTGCGAGCCGACTTGCTCATTCAGTGCTTTCCATTGTTTCTCTGGTGACTCGGGGGCGGGCGGGGCAGCGCGGTACTGCATCACGCTTTGGTAGCGCGTAGCGGGCACGACCTGCCCGGGGTCGGCCGCGTCCGGGAGGGCGCCGGGTTGGTCGGTGGCGTGCGCAAGGGAGGCGCCGCCGGATAGCGCGCACCAGATGGCAGCGCGCATAAGCGGGTGCAAGGTATTCATGTCATCCTCGGTGAGGCGAGATTGTTATTCGCGCAAAAATGCGATCGATACAACTGATGCGCCGCGCCACGCGTTAATGGAATAACGAATTGCGGGCGTCAGCCAGGGGTGTCAGCGCGCGAAGCGGGGCGGACGCTCGGGGAAGGCGAGATCGACGGACGGAACTTCGCCCATGTCGAATGGAATGGCGACGTAATGCGGTGCCGCAACCGGGAGGCTGGGAAGGCAGGATGGGGCGATGAGTGCGCCAATGCAGCACTCGGCGCAGGAACCGCACTTGCCGCCGGCATGATGATCCGACTGGTCCGCGACGGCGCCGGCCTGATGGTGCTGATGGGCGGAGCCGGCGTGCTGCCCATGCTGGACGCCTGGCGCCGAGCTGAGCGGAAGCGGAAGCGGAGCGCATAGCAGCATGGTTGCCGAGGCAAAGCCTTGAAAAGGCACAGCCAGCAACATGAACCAGACAAGCAGGGCTTTGAGCACGACACGCATCTGTTTATATTAGCACACAAGACCGGGCACAGCCACAGGTGCGCGTTCGCTAACCGATATTGACCGCGCCGGTGGGATACTCGATCGGGGCGCGCTGGCGGTTGGCCAAAGTGAATGCCAGGGTCAGCGGCCCGACCCGGCCAATCAGCATCAAGACCATGATGACGCACTGGCCCGGCAGCGTCAGGGTCGCGGTGACGCCGCGCGTCAGGCCCACCGTCCCGAACGCCGAGACCGCCTCGAAGGCAAGGTCGAGGAAGCTGGCGGACTCGGTAATTGTCAGCAGGAAGGTGGCAAGCACGACGCAAAACAGCGACATGATCGAAATTGCCATTGCCTTGAGTACGGTCGGCGGGTCCAGGCTCCTGCCGAAGATCACCGGGCGCTCCTGCCCCTTCAGGAATGCGCGCGTGGCCACCAGCATGACGATAAAGGTGCTGAGCTTGATTCCGCTGGCGGTCGAGCCGCTGCCGCCCCCGATAAACATCAGTACCATCACCAGCAGCACGGTTGAAGGCAGCAGCGCTGCGATGTCGAGCGTATTAAAGCCGGCGGTGCGCGGCGCCACTGCCTGGAACCACGCACCCCACAGGCGCCCGCCCAGGTCGGCCATTCCGCCCAGGGTCGCCGGATTGCCGAACTCCAGGGCAAGTACCGCGCACATCGCCACCGCGTTGATCGCCAGCGTGCCCAGCAGCATGATCTTGGTATGCAGCGTGAAATCGCGAAAGCGCCGCGTGTGCATCAGGTCGGCGATGACGACAAAACCGATACCGCCCAAGATGAACAAGAGCGAAATGACGGTATTGACCAGCGGATTGGCGACATACGCCACCAGGTTATCGGGCCGCAATCCAAAGCCGGCATTGTTGAATGCGGATACGGCATGGAAGAAGCTGTAGTAGAGGCCGCGTGACCATCCCATTTCCGGGACCCATTGGATCGCGAGCAAGGCCGTTCCCAGCAGCTCCATGACGGCCGTGAATCCGAACATCGACAGCAAAAGGCGGCGCAGCTTGTCCTGTCCGGGCTGATTCAGGGCCTCGCTCAGCGCGGCCCGGTGGCCCATGCTCAGGCGGTCCTGCGTCAGGTAGATGATGAAGACGCCAAAGGTCATCAAGCCCAGGCCGCCGAACTGGATCAGGAACAACAGGACACATTGGCCGAACAGGGTGAAATGGCTGCCGGTATCGAGCACCGTCAGGCCAGTGACGGTGGCGGCCGACACCGCCGTGAACAAGGCCTGGCTCCAGCTGGTGGGCAGATGGCTCGCAAAGGGGAGCTTGAGCAAGAGCGCTCCGAGCAAGGACAGACCGACAAACGAGAGGATCAGTGCCTGCGGAGGGCGCAGCTGCAGGAAGCGCGTTTCAGCCCGGTGGACGAAATCGTGGCTCGGTGCGTGCCTCATAGATATTTTGAAATCCTGCGCAGGCGCGTGAGCGTCCCGAGCAGCACAATCTGGTCGCCCAGCTCGAACCGGTAGTGCGCGGGAACCGGCGCCATTGCGAGCGAGGAATGCTTGACGAGCAGGCATTGGACCTCGTTCTCCTGCAGGTGAAGCGCCTCCAGGGTTTTTCCGCTGAGCCGCTCCGAGGCGCGCACTTCGGCGATGAACTGATCGTCGCCAAGACCGATGTAGTCGAGCACTTCCGGATAAATCAGGGTGCGCGCCACGCGCAGGCCCATCTCGTGCTCGGGATGAACGATGTGATCGGCCCCCAGCTTTTCCAGGATACGGTGATGGTTGGGGTTGAGCGCCTTGGCCCACACCTTCGGCTTGGGCATCGACTTCACCACCAGCGTGATCAGGATGTTCGCTTCGATATCTTCGCCGATGGAAACGACAACCACGTCCGATTCGTGCACGCCAAGCTCGCGCAGCACGCGTTCGTCGCGCGCGTCGGCAATGACCGCCTGCGTTATCTGGTCGGCAATCGCGTTGGTGCGGGCCGGATTCGAATCGATGCCGAGCACGTCGTTTCCCAGGCGGCTAAGTTCAAGGGCCACGGTAGATCCAAAGGCCCCGAGGCCAATTACGGTAACGTTACATTTCATCAGGTTCTGACAGGGAGGGTTTCAAGGTAAGGCGGGCGCGTCAAGGGCGTTGATCGCACTCTGACAAGGCGCTCGACTATACCAGTTTCATTGAGGCGGGACCAGCCCGGCATCCCAGTCCGAGACCCGCATCGGGTGTGCGCCCAGCCCGGTCATTTCCCGGATTGCCGCTGCGCCGTCGCCGCCATGGCGCTCTACCGGGCGGATCGCGTCGAGCAGCAGCATCACCTTGAAGCCTTGTCGCAGGGCGTCCTTGACGGTGTTGAGCACGCAATAGTCGGTCGCCAGTCCGCCCACGAACAGGCGCTCCACCCGGGACGCGCGCAATTGCTGCGCCAAGGTGGTGCCATCGAAGCCGGAATAGGCGTCCTTTCCGGGCTCGGTCGCCTTCGACACCACCACCGCCTCACGTGGCAGCGCGAGCGCCGCGGCGAACGCCGCGCCTGCGCTGCCGGCAACGCAGTGGGGCGGCCAGATGCCGCCCTGGGCCAGGAAGGAACAGTGATTGGCCGGGTGCCAGTCGCGCGTGGCATAGACGGGCAGGGCGCGGCCGTCGAACAGGGCGAGCGCGCGGTTCAGGACCGGAACGACCTGGTCGCCCGCGGGAACCGCGAGGCTTCCACCGGGTAAGAAGTCGTTCTGGACATCGACAATCAGGAGCGCATCGCCGGGCGCCGGGGTGGACGTTTCCATGGCAGTATCGTGAGGGGGCAGGATTGTGACAGCGCCGCTGGCCGTTTCGTTCCGGGTGCCGCCACCGGCGCACAGGCGGACGATTGATGTATGTCGCAATCGAGGCAGGCGGCGCGCATAGGCTGGGAGGATGAGACACTACGCCGATAGCGCCCTGTTGACCGATTTGTATGAAATCGCGATGTTGCAGGCATATTTCTCGCGCGCCATGAATCAGACGGCTGTGTTCGAATTTTTCGTGCGCCAGCTTCCCGCGCAGCGCAACTACCTGGTCGCCGCGGGCCTGGCGCAGGTGCTGGCCTTCCTGGCCGCGCTGCGCTTCGAGGAAAACGAGCTTGCCTGGCTCGGCTCGACCGGCCGCTTCGATGCGGCCTTCCTCGATTCCCTGCACGACCTGCGCTTCACGGGGGCGCTCGACGCCATGCCCGAAGGGACCATTTTCTTCGCCGGCGAACCGCTGTTGCGCATCACCGCTCCGCTGCGCGAAGCGCAACTGATTGAAAGCCGTCTCATCAATTTGCTGCATTACCAGACGCTGGTCGCGAGCAAGGCGGCGCGGGTGTGGACGGCGGCGCGCGGCAAGCGCCTGGTCGACTT
>JBAQKU010000664.1:0-5488 GCA_049301315.1 Telluria sp.
CCCCGTAGCGGGTCAGCAGCGCGCGCGACTCGGGCGAGGCGGCCGGGTCGGCCGCGCGTGCCAGCAGCTTGGCCACCTCCATGCCGAACGAGGCCACCTGGCGCATCCACTCGCCGCGGTTGAGCGCCACTTTCTGGGCCCCGGCCGGCAGCGGCGAGAGCGAGCGCACGATCACTTCGGGAATCTTCCACTCGGCCAGCACCGCCTCCGACAGCGCGTCGTAGCTGCAGCCGAGGATCATTTGCGAAGCCTGGCCCTGGGTGTGCTTGCCGCCCGCCGTCAGGGTCGCGATTTCACGGTAGCGCTCATGCTCGTGCGAGGCGACCAGCAGCGGCCCGAGGTTCTTGAACAGGGCTCCGATCGAGGCTTCTTCGGCGCCCTGGTAAAAGCTGTGGCGCGCCATCTCGCGCCCCACCAGGCTGGCGCACAGCGCCGCCTCGAGCTCGATGCGCACGCTGTGCGCGTGCGCGCAGTTGGCCAGCGCGTCGACCAGCAGCATCGCCAGCGCGGTGGTCTTGACGTTGTCGAAGCCGAGCAGCGAAATGGCGCGCGAAATGGTGGTGACCGAGGTGCCGGAGGCGGTGCGGTATTGCGCGGTATTGGCCAGGCGCAGGATGCGCTGGGTCAGCGCCACGTCCGACAGCACATAGTAGGCCAGGTCGTGGGTGCCATGGTCGTCCGAGGACGCCATCTGCACCACCCGCGCCACCGAGCTGCCGAGGGCGAACATGTCCTCGTCGCCGCATACCTTGTTGAGCAAGCTGCTGCGCACGCGGCGCGACTGGAGCTCGGAAGCGGACTGGTTGAAATTGCTGGCCATGGATGCTCGCCTCAGGCCTTCTTCGAGCGCAGGCCCTTGTCGTATTTTTTCAGTATCTGCTGGTGCAGGCCGGCCAGCGCCGGCAGCTTCGCGTTGGTCGGCTCGAGCCGGCGCACGGTGGCGATCAGCGACAGCGCGTACTGGCCGAGGCGATCGTCCCAGCCCAGGTTTTCCAGGCACTTGAGAACCGCGACGGCGGCGTTGAACACCACCTGCGGATTGTTGGGCAGCTTGTTGACGGCCTCGGTCATGAGCGACACCGCGCCGCGGTAGTCGCCCTCCCTGGCCTTGGCGGCGCCGGTCGCGACCAGGTCGATCACCTGCTGCCGGCTTTCCTGCGCGATGTTGGCCGCCAGTTCGGCGTGCCCTGCCGCCTCGAACACGCTCATGGCCTTGGCCACGGCGGCATTGTTGGGGGCGTCGCGCATCACGTCGCGAATCACTTCGGCGGCGCCGGCTTCCATCTTGTTTTGCAGGCAGTTGCGCGCCAGTTCGAGCTTCAATTCGGCCGACAGGCCCACGCTGTCCTTGCAGGCGACCAGCGCGCTGGCCAGCGCTTCGCCCAGACGCTCCTCGTTGCCGGTGTACTCGTGCAGCATGGCCGACGAGATGGCGCTGCACGCGGCCGTGTTTTTCTGCCCGCCCATCGATTTTTCGAGGTCGCGGATGACGGCGGCGGCCTGCACCGGGTCGCCCTTCCTGACCAGGGTCTGGACCAGCTTGACGTGGTCTTCCGGGTCGCGGAACTCGGAGTACTTGGCCTTGCTGACAACCTGCTTGAGCGCCTTCTCGGCGACCTCGGTGTCGCCCGCCTCGAGCGCGACCTCGCCCAGCTTGCGCAGGCGCCGCACCGCGTGCGGCGAAACCGTGACCGCGTCGCTCAGCACCACCTGGGACTTCTGCAGCTCGCCGATGGCGGCATGGGTCTTGGCCAGCCAGTCGTAAGCGTCGACGAATTTCTTGTTACTCTCGACCAGCGCCTCGAGGATGGCTTGCGCCTCGCCGTAACGCTCGCGCATGAACAGCGTCTTGGCCACGCCCAGCCGGGCCCAGGCAATCGACTTGGCGTCGTACAGCTGCTGGTAGATCGGCTCGGCCTCGGCCGGCTCGCCGATCAGCATGTGCAGCTCGGCGCGCAGGCGCATGAAGTCGATCGCGTAGCGCGCATGGTTGCGCACGCCCTCGATGCAGGCCACGATCGCATCGCGCTGGTTGCCGACATCCATGCACTCGTAGACCGGCATGAAGGCGTTGCGCTTTTCCAGCGCGCGCGCAATGCGCTCGAGCAGGCGGTCGGCGGTGAACGGCTTGAGGATGTAATCGGTGGGGGCCAGTTCGGCCGCGCTCACCACCTTGCCGTAATTGCCTTCGGCGGTCACCATGAAGAACATGGTCGACAGGCTGATCAGGTTGTGGTGGCGCAGGTCTTCGAGCAGCTGCTGGCCGTCCTGGCCGCCATCGAGGTCGTATTCGCACAGGATCAGGTCGAAGCTTTTCGTGCCCACGTGCTTGATTGCGTTGTTGGAGCTGGCGGAGTGATCGATCTTGGTCAGGCCGCACAGATTGAGCATGTTGTGGATGCTTGCCCGCATGCCCGAATGGGGTTCGATAATGAGCGCAGAGAGTCCGTCGAGTTCATTCATTTCTTGGTTTTCCAGTCAGCCCTGGTACGGGCTCATTCTCGTCCGCGCTCTGAGGTGGGCGCAGTTTGTCTCAAGAGTATATTACGGCGCAAGAAAAAAATAGTTAAATTCGTCGGTCCCTCCTATGAAGCGGCCGGGATGTGCGCAAGCGCCGGGCGCCAATGCTGTCAAAAAATCACTTTCCCGGCCCGGCCGGCGGCGGCGGCTGCTCGATGTCGATCACATCTTGCAGCGCGGCCACCACTTCCGGGTCGAACTGGGCCGCGCTGCGCTGCACGATGTAGCTGACCACGTCGGGCCAGGGCCAGGGCTCCTTGTACGGGCGCCGGTGCAGCAGCGCGTCGAACACGTCGACCACGGCCACGATGCGCGCGGCCAGCGGAATGGCGCGTCCGGCCAGGCCCTCGGGGTAGCCGGCGCCGTCGAAATGCTCATGGTGCGAGCCGGCGATCTGGGCGCCATAGGTGAGGTAGCTGACGCCTTCGACCATCAGGGAGGCGCGTTCGAGAATGGCGCGGCCGGTCGCGGCGTGGGCCTGCATCACGCGCCGCTCCTCGGCGGTGTGCGGGCCCGGCTTGAGCAGCACCTGGTCGGGCGTCGACACCTTGCCGACGTCGTGCAGGATGCTGGCCAGGCCGATCATGTCGATCAGTTGCTCCGTGAGCTCGTCATCGGCCACGCCGCGCTCCCGCATGCGGCGCGCGATGCGCGCCGACAGCTCCTGGACCCGGCGCACATGGCCTCCGGTGCCCTGGTCGCGGAACTCGGCCAGGTCGGCCAGCGCCACCACGGTCGCCTCCTGCGCCTTGCGCAACTGGCCGAACATGTGCAGATTGTCGAAGGCGGCCGCGATGCGCTGGCAGAACAGCTCGAGCAGGTCGCGCTGGAACGGCGCCAGCGGCCACGGCGGGGTGACCGAGATGCACAACTGGTGCTGCTCCGGGGTGCCGATGAACAGCACGTTGGCCGGGTGCTCGAACTGGCTCTGTTTTTCGCGGAAGGCCTTGACGATGGCCGGCAGCAGCGGATGGCCGGCCGGCATAACCTCGTTGTCGGCCAGGTTGGCATAGCCTCCGGTGGCGGCGACCACGGTGGGCGCGCCGGCACTGCCCGACATCAGGCACAGCACCCCGTCGGCGCCCACGTCGAGGATCGCGCTGACCTGATTGAGCACGCCGGAGGAGAACTCGCGCAGCGAGCGCACCTGGTAAAGGTTGGTGGCGCCGGCCAGGATCTTGCCCAGCCCCACCCGGCTGCGTTCGAGCATGATCAGGCTCTCGTAGGCGCGCAGCGCCGCAATCACGGTGGTAAACAGCTTCTGGTTGGTCAGCTCGGTCTTGGCCTTGTAGTCGTTGATGTCGTATTCGACGATCACACGCTGCTCGGGCGCCTGGCCGGGCTGGCCGGTGCGCAGCACCACCCGCACGATCTGGTTGCCCAGCTCTTCGCGGATGCGGCGCGCCAGGACCAGGCCCGCGCTATCGGTTTCCATCACGACGTCGAGCAGTACCAGCGCGATGTCGGACGTGTCGCGCAGGAGCCGAAAGCCCTCTTCACCGCTGTAGGCCGAGAACAGTTCGAGCTCGCGCCCCTTGAAGCTGACGTTGCGCAGCGCCAGGCGGGTGACCGCGTGCACGTCGGCGTCGTCGTCGACGATCAGCACGCGCCACAGGCGCTGGTCGATCCCGGACAGGCCGGCGCCGGGCGCGCCGTCCTCATCTTCCTCGATCAGCCAGCTGGCGCAATCGTCGTCGTGCGCGTCGGGGGCGGTCATGCGGGCTCCTTGAAGGGAAAGCACGGGCAATACAAATGGGAAAGACAGGATGATTAAACAACAATACCTGTATCAAGTCCAGTGCTTCCCTGGACACATTTTTGCGCATAGGCAACACTGAAAGCTCGTAATCCATAGTAGAGTCTGCTAATCTTTCAGGGCGAGCGGCCGCAGGCCCGCTACTGACCATACAGCTGCCTTTTTGACAAGGACGACAATCATGCAAGCCACCTCTTCCTCCCTTTCCGGCGCCACAAGCTCCGGAAACGACATCGCGGGCCACGAGTTCCTCGCGTTTACGCTTGGCTCCGAAGAATACGGGATCGACATCCTGAAGGTGCAGGAGATCCGCGGCTACGAGGCGGTCACCCGCATCGCCAACGCGCCCGAATTCATCAAGGGGGTGATCAACCTGCGCGGCATCATCATCCCGGTGATCGACATGCGCATCAAGTTCAACCTCGGCACCCCCGTGTACGACCAGTTCACGGTCGTCATCATCCTCAACATCGGCGGGCGCATCATGGGCATGGTGGTCGACAGCGTGTCCGACGTGACGACCCTGACCCCGGAACAGGTCAAGCCGGCGCCGGAAATGGGCAGCGCCTTCAATTCCGATTACATGATCGGGCTGGGCACCATCGACGAACGCATGCTGATCCTGGTCGACATCGACAAGCTGATGTCGTCGGGCGAGATGGGACTGATCGAGAGCGTGGCCAGCAAGAACGCCGCCTAGTTTGCCGCGGCCTGCTTGAGGGCGCCTTTGCGGCGGCCCACGCATTCGGCGCGCGTGCCGCCCACTTCGATGTTCTGGTAGCGCACCTCGTACTTGCCGGCGGCCAGCTTGTCGATGGAAATCGAGTCGCGCGCCTGCACGAATACATGGCGCACATTCGAGCGCCGGTCCAGGTCGAAGACCTTCACGAACACCGGCGAGGCATTGGCGCTGTTGTCGAGCATGAGCTTCATCTCGTCGCCCCGGTTCGACACCTGGTAGCCATCCACATAGCCCGAGCTGGCCGGCCACGATTCGCCATTCGGCGCGACCAGGCTATGCAGCTCGCTGTCGCAGTCGGGCTGGCGCGCCGGAACCTGCAACTGGGTCACGGCGAGCGCCTTCACCTCCGGGCCCTGCTGGCCCGCCACCTCCGGGAAGTACGGCTGGCCGACGGCCCAGCTGTCGGCGCTCGCCGCTTGCGCGAGCGGCTGGCCGGCCGGCACCAATGCCTCGGCCCTGGTGCCCAGCGC